>DROJ01000388.1 GCA_011321935.1 Bacteroidota bacterium | reverse complement strand
TCACCAGTTTTAATTCATTTGGAAATAGTTCTTTGACCAGCTCCCGGCTATCGTCGTTCAGGGAAGCACGTTGGGCGGTTGCTTTGTTTTCGTCGGGTTTTTGTTTTTTGTTCGGTGTGCCTGTCGAATTAAAAACAAACAGGAGCGCTGCTATAATTAATACGGCAACGGCAATGCCGCCTATTATTTTGGCAGCGGGAAATGCACCGTTTTTCGCAGGCATATTTTCGGTCAATTTATTTTTCACTCCCGCCCATATATGATCAGCGGGGGCTTCGTCAAATTGCTCGACACTCTTTTTGACAAAAGATTCAAAATTATTTTCTTTCATGATTTTGTGATTTTTAACAATTATCTTGCTTGCCTCGGATTGCGTTAATTTTCGCTAATAAATTCACAAATAATTGTATCCCCTCAAAACGTAATGGCAAACACATTTTTTTGAAACACATAGCAACATGGAACACATAGTTTTTTCCGCCTCCGGCGGAATCAGCACCCTAATTTTCGCCGGAGGCGGAAAAAACTATGTGTTCTATGTTGCTATGTGTTTCAAAAAAATATGTTTGCCACACTGCTTTGAAGGGATACAAATAATTTTATTATAATTCGTGAAAATCAGCGCACAGCGGCTATATATTTTAATTAAAAATACCTTCTTTGGTTATCAATTTTTGCAGCGCCGATTTTGCCCGCGCATATTGCGAGCGGGAAGTGCTTTCCGTTGTCCCCTGCATATCCGCTATTTCTTTGTGCGAATAACCTTCGATGGCATATAAATTAAAAACAGTCCGGTAGCCGTCCGGCAAATTTTGGATCAGCCGGACAATTATCCCCGCGTCTATATTTGCCGAAAAATCATCGCCGGCCGCGATACCGTTGGATATTTCTTCCAACTCCACCGTCGGCACTATTTGCCTGTTTTTTTTCCGCAAATACATCAAAGCCGTATTGACCACCACCTGCCTTGCCCATGCTTCCAAAGGGCATTGGTTTTTGAATTGGTGCAGGTCTTTGAATATTTTGTAAAACCCTTCCATCAGCATGTCCTCCGCCTCCATTTGGCTGGACGCGAAACGCATGCAGACGCCGTACATTTTTGTTTTGTACCGGTCATACAATTCGGCCTGCGCCTTTTGTCCGCCTGCGAGGCAAGCCCGGACTAATTCGTTCGTATCCGTTTTCATTTTAAAATGATTTGCTCTGTCCAATACTTCGGTAGGTTTTGGTTTTTGAAAAAAACCAAAACTACAGCTCTCTTATTTTCAACGAGATATATAAAAAAACGCTAAACCATCGCTGCATATATAAAGGTGCAAAAGCGAGGGGAAACGCTGCATGAAGCAGCAATACCTCTATTCACATCTGTTAAGAAACCGTTAACACTTCGTCGAAATTCCATCGTCGTTCAACGAGAAAACAGGAATCCCATCTCAAAAACCCGCAAGTTTGGGACATCAAAAAAACAAGGAATAAATTTCCAATACCATATTCGACAGAAGATTTACCATTCAATTCTCTTTTTAAAACAATCGCCTTTTGCACATCGTACAAGGTAGGGCAGGTCGTCCATTTCACGAAGTAAAAAATTGATTGCCAATGTTTTAAAAAGAGGAAAATATCACAACTGTCCAGCAGTTCATTGAGGCGATGCCTTTGGGTGGGGAGAGTGGGAGGAAAGGCGTTGACTCTGGCTTCGGCTCATCGAGTCAACGCCTTTCCTCCCACTCTCCCCACCCAAAGGCATCGCCTCAATGAACCTGCTAAATTTTTTTAAACTAAAAGCCATGCAAGATTTACTGCAAGCAGCATTGAGTCCGGCGAGCATTGTCTATACCCTCCTGCTCATCGTCGTCCTTTTCTACTGGCTGGGCATCATCGCCGGTGCGCTCGACATCAGCGCCTTCGACATAGATGTGGACATGGACGCCGACGTGGATGTGGACGTAGATGTGGATGTAGATGCCGATGTGGACGCGGGGGCAGAAGGGGGCGGGGCAGGTTGGTTTGCCGGAGCATTGCAGTTTTTCAATTTCGGCAAACTACCCTTCATGCTCATCATGAGTTTTGTGCTGTTTTTTGCCTGGGCGATTTCCATTTTGGCGCATTATTATGTGGGGCACGGCTCGCTGCTGTTTTCGCTGGCACTGCTTTTCCCCAACCTTTTTGTGAGCCTCGGCTTGACAAAAATATTGACCACGCCGCTCGTGCCGATGTTCCAAAACCTCGACGCCGGGGAAACCGCCGTTGACTACATCGGCGAAGAATGCGAACTGACCCTGCCCGCGAATCCCAGCAAAATGGGACAGGCGCAGGTCATCGTTGACCACAGCACTTTATTGATAAATGTGAAAGTATCGGAACAAAAACCCGCCGCCATGTACAAAGGCGACAAGGCGCTCATTGTCGGGGAAGACAAGGAGAAAGGGTATTATATCATCGAAAAGTATTGACGTAACACGGACGGAAGTCCGTGCCGCCCCTCAACCACCGAAGGTGGTGGACGGCTAACGCAAGTCCGTGCAGCCCCACAAAGCTATTTTATTATTGAAAATATTGAACAGTAGCAGGCTCTTTGAGGTGATGCCCCGAGGGTTCGGGACAAGCTCTTTGCGGGGGCTGTGTGGGGAGAAAGGCGTTGCCTCTAACTATATGAGGCAACGCCTTCCCACCCGCACGGCCACCGCAAAGAGCTTGTCCCGAACCCTCGGGGCATCACCTCAAAGGAACGGACGCTCATTGACTCTATAATTTACATCACTTAAAAACTGAAAAACATGCCAACCAACATCATCATCGTAGGACTGATTATTTTTGCCGTCGTATTTATCGGCATACTCGCCGCCATCTTTTCTTGGTACAAAAAAGTACCGCAGGGGCAAGCCCTCGTCCGCACCGGAAGCGGCGGCACCAAAGTCGTTTTCGACAAAGGAATGTTCGTCATCCCCGTCCTCCACATGGTCGAGCGGATGGATCTCTCGGTCAAAACCATCGAGATCGCAAGGACGAGCAAGGACGGCCTCATCTGCAAGGACAACATCCGGGCAGACATCAAAGTCGTATTTTTTACCCGGGTCAACAAAGAGGTGAAAGACATTACCAAAGTGGCGCAGACCATCGGTACCGCCCGCGCCTCCGACATTGACACCTTGCGGGTTCTATTCGAAGCCAAATTTTCCGAAGCCCTCAAAACGGTCGGCAAGCGCTTCGACTTTGTTGACCTCTATGATTCGCGGGAAAAATTCAAACATGAAATCCTCGGCATCATCGGCACCGACCTCAACGGCTATGTCCTCGACGACTGCGCCATTGACTACTTGGAGCAAACGCCGCTCGAATTTTTATCTGAAAATAACATTCTGGACGCAGAGGGCATCAAGAAGATCACCGACCTCACCGCCAAGCAGAAGGTGAAGTCCAATTTCATCCGCCGCGAAGAAGAAAAGACCATCAAGGAACAGAATGTGGAAGCCCGCGAAGCCATCCTCGAATACGAGCGCCAACTCGCCGAAAAGGAGGAACGCCAAAAAAGGGAGGTCGCCAACATCAAGGCGAGAGAGGAAGCCGAGATTGCCAAAATCAACGAGGAGGAAAGGTTGCGTTCTGAAATAGTCCGCATCCGCACCGACGAGGAACTGGCCATTGCCGAGGAAAACAAACTCCGGCAGGTCATCGTCGCCGCCAAAAACAAGGAGCGCACCGAAGCCGTCGAAACGGAAAGGGTGGAAAAGGAACGCCTGCTCGAAGCCACTGAAAAAGACAAGATCGTTACCCTCGCCGAAATTGCCAAAGAGAAGGCCATCGAACTGGAGCGCAAGAACATCCAAGACGTGATAAAGGAGCGCATCATGGTCGAGAAAAAAGTGGTCGAAGAAGAGGAGCGCATCAAGGACACCAAAGAACTGGCCACCGCTGAAAGGGCACGCCAAGTTGCCGTCATCAAAGCGGAGGAGATCGGGCAGGCTGCCATTATCGAAAAAGAAAAAATGGCCGAAGCCGAAAAACTCGCCGCCCTGATCCACGCCGAAAAACTGGTCATTGACGCCGAAGCGACCATGAACGCCGCCTCCAAAGAAGCCGAGGCCCGCAAAATAAACGCCGAGGCAAAAGCCGCCGAAGAAGCCACCCTCGGCCTCTCCGAAGCACAGGTCATTGAGGCGAAAGCCAAAGCCAAAGAATACGAAGGCAGCATGGAAGCCATCGTAATAGAGAAGCAGGCAATGGCCGAGGCCAAAGGCATTGAGGCCAAAGCGGAGGCCATCAAAAAGCAGGGACTCGCCGAGGCCGACGTGGCAAAAGAAAGGGGAGCAGTGGATGCCAAAGTCCTCGAACAACTCGCCATTGCGGAAGCGAAAGGCGTGGAGCAAAAAGCGCTCGCCATGCAAAAACTCGACGGCGTGGGCAAAGACCACGAGGAGTTCAAACTCCAATTGGAGAAAGAAAAAGCCATCGAACTGGCGCATATCAACGTGCAGAAAGAAATCGCCGAAGCGCAGGCAAGTGTCCTCGGCGAGGCTTTCAAAACGGCCAAAATCGACATCGTGGGCGGCGACATGGCCTTCGTGGACAACATCATGAACCAGATCAACCGGGGCAAGGGTATTGACCGGATGTTCGACAACAGCAAGCACCTCGCCGATGCGAAACACGCCCTCTTGGGCAACGGAAATGCAAACGGCGGGGGGCTGCTGACCAACGTCAAAAACCTGATCGCTAAATCCGGCCTCTCATCAGAAGATGTTAAAAACCTGAGCCTTACGGCACTGCTCATCAAATTGCACGACAGTGCGAAAGGGAAGGAGGAAAAGGGGTTTTTGAATAACCTGATGGAGAGGGTGACGGAAATGGGGATTGGGGAACTGGGGGTGAAGGGCTTGTTCTAAAACACTTTTTTAACGCGAGGTTTATTTCTGCGCGAGGGTGATTTCAACGCAAGGCCGCAAGGGCGCAAGGGGACGCAAGGACATTGCTATCGTAAAACATTGCGTTGAAATAAACCCAGCGTTTCATTGTTCTTGTCCTTGCGTCCCCTTGCGACCTTGCAGCCTTGCGTTGAAATAAACCTCGCGTTTCATTGTTCTTGTCCTTGCGTCCCCTTGCGACCTTGCGGCCTTGCGTTGAAATAAACCTCGCGTTTCATTGTTCTTGTCCTTGCGTCCCCTTGCGACCTTGCGGCCTTGCGTTGAAATAAACCTCGCTTTGAAATAAACCTCGCGTTAAATCATCCTTCCATTGAAACCATCCAACATGACAAAAAATAATAAATCCACCCCCCTCGAAGGCGGCACCTACGAGATCATCCGCAGCCGCCTCAGTGCGCAGGCCGGCGACCTCTCCGCCCGTCTTGCGAAGCTCAACGCTGCCCGCAAAGAAGTTTTCGGTTCGATAGAGACGCGGCTCATTGCCAACGACCGCATCAGCACCGCCAACTACTGCACCGCACAGGACATGGCCTCCGTCGGCAGCTACTGCATATTCGGGTACAACGTCCACATCGGGCTGCGGTCGGGCATTCAGTTGGCGGATGTTTTCAGCGTTTATAAATTTCAGGAAAACAGCTTCCGGGAGGCGGGTTTGGCTTTGTTGAAAAACGAGAAGTTCCAGACCGACTTCCACAATTTGTACCGCTATTACAAAGAGGCCTATTTTGCCCGCTTCGCTAAAATCGGCGGCTACCTATACATGGTGTTCCACATCGGCAAGGACGGGCGCGACTTCAAGGCATTCAAGTGGCTCATCAAGGACGGGGGGCTGCAGTACGTGGACAACCGCTCCGACCACGAAGTCGTTTTTCCCGACCAGCACGAGTTCGTTTGGCAGCGCGCCGATAGGGATTTGCACCGCAACGGGCAGCACCCCCACGTCTCCATCATGGACCGCGTTTTTGTGGAAACGGTGGGCGGCGACCTGACCATAAAAGTAGAGGACAACACCGACGACGGGCTCGGCATTTACCGCGAAGACGTGGAACACAAAGACCAGAGCCTCGACGATGCCGAGTACCTCTACGCCGACCTCGGCAACCTCATCGTTTTGAAAATCCGGCCCTACCAAGAGGACTTCCGCTATTTTGTTTTTAATGAAAAAATGCAGCAGGTGAGGCGCATAGATTCGCTGGCGCATTCGGGCGTTTTGTTGCCCGACCAGCAGGGGCTGATATTTGCCAACGGCTATTATCTGCAGACGGGCGAGCATAAAATATTCAGCCCTGCCGCCGATGGGCTGCTCTTTAAAAAACGCATCGCTTCGCCCAATGGCGAGGACTTCCTTTTTATATTTTACAATGAAAAAAACGGCGTGTATGTGCTGTTGCAGTACAACCTCATTTCACAAAAAGTGAACACCCCCATCACCTGCCACGGCTACGCCAATTTCCCGCAGGGGGAGCTTTGTTATTTCCGCGCCGAAGACGAGCCGACCAAGCACCACGTCGTGCAGATTTGGCAGACGCCCTTCGTGAAAGGCGAGGTGCTGCCCTCCGAACACACCGGTTCTTATCTGTTCAAAATCGGCAACAAGGACATCGTGAAAGCAATGGCCGAATGCCAAGAAGTGCTGACCCTCTGCAACAAGGAGGACAGCTACGCCGGGCTGTACGACGACCTCACGAAAAAATGCACCGACATCCTCGACGCCTATTATTGGGTGGACAAAAAAGAGGCATTCCTGCTCAACGAACCGCTGCTGCAAGTGCGCCAAACGGCCACCACCGCCATTGACGAGTTCGAGAAAAAACGGCGCATCGAACGCAACACGGCGGAGGAGACCGGACGGGTGAAAGCACGGGCTGCCGAACTGTTCAAAAGCATCAAACACGGCACTTTCGACGCCGTTGATATTTTTGTAAAAAACCTCTCCGAACTGCGCACGCTGCGCGGCGAAATCATCTCCCTCAAAGACCTCCGTTACAGCGAACCCGACCTCATCGAAAACCTCGAAACGCAGTGCGCCGAACAGAGCGAACGGCTCTCTGCCGACTGCGTGCGCTTCCTGTTGGACGACAAGGCGCTGCACCCTTATTTTATAAAAATAACGGCCTGCGAGGAGGGTTTGGGTAAAATAAAAACCGCCAAGCAGGGGCAAGAACTCGAAGCCGAAACGGCCCAAATCGGCAGCGACCTCGAACTCCTCATCGGCATAGTGAGCAACCTCAAAATCGAGGACGCCACCCATACCACCCGCATCATTGACAACATCGGCGGCCTGTTTGCGAAGCTGAACCAAGTGAAAGCGGCGCTCAAAAAGCAGCAAAAAAAGCTGATGGGACAGGAGGCGCAGGCCGAGTTCAACGCCCAGATGAAGCTGCTCGACCAGGGCATCATCAACTACCTCGACATCGCCGGTTCGCCCGAAAAATGCGACGAGTACCTCACCAAGCTCATGGTGCAACTGGAAGAACTGGAAAGCAAATTTGCCGAGTTCGACGAATTCACCGGGCTGCTCACCGAGAAACGGGAGGAGGTCTTCGGTGCTTTCGATACCCGCAAAACCTCGCTGCTCGAAACCCGGAACAACCGCACCAACGCCCTGCAAAACGCCGCCGAACGCATCCTCAACGGCATCCAGAACAGGGTCAAGGCCATCAAGGAACTGAATGAAATAAACGGCTTTTTTGCCGCCGACCTGATGGTGGACAAGGTGCGCGACCTCATCCAACAGCTCAAGGAACTCGACGACTCCAACAAGGCCAACAACATACAGACGCAACTCAAAACTTTGCAGGAGGAGGCCGTCCGCCAACTCAAAGACCGGCAAGACCTTTTTGTGGACGGGCAGAACATCATCCGCTTGGGCAGGCACCAGTTTTCGGTCAATGTGCAGCCCCTCGACCTGACGGTGGTGCGCGACAACGGCAGCATGAATTTCCACCTCACCGGCACCGATTTTTTTGATGAAATAACCGACCCTGCCTTCCTCGCCACCAAAGACCTTTGGGAGCAGCCGCTCGTCTCCGAAAACGGGCAGGTTTACCGCGCGGAGTACCTCGCCTACGACCTCTTCCGGTCGGCCAAAAAGGAGCAGTTGGAACTGGCCCCGGAGGACTTGCTCGCCTTTGTGCAGCAGGCGGCGGCCACCCGTTACCAAGAGGGCTATGTGAAGGGCATCCACGATGTGGACGCGGCCAACATCCTCGCCGCTTTGGTGGAGGTGTCGGGCAAAATTGACCTGCTCTGCTTCCCGCCCGACGTGCGTGCCTGCGGCGCTGTTTTTTGGAAAAAATTCATTTCGGAAGAAGCTAAACCGCTGTTGGCCAGCCAATTGAAAAGCGCGGGGCACATCTTGCAGGTGTTCCCTGCTTCGCAGGAATATGGTTTTTTGGTTGAAAAACTGAGGGAGGAAGTAGCGGCTTTTTTGGAGGACAGCGGCTTGTTCCCACAGGTCGGCGCGGGGCAGGTTGCCCGTTATCTGTTCCAAGAACTGACGCGGGGCGACACCTTTATTATCAGCCAAAACGCGGCTGCTACCTACACCTCGTTTTTGGATTTTTTAAAAAAGAAAAAAGCGAAAAAGAGGTTTGGCGATTCTGTTGCTGCCCTGCGGGAAATGGGGGCGGAGCAGTTTCAATTGATTCGGAAATGGGTTGGAGAGTTTGAGAGGATTGAGAGAAATGAGAGTTTGAGAGAACGCACTTGCTTGGATGAAGTGGCGGCTCTTTTGCTGCTCGACGACTTCCATCCATCCCGCATCGTTCAGGCAGAGACAACGTTGTCGGTGGACAAGACGCATGGCTCGCACCCCGCCGTCGAGGCAGGCAGCTACCGCAGCGACTACAACGGTTTTATGCAAAAAATGGAGCGGTTCAGTGGGGAGGTGGTGCCGCGTTACCGGGCATATCTGGGATTGAAAAAAGACCTGATTTCGGGTTTGCGGAAGCGGCTACGGCTGGAAGAATTTAAGCCCCGGGTGCTGAGTTCTTTTGTGCGCAACAAATTGATAGACCAGGTTTACCTGCCCATTTTTGGCGACAACCTCGCCAAGCAGATCGGCACTGCCGGCGCCGATACCCGCACCGACCGCATGGGTTTGCTCCTCCTCCTCTCCCCTCCCGGCTACGGCAAAACGACGCTGATGGAGTACATCGCCGACCGCCTCGGCCTTGTTTTTATGAAAATAAACGGCCCTGCGCTCGGCCACCAAACCACTTCCCTCGACCCCGCCGATGCGCCTAATTCCGCCGCCCGCCAAGAACTGAAAAAGCTGAACCTCGCCCTCGAAATGGGCAACAACGTGATGCTCTACGTGGACGACATCCAGCATTGCCACGCGGAATTTTTGCAAAAATTCATCTCCCTCTGCGATGCGCAGCGCAAAATCGAGGGCGTCTATAAAGGCGAGGCCAAGACCTACGACCTGCGCGGCAAACGCATCTGCGTGGTGATGGCGGGCAACCCTTACACGGAGAGCGGCGAAAAATTTCAAGTGCCGGACATGCTCGCCAACCGAGCCGATATTTACAACCTCGGCGACATCATCGGCGATACGGAGGAGGTGTTCAAATTGAGCTACATCGAGAACGCCGCTACCTCTAATCCTGTGCTGCAAAAACTGGTGGCCAAGCATCCCGACGACCTCCATATTTTACTAAAAATGGCGCAGAACGGCCAAAAGGAGGGGCTTGATTTTGCGGGCAACCACGCCCCCTCGGCCATCGCCGAATACCTCAAAACACTGACCATGCTGCTCCATGTCCGCGACGTGGTATTGGCCGTCAACCAAGCCTATATCCGCTCCGCCGCTATGTCCGACGACTACCGCATGGAGCCGCCCTTCAAGCTGCAGGGCAGCTACCGCAACATGAACAAACTCGCCGAAAAAGTGCTGCCGGTGATGAACCAAAAGGAACTCGATACGCTGCTGCTCTCGCATTACGAGGGCGAATGCCAAACGCTGACTTCGGGCGCGGAGGCGAATTTTTTGAAGCTGAAAGAACTGCTGTGCATCCTGTCGCCGGAGGAAAAGACGAGGTGGGAGGAGATCAAAAAAACGTTTGTGAAAAACAAGGTGTGGAGGAAGGGGGAGGAGGGCGATCCGATCAATAGGATGGTGGCGCAAATGGGGGCTTTTGTGGAGGGGTTGGAGGGGATTCGGGAGGTGCTGAAGGGGCGCAATGAATAGGATGGGACACTGATTCAACTGATTGAACTGATTTGCACTGATTTTTTTTGATCTGTTGAAATCTGTTCGATCAGTTGAATCTGTGTGCCATCCTGTCAGAATTGGGAAAACTGTTTTAACTTGCAGTCTATCACCATACTTTGAAAGTAGGCAAACCTAAAAATCAGATTAACCAATTTAAACATACCTTGATGAAACTACAAACCATTCACCTGAAAATCATCATACTCAGAGGGCAAAAAGTATTGTTGGATTTTGACTTGGCTTCTCTTTATAAAGTGGAGACAAGAACTTTAAAACAAGCGGTGAAACGCAACCTCATCCGCTTCCCCGAAGATTTCATGTTTGAGCTGACGGAAGATGAAATAAATGAGGTGGTATCACAAAATGTGATACCCTCAAAAAGCCACTTTGGCGGCGCTAAACCATTCGCATTTACAGAACAAGGTGTGGCGATGTTGTCCAGCGTATTGAAAAGTGAAAAAGCGGCGTTGGTCAATATAGCCATTATGCGGACTTTTGTGATGCTCCGACGTTATGCTTTGAACTACGATGAACTGGCACAAAAAATTGCTGAACTGGAAATGAAATATGATGACGTACATGATATCCTTAATCACTTGCTCATGGATAATGACCATGAAAATGATTGGGAAAACAGGAAGCGGATCGGGTATAAGAACGAATGAGGATGGAGAAGATTAAAAAAGAAGCTTTATGGAAAATAATAAATTTCTGGAAAAATACTTTGCGGAGGAAGACCGCAAAAAACAATTGAGCCTATTAAAAAATTATATGCTTTCACTGTCTCCTGAAGCCTTAAAAAAATTCATGCTCGAACCTTTGGATTTTTTAGAGAAGGCTTTGAAGAGTACAGAGGTCAGTGATGAAAGAAAGAAAAAAATATTTGAGCATTTGGACGAGATGATATTTTTGTTGAGGGGGAAGGTGGCGGCGTGAGGGCTGGGGGTTTAAGTGATGCCTTGCTGAATTTTGGCTAAACACTTGCAAACTTTTGTTTGTACTTTTGAGGTTGTTTCAAGTTACATCTCACCGAATACTTGAAGCGACAAAGATTAATTGTTAAATCGTTACTGGAAATTAATCAAAATGAAAAACTATTATTTAATCTTGCTTCTTATCACAATGATAGGATTGTCGTGTACAATAACAAAACCAGTTCATATAACCACCCGAACAGTAAGTCACAGTTATAAGAATGTAACTTTTTCTCCTAGTGTTCTGAATCAAGAGACTACTAAAAAAGTTGATATAAGTATAACCCCAATTGACACAAAATCCTTGAACAAAGAGACACTAAATCTTGCGAGCAGAGACGGGAATTATGAAAAAGAGTTTACTTCTTCCTTTCAGTCCGCTATTGAAAACATGAACAGTGAAGATAAAGATATTTACGAAAAACTTCTTAAAATTATTACAGAAAAAATAGAAAATGGAGAGATGCCAAAAGTAGCAGGCAACTCTATGATAAGACGACTTCAGTATGGAGAAAAAGAAGGCAGAAATGGCACCGAGACGGAAAGCCTATCAATACTCAATGATAATTATTCTTCAAAGTTCAACCCGTTCATATTGAACAACAATTATCTAAGTGTATTTAAGGTGGAATTAAATAACCGGAGTTTAGAAGTCCAAGAGATTTATTTAAAAAGTTTCCAAATTACAAGTGGATATGAATTGCTTTATCCATTAAATATGGACTATTTTGAACAAAATTTTGAGAACGGTTCTGAACAAATTAAGAATGCTTATAGATTAAATATGCCAAAGGTATTGAGGCTTGCCCCTAATCAAAGAATAATAAAATATATTGCAATTCCAGCCATTGATGCTGGAAACAAGAAACTTCAAGTACAATATATCGAAGGCAAAAGTGTTGAAACTTTCAACTTCCAAGTTCATATTAATAATATTGATAAAACTTTTCAAGGAACTGACTACCACGTTATAAGTGCAACTGGTCACGACCCCAAATATTATGACTATTTCTTTGTTGTAAGTTTTGGATCAGGAATGACTTTCTCCTTATCTGGGAACACAATTTTTATAAATAATGAAAAAAAATCAATTCCAATGTCTGTTTATGGAGTTGCCATTAAAAGGAGAGGAGAGGTGTATTTTGGAAAGAATGAAAATATTAACCTATCAGAATCATTGGACACTAACATCAAAGTAAGGTTCTATGAAATAAGGAAAAAATAAAACATATTTCCCTGTTGTCAAAAGCCCCCTCTTCACTCTTGTTACTACTGTTAAGGCTCATAAATCCGCTTTAACAGTAGCAACAAGGGTGGAGGAACAAACTAATTATTCTTCTTCCTCTTCCAGATTTTTTATAATATTCTCAAGCTCAATTATTTTTAGATGTTGTTCATACTCTTTCATCGTGAAGTAATTTTTTGTGATTTTTAATAATTTAGATAATCCTTCAGAACGGTAGGATGCATAGCTAAACTTCCATCTATATACTGTTGATTTTTTTCTTATCTTATCAATGAGATTAAAGCCCAAGAAACAATTCTCTTTTGTTGAGCCTTCGCTCCCATCATATGCAATTGACATACTCCAGTCGTTAATACTAATTGTTTCAGTAAATGAGAAAGTTGAATCAAGAATACAGACAAGTTTCATTGAGTAGTTAGTATAATGAAAATACTCGTATTTAAAATATGACAAGACTAATAAATAATCAAAATTCATAGATTTAGCTGCCGAAAGTGTCTTATGTTCAGTTACTTGTTCAGATTTGAAATTTAAAGTAAAATATAATGAATGGCTATAAGAGTCACTACTTCTGCTTTGTTTGATAGTATCAATTTTTGATTCTATTTTTTGTTTGATGAAATTTCTTTTCATAATGGCATTAGTTTTTTTATGATTTAATTTATTAAGATAGTTATATTGTTTTATACAAAGTGCTGTTGACGTTTCAAGTTCAATTAGCACTAAATAGCCATAAGTTCATGAAACCTATTTAATCTGGTATCTCTTTGAAAAATGCGCTTTATTTCTATCAATAAATTTTAAGGTCATTGGTGATAGCGTGACCTCGTTTTAACACTCGCTATAAGTTTATGGACTTTTCATCTTCATAAACAAAACAGCCGAAGCAACGCATATTAAACTCCCAAATGTCATATTATATTCACACCCTACAACCGTACCTACTCCAAAGCCAAAGAATACAAAAATTTCAGCCCAATAATGAATTTTTGCTTTAGCCTTTTCAGCTTCTTCAATGGCCTTTCTCGTTTTTTCATTTTGTTCAAATTCTTTCACGATTTTGAATTTAATTAAAATATTCATTTTATCATTGAATCCTCTTATTGTCGAAAATCCTCCACAAAGATATTTAGCAAAACCCGTTGTCACAAGCCTCCCACAAAAAACATACAGCATCACCCTTGTTGTTGCTCCGAAAACAATTCGGGATCAAGGCGAATTTATGGGCCGTCACTGGCAACAACTGTTGGTGGTTCAGATTTTAAATCCAACCAAATGGTAAGGTTTAAAATAAACCGCTATATTTTAAACGTGAACAGATGGTAACGTTTAGGAACAAGCACTTGCATTTTAAAGTTGCTGATTATAAAGCCCTCCAGCCGACGGGCGTAACAATCGGTAAAGTTGACCAGATGGTTTACCTTAAAACCATAATCCCCCCTTTTTCAATAACGGGTTCATTTTTATAAATGGATTTATAAATAATAAAATAGGTATATAGCCCAGAAGATACTTTTTCTTTTTTAAAAGTCCCGTCCCAGCCAAACAATTGGTCTTCGGAAGAGAATACCAAAGCACCCCAGCGATTGAAAATTTTGATCTCAAATGAGGTCAAGGATTCGCAGGGATTATATATTTTGTAAAAATCATTGACCTGGTCTCCATTGGGTGAAAAAACATTGGGAATGAAAAACTGGCAATTACAGGTTTCGAGTTCGACATTAATTGTTTCTCCATAACTAATATCACAATGGTTTACTTCAAAAGTATAAATACCTGACTGGGAAATCATTTTTGATTTATCTGTGCTCCCGTCTCCCCAAATGACCTCATATGGTACATTTGAAATATCCAACAATAAACCATCCTCTATACAGGCGACCGTATCGTCTGGTAATTGGTCATTAAACGGAAGTATATTTTCGCATATTAATTCAACATCTGGCAGGGCGTCTGATCTCGTCCACTCGTAACTTCCCGTCTGAAAATGATCGCCTACCGATGCAGGCATATTTGCGGGAGCTATCTCCAATGGCTCGGACGGAGGGATAGCGGTTATACCATCATTTAAATCACAGGAAGCATCATCAACGGCATTCCAAAGAATATGATTATTTTCAGGTGTTTTTAAAATAAATTGATTTTGACCGGTTTCATTATTGGCGAATTCGACCAATCTGAATTCATTAATCAATGGGTGGTTAAAAGAATTCTTTGTCGAAATAACATTGCCGTTTTTCGAGTCAACCGTATAAGCCACTAATAGGTCAGTCCATAAGCTATCGGAATCGAATTTATGAACTACAAATTCTAAATTTCCATCTGGTTTTTCAGACAACCGATAAACTACTATTTTAAGGTCATTAAAATTAAAATTTCCAGACTGCCAAATTATATTTCCACCAAAGTCAATTTTAATCAACGCTATTTCTCTCGGAAGAGACGGTTGCACTATATACATCACAACACCATCCGCCTGCTTAACAAAATTACCAGGGTAATGCCTGCTGGACATTTTTTTTCTCCAGACAGGGTTTAGCTCCGTATCCAGTTTGTAAATATTTTCACTTGTTGCCAACATATAGCCATCCTCTAATTTAGCGGCACTTCCAGTGGCCGTAAACTCAATAAAGTTTTCATAGTATTTTAAAATATTAAAATCCTTGTCCAATAAAAAAGTACAATACCGTGCAGGACGGTCCGTGTATGACAAAAAGGAGTGTAAAAGATATTGCTTGTTTCCTGCTGGAACAAATGCTCTCGGAATAATCACATTGTCTGCCCGGACATATAGGTAGTGATGGCCAAAATTATTTTTATGAACGGACAACAAACCTACTTCAGAATGATTGTGCAGATCCCTTGGGTTTACGTTCATCGCGATCCTGACGGTATCGCCATCAACATAAGATTGCGTAAAACGCAACACGCCATAAATAAGGGGGTGGGTATATTCCACTGCCCTGACTGGGCCGCATTCATCAAACTCAGTAATGCGGATAACCGGGTAGCCCGTCACTGGCTCTCCAGAAGGCAATGCTTGAATCGTCCAATAATCCCCATCTTCCATTGCCTGTATATGGGCATCGCCGATGTCGTCATTTATCCCATTGAGCTGATAAGAATTCTGAGCGGTTGTTTTTTCTGAAATAAATAAAAACAAAATAAGGGACAAAATTTGAAACATATTTTTCAAGACATCGGGGAGGGTTTTGAGCAGACCAATATTACAGGCATTATTGCTTATACCCTGGTGGGTTTTTATTTTGTTTGCCATATTTTCATTAATTTGTAAATGCCGTTTAGTAATCATTAAATCATCCTTGTTGCTGCTGCCAAAGAGAAGCAATATTTTTTGATTATCAAAAAAATGTTAAATATTTTATCTCAAATGTCATTTTAAAGAGAGCGAGAGCCGTGTATATTTGCACCTGTACGTATACTGAACCATATTAGGTTTTGTGCATTTGCCCTCGCCAGCCCCCAGCCCCAGAAGGGGAGAACCTGCACTCGATGCACAAAACCTAATATGGTTCAGTATACAAGCAAAAGCCAAGGCCTCAAAACATTTTCAAAACATCCTTTACCTTTACGCACCTATTTTATAGAAAATAGAGACAACAAGTTTTTATACATGCAAAAAAAATCCACCCTCAACAAAAACTACCTCGCCGCCGCAACCCTCCTTTTCCTCACCGAAGTATTTATTGCCATTTATATAAAGGACAAATTCATCCGCCCATATGTCGGTGATTTCCTTGTCGTTATTTTTATTTATTGTTTTTTAAAATCTTTTTGGAACGCAGCGCCAATAAAGGCCGGCATATATGTTTTGGTATTTTCTTTTGCCGTTGAAATCGGACAATATTTTGGATTGGTAAAACTGCTCGGATTGGGGCATTCGGAACTGGCGAGGACGGTGATCGGGACGGGCTTTGATCGGGGGGGGCTTGCTTATATTTTGGGGATATTAGTGATTTTGGTTTTTGAAAAATATATATTGCGGAAGCAGTTGTCAGAAAGGTAAAAGAGTGCCATGATTACCCCCGGCACCTTTAT
>DROJ01000387.1 GCA_011321935.1 Bacteroidota bacterium | reverse complement strand
GCGGGAATTTAGGGGGGGGAATAAATTCCCGCCCTTTCAGAAGGGCATGGAGAAAGTATCGGGCTTTTTCTCCTTGTCCTTTCAAGAGCGCGGGAATTTATTCGCGTCTCTTTCTGAAAACATTGCACGATTTAAAAAGCAGGACTTCATGCCCTTCCAAGAGAGCGGGAATTTATTCCCGCTCCCCATTCCATCGAATATTTAATGATTTACTAATTTTACGCCAATGAAAATACTCCATACATCTGATTGGCACTTGGGCCAAAAATTCATTTCCCGTGAAAGGGAAGAAGAACATGCACTTGCACTCGATTGGCTGGCCAATATAATTATCGAAAAAAAAGTGGACCTGCTCATCGTGGCGGGCGATGTTTTTGACATTGGCAACCCGCCGAGTTCTTCGCGGGCTATGTATTATAATTTTTTGAAACGGCTTTGGCAATCCGATTGCAGGCATGTAATCATAACGGGCGGCAACCACGACTCGCCACAAATGCTGGATGCACCGCGCGATATATTGCAAATATTGGATGTCCATATTATTGGAAAAGCAACGGATGACCCGGCTGACGAAATTATTGTTTTAAAAAATAAAAAAGGCAATATAGAAGCGGTGGTTGCTGCCGTTCCTTTTTTGCGCGACCAAGATTTACGGCGGGCAGTTTCGGGAGAGACAAGCAAAGACCGGGTGGAAAAAATAAGGGAAGGAATATTGGTACATTATGAGGCGGTCGGAAAAGAGGCGCAAAAATATAAAAATGAAAAGGTGCCGATGATCGTTACCGGGCATTTATGCGTCACCGGGCACGAGGCAAGCCATAAACAGGACAATATATATTTGGGGAGCATCGAAAATATAAAAGCAGACCAATTCCCGAAAATATTTGATTATGTGGCGCTCGGTCATATACATCGGCCACAATCTATCGGCGGCAAAAAAGAAGTAAGATATTCTGGGTCGCTTATACCTTTGAGTTTCAGCGAAACAAAAGACACAAAATCAGTCACGTTAATTGATTTTAATAAAAATAAAATTAGAAAAATAGAGGAACTGGAGCTGCCTATTTTCCGCAGGTTAAAAACCATTGAAGGGAGTTTTGAATATGTGCAGGAAAGGCTGGAAAAATTGCACCACGATTATAAAGATGGCCTCTCTGTTTGGGTGGAAGTTGTCGTGGAGTCGGATACTTTGATCCCCAATTTAAATGGCCTGCTGCAAGATTTTATTAAAAATTTAAATATCGAAATATTAAAGACCCGCCTCAAAACTTCTCATTTTTCCATCAGCGAACAAGGCGAATATCAAGAATTGGAGGAACTCGACCCAATTGATGTTTTTACAAAAAAATGCGAAAGCGCAGGACGTGCGCCGGATGATATAAAAGAACTGACGGCCACCTTTAAAGAATTGGAACAATGGCACCGGGAACGTTCATAGGATTGCAATAGGATTGCACACAGATTGAACTGATTTAACAGATTAAAACTGATTTATTAAACGCAACTTTTCAGATCAGTTTTAGTCTGTTAAATCAGTTCAATCTGTGTGCAATCCCATCCTGTGCGCCAATTCATATAAAGCGATGGCCGTTGCATTGGCCACATTTATTGAAGTGTTGTTTCCAAATAAATTGATATGCACACAATGGTCGGCCATTTGCAAAACCTCTTTTGAAATGCCATATCTTTCCGAGCCGAGCACGAGCGCAATTTTATTATTTTTATAAAAATCAAAATGGCGGATGTCCTTGCTGTTATTGGTCACTTCCAAACCTATTATTTTATAGTTTTTATTTTTTAATTCGGAAATAATATCGGCCGTATTTTTTACTGTTTTATGGTTGCCGGGTTTAATTGTGGAACGGGCAGCCCGCGCTACTTTTTTATTGGGAAGGGTAGGGGCGTCGCCGCAGAGATAGATGCACTCCGCTCCAAATGCCTCGGCGAGGCGGAATATCATCCCTATATTTTCGGGCGTCCGTATATTGTCGCAGACGATGGAAATAGGGAAAACCATTTTTTGGTTTTTTATATCTTCATGCTTTAATTGGCGGTGTTGTTCCATATATTTTTTTGTTAGAATGCAATGCTAACAAAATATCCTACTGTTGCCAAATTGAATATTTAAATAAAAAAAAGGAAGCCACCGGCCGGCAGCTTCCATCATACACCTCTCACATTGAAGAATGAGTTCTTTAAAAGCCGGTGCCAGAGAGGGGAATCATTTTACTCAAGGGAGGAGTAACGGAATTTGGGCTTATTGAGCCTGGCACCGGGCTATTTATTATTTTTCGCCATTGTTTTATCATCCTTTTCAACAGAGCAAAAATATCCATTTGGCCGCCGGAATAGGGTGACAAAAATCAGGTGCGCGCATGACTTTCGTCAGCCCGTGTTCAGGGGCTGAATATTATGATTTTGGTAAACGCTCATCATTTCTCAACTTTGTTGCTCTTTTATCAAAATATCATTCATGACCAAGCAGATTTTTTTCCTCCTTTTTTCCTTTTTTTCAACCATCGCCCTAATTGCCCAACCCGACGGTTGGCAGCAACGGGTAGAATATAAAATGGACATCAACATGGATGCACCCAGGCATCAACTGACTGGTACACAGCAGTTAAAGTATTTTAATAATTCGCCGGACACCCTGCACCGTATTTTTTACCATCTTTATTTTAATGCTTTCCGGCCTGGCAGCATGATGGATATGTACAACCGAGACCCCAAGCGGGCCGACCCACGGGTGGGCGACCGCATCAAAAATTTAAAAGAAAGCGAATATGGCTGGCATAAAATAAAGTCCCTGAAATGCAATGGAAAAGCAGCCAAATATGAAGTGAACGAAACTATTTTGGAGGTAACATTGGCGGAGCCAATATTGCCGCATTCGACTGTCACGTTGGACATGGAATTCAGTTCGCAAGTGCCGCTTCAGGTGCGCCGTTCGGGGAGGGACAGCAAGGGCGGAATTGATTTTTCGATGAGCCAATGGTACCCTAAAATGTGCGAATATGATTATCAGGGCTGGCATGCCGACCCATATGTGCAGCGCGAATTTTATGGCGTTTGGGGCGACTTCGAAGTGAACATAACCATTGACCGGAAATATATGTTGGGGGCCAGCGGTATATTGCAAAATTCCGCTGAAATTGGGAAGGGTTACGAACCCGAAGGCACTGCTGTCCGGCCTGCTCCGGGCGATAAATATACATGGCGTTGGAAAGCTGAAAATGTGCATGATTTTTCGTGGGCAGCCGATCCCGATTACAAACATATACGGCTCATCAGAAAGGACGGGGTGGAATTGCATTTCCTATATCAGCCCGGCGATAAAGATATGTCGAAAAAATGGGAAGCAGCACCAAAACAAATGGACCGGGCCATGGATTTTATCAATAAAACTTTTGGCCAATATCCATATAAAGCCTATTCTTTTATACAGGCCGGCGATGGTGGAATGGAATATCCGATGGCCACTTTTTTGGCGGGCAGTGCTGGCCTCGGCACCTTCGTACATGAGTGGATGCACGCGTGGTTTTATGGTATGCTCGGCAATAACGAAAGCCTATATCCGTGGATGGACGAGGGTTTTACGGAATACGCGGAATCGGAGGTCATGAATTTTTTGAAAAAAGAAAAAGTTATTTCCGGCACGCCTGTTGACGACCCGCATTTATCGGCGGTCGAGCAATATATCAGCTTCGCAAAAAGCGGGCGCGAGGAAGTCATGACCACCCATGCCGACCATTATTTGACGGCCTCGGCATATGGCGTGGCGGCATATGTAAAGGGGCATGTTTTTTTAACGCAATTACAATATATAATGGGTAAGCCGATTTTTGACCGGGCGATGCTGCGTTATTTTAATACTTGGAAATTCAAACATCCGAACGCAAATGATTTTATCAGGATCATGGAAAAGGAATCGGGTTTGGAACTCGACTGGTTCAAAGAATATTTTGTGCAGACATTAAAAACAATTGACTACGGCGTGGTATCGGTTAAAAAGGCCAACCGGAAGCAGACCAAAATAATATTGCAACGGGCCGGGGATATGCCGATGCCGATTGATTTATTGGTAACTTATAAAGGGGGCAAAAAGAAATATTTTACCATCCCTTTGTCCATTATGCTCGGCGAAAAGAAGAGCGATAAATATGGCAACGATATTACTGTTTTAAAAGATTGGAGGTGGACGCACCCGCAATATGAATTTTTATTGGACGATAAATTCAAAAAAGTGGAAAGCCTGGAAATTGATGCCTCCAAAAGAATGGCCGATACGGATAGGGGGAATAATAGGTGGAAAAAATAATATCGGCCATTTAATCTAAAAATATAGCGGTTGACCCGAGGACTTATTAATAAAAACAGTAACTGCTTAGCAGGGTGCCTTGAGGTGATGCCTTTGGGCGGGGAGTGCGGGGGGAAAGGCGTTGCCTCAATTCGATTTCGATATATTGAGGCAACGCCTTTCCCCCCGCACTCCCCGCCCAAAGGCATCACCTCAAGGCATACTGCTAAGCAGTTCCTAAAAACAATTTAAACATGTCAAATTTAATTTATCTCGTATTAATCAATGCCGTTGCCGTATGGTTGGGCGCCCGTATTTTGAGGGGCGTAAAAGTGGATGGTTTTGTGAGCGCCCTCATAGTCGGCCTTGTCGTGGCGGGGCTTAATTGCACTCTTGGAAGCGTTCTTGATTTTCTTGCCACGCCTATTATCTGGATTACGCTCGGCCTGTTTGCTTTTGTGATTGATGCCGTGGTTTTAAAAGTCGCAGATTATTTTTTAAAAGGCTTGGAAATCGAAAATTTTTGGTGGGCAGTGGCCCTGGCCTTATTGGTTTCGGTTGTTAATATGGTGGCGCATATTTTATTTTAATATTGCGGGGGTGGGGAGTGGGGAGTGGGAATATCCCAAAGGTCCAATGGACTCCCGTGGAGGATGCCTGTGGCAAATTCCCACTCTTTTGGAAGGGCACGGAGATATGTTTCAAACAATAAAATAATATTCCATGAAACCGATTTTGGTATATTTAAATAAACATTTCAAAAAGAATATTCCCCTTGCGGGGACATTGCTATTTCTTTTTTTTATTCCTTTTGAAATACTTTCGCAAAACACCCGGCACTGCCATGCAAGCGAGCAGCGCCAATTATTTTTGGAAAATAATATATTTGCTGCGCATCAAATAAGGGAGCAAGAAGCCACAATCAATAATTGGATAAACAACAACCGCAACAGCGTAAATAATAGGTCGGTTGTTGAAATCCCGATTGTCGTGCATATAGTTTGGAACTCGCCCGAAGAAAATATTTCCGACGAACAGATATTATCGCAAATAGAAATACTAAATACCGACTACCGCGCGCAGAATATAGAAATACCCAATATCCCTTCCGTTTTCCAGCCATTTGTTGCCGATATTGAAATTGAATTTTGCCTCGCCAAAGTTGACCCCGACGGTAATGCGACAACTGGAATAACCCGCAGCTTTACCAATAATTCCAGCGGCATCGGCGGCACGTCGAGCATCCATTTTAGCAATCAAGGTGGGCACGACGCATGGGACCCCGAACATTACCTGAATATATGGGTCGCTAAGTTTTCGGGCAGCATTGGCGGCATCGGCACATTCCCCGGCATGGCGCCGCCGGGAGAAGACGGGGTGCAGGTCAACTACCTCCAATTCGGAAATATAAACCTTGACCCACCTTATAATTTAGGCCGCACACTGACCCATGAAATCGGGCATTATCTGAACCTCGAACACCCCTGGGGGCCATCTGTTTCCGATTGCTGCGGCGATGATTTTGTCGAAGATACGCCCGAAGCATGTGAGACCTATTTGGGTGAATGCCCGACCCATCCGGTGGCCTCGTGCAGCGAGCCGGATATGTTCATGGATTATATGTTCTACTCTGATGATGCTTGTTTGGCTATGTTTACCGAAGGGCAAAAAATGCGGATGCTGGCTACTTTGAATACTTTGCGGCAGGGCTTGTTGGAAGGGGACAAATGCACTCCTGTTGCCGTGGAAGAAGTTCAAAACAAGCCGGAATTGCATATTTTACAAAACCCAGTTTTTGATAATATCCGGTTTGAAATTATTGACAATAAAAACAGTAAATGGGAGGTAGCTTTATATGCTCCTTCCGGCCAAATTATTTTTAATAAAAAAAATATAGCGTCAGGTTTTTTTGAAATACAAATGCGTGATATACCCGCGGGTTTGTATTTTATAAAAATTAAAAATGGGCGTAATTTAGTTGTGGAAAAAATATTGATTTATAAATAAATGAGCGCCCTTAAACACTTCAGACCCGCTTCGCAAATAACAAATTGAACGAATTTAAATTTTTTATTCCCGCTGCCTTTGTCATTCGCCTTTGGCGAACCTGTTTACGTAAAAACGGCACGTTAGAAGCGAAGCATAATAGCCGCCCTAACGTGAACAGGTTCGCCAAAGGCGAATGACAAAGGCAGCGAATAAAAAATTAAAACATCCCTCCCGATCTGTTACTTTCCCCCTCCCCCCGCATTATGTTTCCGAAATGGTCAAAAAAAACTGACCTGACCAATAAAATAAAGGAAACAGGCTGCCAGAATGCATTCTTCGTACTTGTTCAAAAAATAAAAAAACCATTCGAGTAGTTCACTCCTGGCAAAGCCAACATTTAGTATAACCGACGGCAGCTTGTTTTCCTTTTTTACCGATACGGACACACCCCTTTGAAAGAATTCAAAAACAATTGATGATTTCAAATTTGCAAATAAGTCGTACCCTTGTAAAAAAAACAGGGCAAATGAATTCCTTTAAAAGGACTGTTTCGGCTGAAGCAATGCAGAGCGAATGGGCAGAAATACAGGCAGCCCAGCAAAACCCTGCCTTGTTCCGGCCACTCTACGACCGGTATTACGAACCTATTTTCCATTTCATTTTCAAGCGCACGCAAGATGCGGTGCTATGTGCCGACCTCTGCTCGCAGGTATTCCTCAAAGCCATGCAAAAGCTGGAAAATTACTCCTTTCAGGGAGTGCCGTTTTCCGCTTGGCTGTTCCGCATTGCAAGCAACGAGGTGTCGCAACATTACCGGCATACCCAAAAGAAAAGGGTCGTCAGCATTGAAGACCGCAATCTCAGCAACATGATTGATGAAATGGACAGCGACGGCCTGTCGCAGTACCGCGATGTACTGATCGGGTCATTGGACGAACTGCGCGAAAAAGACCTCGAAATCATCGAACTCCGCTTTTTTGAGCAGCGGCCTTTTAAAGAAATCGCCGACCTCTTGGGCATCACCGAGAGCAACGCCAAAGTGCGCACCTACCGGGTGCTGGAAAGGTTGAAAAAAATAATGTTGAAAAACATGTAGCCACCCTCGCGATGTATTTCGGGAGGACGGTTGCGTACCAAAACCAAATCAACATGAAAAAAAATTACAACATACATTTGAATCCAAAACGCCTGTCGAAAGAAGAAATCGAGAGGCACAAAGACTTCGATGCCCTGCTGGCAAAATACAGGTCAGCGCCGAAGCCCCGGCAGCCGATCATCAGAAGGTTGGCCATCATCGGGGCGGCACTCGCAGTGGCGGCTTCGGTGGCTATTTTGCTCTTTGCCTATTTTGGAAACAACGGAAATTACGAGGCGAGGGACAAGGCTCATTTTGCGGCCCTGAATTATATAAACCCGCCCATCCCGCAGGTCAAACCAAGCTTCGCTTCTTTTCAGGTGAACGCCACAAAAGGCGGTATTTATGAATACCCGAGCGGCTCAAAACTGATTGTTCCCGCCGCTGCTTTTTCCGATCAAAATGGGCAAGCGATTGAAGGCGAGGTCGTTATCCGCTATCGCGAAATGCACGATTTTGTTGACTTTTTCCTTTCCGGCATCCCCATGACCTACGATTCGGCGGGGGTAAAATATACGCTGGAAAGTGCCGGCATGATTGAAATTTTTGCGGAGCAAGACGGAAAAAAAGTAAGAATGGCGCCCGGCAAATCCATTGACGTCGAGCTGGTCTCCAATGTAAATACCCCCCCCCGCATGAACGTGCCGCCGGGCTATAATATTTACAAATTGGACACGGAAAAAAGGAACTGGGCCTATCAGGTAATTGACCGGATGGAGGTTTTGGAAGATGGTTTTTTGGGTGAAAAATTGGACGAAAACGACCCCTTGTTTCCGGCAAAAAAAGAATTCCAAGAAAAATTGCAGGCCATTCAAATTAACAAGGAAACCGAATTGGCAAAAATAAATGCGGCGCACCCTTTGGCCAAGCGGCCTGTCAGGCCGGCACAGGCCGACCCCAACGATTATGTTTTTGACCTTGATTTTAAAGACCTGAAAAACCCGGATGCAACGGGCGAACTGGCTGCCGCCCAAAACGAACTCGCCGAAATGTACCGCCAATATGAAAAGATGCTCTGGAAATTAAAACCAAATTCTCCGGTCAGCACTGCACAATTGCAGCAGCGCTTCAGCGAAGTGACCGGCCTCAGCATCCGCAAACTGAACAGCAGGGATTACGAGCTGTCGCTCAAAAAGGGAAACGATGCCCTTACCATAGTTGTCAATCCTGTTTTATCTGGAAATGATTACGAAAATGCGCTTGCTGATTTCAACCGCGATTTTGACCGCTGGGAAAAAGCAAAAAAAGAGAGGGATGCAAAACTGGCTGCGCAAAAAGCGGCGTTGGAAAAACAACTAAAAGAGGAAAGGCGGCTTGCGCAATTGGCATTTAATGAAAAAATAAAAGAGCTGCGCGCCAATGGCCTCGACTATGCCGCCACCGAAGAAATCATCAAAAAGAAAGTGGTCAACCGATTTACTGCCACGGGCTTCGGTATCTGGAACTGCGACCGACCCATCCCGCCGGAAATGATGATGCTTGCCGCTAATTTTAAAGATGAAAATGGTAAAACGCTGGAGAACAAAACGGCCTACCTTGTTGATAAAAGCAGAAATACCGTTTACCAGTTTTTGGCCGAAAATGGCGCAAGGCTGAGGTACAATAAAAACTCCGACAACTTGCTTTGGATGGTCACGGGCGATAATAAAATCGCAGTTTTCCGTCCCGAAAAATTCAAAGCCATTGCCAAAGAAACCGACGAGCACACCTTTGTCATGCAGACCATTGACAAGGAAATAAAAGATGAAAAAGACGTGCGGGATATTCTTTATTTGTGATCCCGAAACGTAAAATAAACGTCGGCAGGATTTGTACCCTGCCGACGTTGAATCCTAACCAAATAAAGGGTTTTCTTAAAAAATTGAGATAATCACTAATTGTAACTACTCAGGATGCGTGTGTTTTGGTAGCACAGCGTTCACGCTGTCCTGGTAAACGACGTTTACGTCGTTTTATTTATGCACAGACGTAAACGTCTGTGACCGGGACAGCGTAAACGCTGTGCTACCATTAGTTCGCCAAATCCTTGATAATGTGGTATTTACCAAAAAATAAATAGTCCACTAATTACGAATCGAACCTCTAACCAAATACTAACCTTTATTTCTCTTCTTCATAAATCCTGCGCTCCGGTGCGGGATTTTTTTTTCGGGAAATCGGGGAAGTATTGAAAGCCCTGAAAGGGCGGCATATATCAACTTTGGGCGAAGCCCTAAGAGATGTCCCTGCCTTCCCAAACCTCCGAAAACAACTGCCAAATCTGGCTTTCGGGCGGGTCGGCCACTATCATCACCGGCTCTTTTTTTACTGGATGGACAAAGGAGAGGCTGCGCGCGTGGAGGCAGATAGACCCATCTTGGTACGGCTTGGCAAACCCATATTTCACATCGCCTTTTATCGGGCAGCCGATCCTTGCAAGCTGCGCCCTGATCTGGTGCGGGCGGCCCGTATGCAGTTTTACTTCTGTCAAATAATTGTCGCCTATTTCGCCGATCATTTCATAATCGAGGATGGCTTTTTTCGCTTTTTTTGCCCGGCTACTTTTAAAATCAAAAACCTTGACGACGTTTTTTTCTTTGTTTTTTAAAATAAAATGTTCGAGGTGGCCTTCAAAAGGATTGGGCCGTTCGCCCGTAATGGCCAAATAAGTTTTTTTTATTTTTCGCTCCGCAAACAGGCGGTTCATCCTTTCCAGGCCCTTGCTCGTCCTGGCAAACAAAGTCACCCCGCTTGCGGGTCGGTCAATGCGGTGGATGATGCCCAAAAAAACATCGCCGGGTTTGTTGTAGCGGTCCTTGATGTAGCGTTTCACATAATAGGCCGCCGTCCGGTCGCCCGTTATGTCGCCCTGCACCAAAAGGCCGGAAGGCTTGTTGACTGCGATGAGATGATTATCTTCGTGGATTATTTTTAGCATTTTAAAAATAGGCGGTTTACCGGTTTAAGGTTTATCGGTTTAAAGGCCGGGAACACCCCGTTAAACCAATAAACCTTTGAACCGATAAACCGTACAAGCCACAAAACTATGAAATTAAGCCTCGGATTTTCCCCCTGCCCCAACGACACCTTCATCTTCGACGCCATGATACACGGAAAGATAGATACCGAAGGGCTTGAGTTTGAGGTCGTTATGGCCGACGTGGAAGAGTTGAACAAAAAGGCATTTGCCGGAGAACTCGACATCACCAAACTCAGCTACCACGCATTTGCCCATTTGATCGAAAAATATGTGCTGCTGACTGCAGGCAGTGCATTGGGCAAAAACTGCGGCCCGCTGCTTATTTCTAAAAAAAACATTTCAAAAGAGGAGGTCAAAAATTGCAAAATTGCCATTCCCGGCAAATACACCACCGCTAATTTTCTTTTGAGCCTTGCTTTCCCAAAAGCGACCAATAAAATAGAAATGCTTTTTTCTGAAATCGAAAATGCCGTTTTGGAGGGCAGGGCAGATGCAGGCCTCATCATCCACGAAAACAGGTTCACCTACCAAGAAAAGGGTTTGCAGAAAATAATCGACCTCGGCGAGTACTGGGAAAGAACCACAAAGTTGCCCATACCATTAGGTGGCATCGTAGTAAAAAGGAGTCTGCCCAGCGAAATCCAGCAAAAAATCAATCGAATAATGGAGAACAGCGTGAGGTTTGCGCTTACCACTCCAACCGCTTCTGAAAATTTTGTAAAAAAATATGCGCAGGAGATGGACAGCAAAATAATGTATGAGCATATTAATTTATATGTAAATGATTTTACTGTAAACCTCGGAAAGTCA
The DNA here is from genome assembly GCA_011321935.1 of Bacteroidota bacterium. GTDB lineage: Bacteria > Bacteroidota > Bacteroidia > Chitinophagales > Saprospiraceae > UBA6168. The sequence goes on along the minus strand of DROJ01000387.1, from coordinate 6,010 downwards.
GGAGAATCAGCTATTTACAGGCTGTTTGAGCAAGCCAACGAGCTAAATTTGATACCCAGTTACACAGGAAAAATTTTAATAAATTAAAAATAATTTTAATTCTTGGCACAGACATTGCAATACTTCTTAATGTGTAAGTTTTGGTTAAAGAATTGTAAGATTCGTTTTTTTCGCCCGAGTTAACCCTCGGGCTTTTTTTTTTGTCCCTACCTCTCCTTTTTTGCATGAGGTGATGCCCCGAAGTGAATTCGGGACAGGCTCTTTGGGCGGGGAGCGAGGGAAGAAAGGCGTTGCCTCTAACTTTGACTCCAATACCAGAGGCAACGCCTTTCCTCCCTCACTCCTCGCCCAAAGAGCCTGTCCCGAATTCACTTCGGGGCATCACCTCTTGTGCGTCCTAAACAAGCAGTTTCTATTTCGCTCAAAAAAAATGCCTGCCCTATGCGGCAAAATCCATCCGCCTGCTATATTTGCGGCCTCAATCAGTTTTGAGAGTTTGAGAGGATGAGAGTTTGAGAGTTTGAGAGTTTGAGAGTTTGAGAGCAGTATAGAGAAGGGACTTTTAATTATCGGAGCAGAGAAATTAAGAGTCCCTTCTCTATACTGCTCTCAAACTCTCATCCTCTCAAACTCTCAAACTCTCAAACTCTCATCCTCTCAAACTTTCAAACTCTCAAAACTTCCTAACCATGATAATAGCCGTACCAAAAGAAATAAAGACAAACGAAAACAGGGTCGCCCTGACCCCTGCAGGCGCATTGGAACTGACCAAAAGGGGGCACAAAGTTTATGTGCAAAAATCAGCCGGGGAAAACAGCGGTTTTTCCGATGCCTCTTATAAAGCTGTCGGTGTCAAAATGCTCGCCACCGCAGCAGATTGCTATAAAAAGGCAGAGATGATAATGAAGGTGAAAGAACCGATCAAAAGCGAGTACAAGCTCATCCGGGAGAACCAATTGGTCTTCACCTATTTCCACTTTGCTTCTTATAAGCCGCTGACTACTGCGATGATAAAAAACAAATCTGTTTGCCTCGCTTATGAAACCGTTCAGTTGGCAGACCGCTCGTTGCCGCTTTTGGTGCCGATGTCGGAAGTGGCCGGAAGGATGGCGACGCAAGAGGGAGCAAAATATTTAGAGAAACCGATGGGCGGAAGGGGCATCCTTTTGGGGGGAGTGCCGGGTGTCAAACCTGCCCACGTTTTGGTATTGGGGGGAGGCATCGTTGGGATGCAGGCCGCAAAAATGGCGGCGGGCCTCGGTGCGCGCGTTACCATTATGGACATCAACTTGGACCGTCTTCGCCACCTTGCCGATATAATGCCAGCAAACGTTACGACAATGTTCTCCAATGAGCTGAATATCAGGGAATTGATCGTTAAAAGTGACCTGATTGTTGGTGCGGTTTTGATACCGGGAGCGAAAGCACCGAGGCTCATAACCCGCGATATGTTGAAGCTGATGCGCCCCGGAACGGTCATGGTGGATGTGGCCGTAGATCAGGGCGGATGCTTTGAAACGACCAAGCCGACCACGCATAAAAAACCGATCTATACCATTGATGGGGTGGTGCATTACTCCGTGGCCAATATGCCCGGCGCCGTGCCTTATACCTCGACCGTTGCTTTAGCGAATGCGACCTTGCCCTATGCCATCCAACTCGCCAACAAAGGTTGGAAACAGGCTTGCCGTGAAAGCGAGCCACTGAAAAAAGGGCTGAATATCATCAACGGAAAAGTGGTTTACAAGGCTGTCGCCGAAACGTTTAATTTGAAATATACAGACGTGAATGAGTTTTTGTAAACCAGTGTAATAACCTGCTTTACAAACGAATAAATTTAAATATTGTCTTCTCGCCCTTGTCATTCGCCGAAGGCGAACCTGTTCACGTTAAAAGTGCTGTTGTATATGGCTTCACTTTTTACGTGAACAGGTTCGCCTTCGGCGAATGACAAGGGCGAGAAGGTTTGCTTTAAGGTATTGAATGCCCCTCATTCATTATCAATCTTCCATCAACAACTATGATAACACACGCCCACCGCATTGCCGAACGGCTAAACATTCCATCCAGAAAAGTTGAAAGCACCATTGGCCTGCTCGAAGAAGGGGCAACCATTCCTTTTATTTCCCGCTACCGGAAAGAAGTAACCGGCTCGTTGGATGAAGTCCAAATCGGCGACATTTCTTCGGAACTCAAAAAATTCAAAGAACTCGAAAAGCGGAAAGAGACCATTTTAAAGACCATCGAGGAGCAAGGAAAATTGACCGATGAGCTGCGGGAAAGAATCGAAACTTGCTGGGACCCGGTCAAGTTGGAAGACATTTACCTGCCGTACAAACCCAAACGAAAAACCCGCGCTTCCATGGCAAGGGACAAGGGCTTAGAGCCGCTTGCGCTTTTTATTTTTGAACAAAATAACCAAAATGTGGAAGCCAAAGCAGCCGAGTTTTTGACCGACGAGGTGGCCGATGTGGAGGAGGCTTTGAAAGGGGCACGGGACATCATTGCGGAGCTGATAAACGAAGATGAAATGGCCCGCCAAAAAGTCCGTTTTGCATTTAAAAAAGGGGCAGAGATCATGTCCAAAGTAGCGCGCGGAAAAGAGGAGGAAGCGGCCAAGTACAGGGACTATTTCAAATATTCGGAGCCACTGAAAAGATGCCCTTCCCACCGCCTGCTTGCCATGTTCAGGGGGGAGGACGAAGGCTTTTTGAGAATTTCGGTAGCCCCTGACGAAGAGGAAGTTCTGTACCGATTGGAAGACTATTACTTGAAGGGTAGGGGAGACGCAACAAGCCAAGTGAAGGAGGCGCTGCACGACAGCTACGACCGCCTGCTGGAGCCAAGTATCGAAACGGAATTCAGGAAGGCGGCAAAGGAAAAAGCAGACATCGAGGCCATCCAGGTTTTTGTGGAAAACCTGCGGCAATTATTGCTCGCCCCGCCGCTCGGCGAAAAGCGGATTTTGGCCATTGACCCCGGCTTTCGGACGGGCTGCAAAGTGGTCGCTTTGAACGAAAGCGGCGACTTGCTCAACGACTCGGTCATTTACCCGCACCCACCTCAATCCCGCTCTTTCGAGGCGGAAAGTAAAATCAGTGATCTGGTCAGAAAATATAAAATCGAGGCCATTGCAATCGGCAACGGGACGGCAGGCAGGGAGACCGTTGACCTTTGCCGGAAAATAAAATTCGACCGGCCGGTGCAGGTTTTTCAGGTCAACGAGGCAGGGGCTTCGATCTACTCGGCGAGTGCAGTGGCGAGGGAGGAATTTCCCGATCACGACGTGACCGTCCGGGGCAGCGTTTCCATCGGCAGGCGGTTGATGGACCCGTTGGCGGAACTGGTAAAAATAGATGCCAAAAGCATCGGCGTCGGTCAATATCAGCACGACGTGAACCAAACTAAACTCAAAGAAAGCCTCGACCGGACAGTGGAAAGTTGCGTGAACTCGGTGGGCATTAATTTGAACACTGCGAGCAAACACCTGCTCACTTATGTCTCTGGTCTTGGGCCCACATTGGCCAAAAACATCGTTGATTACCGTTCGGAAAATGGCGAATTCAAATCGAGGAAACATTTAAAAAAAGTTGCCCGCATGGGCGACAAGGCATTTGAACAATGCGCTGGTTTTTTGCGCATCAGGGACGGCAAGCATCCCCTCGACAACACTGCCGTACACCCCGAACGCTATGCCCTCGTGGAGCAGATGGCCAAAGAGGCGGGCGTGAAAATCAAAGACCTGATCGAGCGCCAAGATTTGCGGAAGCAAATAAATTTGAAAGATTATGTTTCCGAAAATGTGGGCCTGCCCACCTTGCGCGACATCATGAAAGAACTGGCCAAACCGGGCCTCGACCCGCGGGGCGAAGCCAAGGCTTTTAATTTTGGAAATGTCAGGAAATTGGAGGATTTGAGCATCGGAATGGTACTGCCCGGCATCGTTACCAACGTGACCAATTTTGGTGCTTTTGTTGACATTGGCGTGAAGCAGGACGGCCTGGTCCACATTTCGCAATTGGCCAATAAATTTGTGAAAAACCCGGCTGATGTGGTGAGTTTGAACCAAGAGGTGCAGGTGAAAGTTGTTGATGTTGACCTGCAACGGAAACGGGTCCAGCTTTCGATGAAAGATGTAAAATAGCAATTGGCAGTTGGCCAAATGCAAATTGCAAACAGCCATAAAAAAACTATGCAAAAACCACCTTCCCGTCTCGAACGTTTATTGGACTTCCTCGCCGCATCGCCCGACGACACCTTCCTCCTTTTTGCCCTCGCCAAAGAATATGAAAGCATGGGCGATTTGGAAAAGTCGCTGCGGCACTACGCCCACCTCGTCGAGGTTGACCCCGATTACGTGGGTGCCTATTACCATTTGGGAAAATTGCAGGAAAAATTGGGACAGCCAGCAACGGCATTTGCCACTTATAAAACAGGAATGGAGGCCGCCCGCCGAAACAATGACCAACATGCGCTGAGCGAACTGGCGGGGGCGAAGTTGGCTTTGGGCGATGACGAGGATTTTGAGTGATTGGACATTCCAAGTTTCAATCCTGAAATAGTTCGGGAGGAGTGTCTTTGCTCCAACCCTTACTCCGCTGCCCGCTGATATGTCTTTTTATCAATCACCATTTTGGCAATGATTTCGGCCAATATTTCAGAAGTGCCGCCGCCGATAGGCCCGAGCCTGCTGTCCCTGAAAATACGGGCCAGGGGGTAGGTTTCCATGTAACCGTATCCGCCCAGCATTTGCAGGCATTGATAGGCCACTTCGTCGGCCATTTTTGTTGAAAGCATCTTGGCCATGCTTGCTTCTTTCACCACATAGGCACCTTTGTTCAAGCGGTCAACGGTCACATAATTGAACGTTTTGTTGACTTCGATCTGGCTGGCCATTTCGGCCACTTTGTGGCGGAGCACCTGAAAGCGGTCGAGCGTTTTGCCGAAAGCAGTCCTTTCCGACATGTACTGCAGCGTGTATTCGAGGGCAAATTCAGAGCGGGCATGGGCGTTGATGGCCATGGTGAGCCGCTCCAGAGAAAGGTGCTGCATGAGGTAGCCGAAGCCTTTTCCTTTTTCGCCCATCAGGTTGGCGGCGGGTATTTTTACGTCGTCAAAAGCAATTTCGGCGGTATCGGAAGCGCGCCATCCGAGCTTGTCCAATTTAGTGGAATGTATGCCGGGCGTATCCCTGTCCACGACGAACATGCTGATCCCTTTGTGCCCCATTTCGGGTTCTGTCTTGGCCGATACGACGAGGTAGTCACTGTATATTCCGTTGGTAATGAAGGTTTTAGAGCCGTTGATAACAAAGTGGTCGCCCTGTCTGACTGCGGTAGTCCTCATGCCTGCCACGTCCGATCCGCCTGATGGCTCGGTGATGCAGAGGCAGCCGATCTTGTCGCCGGAGATGCTGGGTGCGAGGTATTTTTCTTTTATTTCGTGCGAGCCTTCTTTGTTGAGGTGGGTCATGGCGAGGTAGGTATGTGCCCACATGGTAGCGGCAAATCCACCGGAATTGATGCGCTGCAGTTCTTCGAGAAAAATGACTGTGTAGAAGAGGTCCAAACCGAGTCCGCCGTAGGCCTCGGGGTAGTTGATGCCGAAGTAGCCCATGTCGCCAAATTTTTTCCAAATAAAACGCTCGACCGCGCCTTCTTTTTCCCATTTGTCAATAAAGGGGACAACTTCTTTTTTCAAAAAATCCCGGAAACCTTGCCGGAACATCTCATGCTCCTCTGTGAAAAATTGTTGGGTCATTTTAATGATTTGATTTTGTCAGAAACGGTGATATGGAGTAAAAGTGCAATTTCTATAAATATTGGATTTGCGGGCAAATTTATGCTTTTGAAAGCACATTGAAGTTGTAGCAGATGTCTTACTTTTGATAGTCTTAAATTATGCCGACTTTGGCATTGACAAGAGAATACGGAAAAAACATAAAACAGTCTTTTTTGTTAAAAAACACATGCCAAACAGGATTGAACACAGGTTGAACTGATTGGACTGG
>DROJ01000386.1 GCA_011321935.1 Bacteroidota bacterium | reverse complement strand
GTAGTTTTAATTGTTGAGATGATTTTAGTTGCCTACAATATTAGTTTTTCTCGCCTTGTTGTATTTGACCTTCTGAAATATGTAGCTATTTATATTTTTATTGGTATTGTTTGGTTTAAACTTAAAGGTTACTTTAAAATGGTATTAAGTTATAAGGACGTTGAAAGTGCGCTCAATTTTTTTGAAGAAAAAGAAGCTGTCCAAAAAATTTTATTGAATAATTCCAAAGAGATTACGGGTGCAGTTCCAAAAATATTTGTTATTGGAAATAGTACAAAAAATGACTTGTCGTTGATTCTGAGTTTGACCTGCGTAAAGTGTTCTGGCCTGTTTAAAGCCATATATAAAATGGTTGTCAACAAAGAATTGAACAAAGCAATCAACATTATTTTTTTAACAGGTTCAGATGATTCGTCCCTCCCGATTTTGAAAAAAATGCTTACACTTTATAACCGTGATCCAGAGCTTGGCATTAAAGCTTTGGCTGAATGGTATGACATGGATGATAAGGTTTTATGGGACGATAAATATCATTGCGAAGACGATGGATTGGGTCAATCCCCGTCAATTAAAGAATTTAGTGATTTTTGTAAAATAAACAGTATCGGTTTTTCACCAGCACTGATTTGGGAAGGAAAACTTATGCCTGCCTATTTCGTAAACCCCAAGAAACTTAAAAAACTATACATTATGAAGTGATTTATGTTTAGTGAAAGCGGAAAAATAAAATAGACAATTAAAATTCTAACTCATTGATTGTCAATGACGTTTTTAATTTTAATTGTCATTTTGATTTTTATTTCTCACTTAGGTAAAAATAAGTTTTGATGTTTTGATGACGGTTTGAATCAATATTGTCAATATTGGCTTGGTTGCGCATCATTGTTCAGATTTTTATATCTTGCCTATGATTTTTCAAATTTTTATAATCATGCGTAATTTTATACATGTATCGAAACTTGTGGTCTTATTGATCGCATTGTCGAGTTGCACAGCAGCTTCTGTGAAAACTGAAACCATAACAATATCCGGTAAGTTGACAGGTGGTGTCAATTCTGGTGATTTGTCTTTTAAACAAAGAACAGGAGTTAAAGAAGTGGAGATAAAAGACAATGGCTTTAAAATAACTTTTAGTAGCAGTCACCCTGTTCTCATAAGATTTTATTTGAAACGCTATCAAGAATGGGAGGTCTTTGCAAGACCCGGGGACAAAATTGAAATGAATTTTGATTTGGTGGATTTGATAAATTCTTTAAACAGCATCACATATATAGGTGACAGCAAAAATGAAAATGAATTCTTGATAAAAATGAGAAACCTATTCAAATATGACACTGGTGATCAGTTGCCATTCTATAATTGTCCTGAATCATCGTTATTAAACAAGGTTGATTCACTAAAATCAATCGCATCAGGCCTTTGGGGAAGTTATAAAATAAAAAATAAAAATTGCGACCCAGTTTTTGAAAAATATATAAAAAATTACATTCGGTATGTTTGTGCTTTTTACATTAATTATTACCCTAAAACGTACAAAGCTAATTTTGCCCACCCGTCCTATAAGGAAAGCATAAATTTCAAAAATAAAATGAACTCCGTTAATATAGAGAATCCTGAGTTATTAGATCATGTTGTTTATTGTGATTATTTAAATTATAAAATAGCTCAAAAGGCAAAAGAGTTAATGATCTATACTTCATATGGCAAGAATAAAAAAGGTTATATCGCTTTTAAGATCAAGGCTATAAACGACATGTTAAAAAACAAAGAGGTAATCACCTATTCAAAATTTGCTGCATTGTACAGCTTGTTTGTATCAAAATCATCCGAAGCCGTCGATGTATAATACGATGGTTTTATGAAAAACAATACTGATGTCAGGTATTCGAATGTATTAGAAAAATTATATGAAAAACATGTTGTAATAGCCAAAGGGGCTATTGCCCCTGAATTTTCTTACCATGACATTGATAGTGTTTATTATTCTTTAAAAGATTTTAAGGGGAAGTATGTGTACATTGATGTTTGGGCAACTTGGTGTGTACCTTGTTTAGCAGAAAGGAGCGACTTTGAGCGAATTATTGATAATTATTCTGATAATAACAATATAATATTTGTAGGCGTTTCAATAGATAAAGATAAAAACAAATGGAAAAGAATGGTGCTTGGAAAAAAAATGAAAGGAATACAATTGATAGCGGATAATGCTTGGAAATCAACGATCACTCATGATTATAAAATAAACAGCATTCCGAGATTCCTGCTTATTGATAAAGGAGGAAAGATAATAGATATAAATGCGCCTAGACCAAGTAATCCTTTAATTGAGAGAACATTGGCAAACCTACTTGAAAAGTAAATTTCCCAACATGCTCTCATAGTTTACAATTAAATATAGTCAAGAAAATATTCGAATACCCCAACTTCAAAAAATACTGGAACATCACCAAAGACCAAATAGAAGTGTGCATCCCGATAGCTATCGGGAGAGAGTTCCGCTATATCTGCACCGACTGCCGTGCCTATATAGAAGCCCCGGAAGATATATACTCCAAGCCCCTCAAGTGCGGCTACAACCCATACACCTGCGAGTGGGAAGAGTGGAGCACCAACCCCCTCAAGCAAAAGGCCATCGAACACTACGGCATGCAGGAACTGGTAAAAAAGAAAGAAAAAGTGATGCAAAAAATAAACCCGGACAGGCATCCTTAATATCCTAAAAAGAAAGCCGTTTTCCGTTTTGAAGCAGCCTTGTCGGGGAAAACGAAAAGGCCGCCATTCAGGGTCGTACATAAAACAAACAAAACCTCACCCATCCCCTTCCGTACTTTTTCCCTCCGCCAAAGCCTCGAACACACAGACCGCCAATTTCGCAAAGGCAGGCAGCTTCCGGGAAACCGAAGCCTTCAAAGAGTTGCCGCTTTCCGCACCGATATACCTGGCCATTTCGTCATAAGTCCAGCCGAGCTGTTTTTTCATCTTGCGGAAGCGTTGTTTCCATTCTTTTTCGGAGCGGCCGGCGAGTACGTTCTTAATCAATTCAAACGACTCCGCTGGAAATTCATCTTTTAAGTTATATTGAACATATTTCTCCATTTGGCCAGCCTCCGTGATAAAAGGGTTTTCTTTTTTTGCGTTGTACCTCACCATGTCCAAACCGAACTGGAACAGGTCGCCGAACAATTTAGCTTTCCGCTCATCCGGCAGTTTATAATACCAGTTGGCGTATGCTATTTCCGCTTCTTTCGAAGAATTAATTGTTTCAAAATAATCCATGTCGTTTGATAAATAATTTAATTGCCCAAAGTTGAAGGTATTGCATATCGAGGTCGGGCAAGGTCATTAGAAAATTCAGGTCGCCCCATTGTTTTTCGCTTTTTGAAATATTGTACCAGATCAATTTAGATATAACCAAATCCTCCGCAGATGCTATCATACATTTTACGCCCATATAATCAACTGCCTTTCTTCTTTCAAAAGCAGTCCAATTATAGTCACTGTCTTTATAAACCATAAAGTCGTACTTCACGCCAGAGTCAAAATCAAAAATATTGAAAACAATGCCTTTTTCTGCATTGTCCCTAAAGGTGTCAATGGAGGGCATCCACTCCGGGAAATGTTGTACGATTTTTTCGATCTGATTTGGATAAACTTGAATATTGATGTCAATGTCATTGGTTGTCCTTGCCCTATTGTAATAGCTTAAAGCAAAGCCTCCGACTACCATGTACGGTATTTCTTCTCCCTCGAAAATTTGGACGATTTTTTTGAGTGCTGCAAGAAGACTGTTAGTATTCATGCCGCAAAGCTAACATAAGTTAACCTTGCAATCAATTTTTACCGCAAAATTAAAACGATAACCACTATCGGCAAGAATAGATAAACCCAAAACTACAACCTATCCCCTAAGCCCCGAACCCAGTCTTGCACATTGCCCGCTATTTTCACTTTACAAATACTTTCCCTCACCTCGCCTCGTCCAGCACCAGTTCCACATCCACCTCCTCGTCGTTGCGCAGCACTTTTACCTTCACCCTGTCCCCCGGCTTATATTTTTCCAAGATCAAGATCAGGTCGCCCCCAACTTTCACTTCGTCGTCGTTGATGGCCACGATGGTATCGCCGAGGCGGATGTGGCCGGTGCGGTCGCGGTAGGTCGGTTGCAGGCCGGCCTTTTCGGCGGCGCCGCCCTTTATTATTTCGATGATGAGGGCGCCGTTCAGCCCCAGCCGTTCGGTGGTTTTAGCGGTAGCGATCTCGATGCCGAGCGAGGGCCGCATGATGCGGCCATGCTCGATGAGTTCGGGCACTACCCAGCTTACCACGTCCACGGGGATGGAAAAACCGATGCCCGCCGATGCGCCGGAAGGGCTGTAAATGGCCGTGTTGACGCCGATCAACTGGCCGGAAGAATTGAGCAGCGGGCCGCCGGAGTTGCCCGGGTTGATGGCCGCGTCGGTCTGTATCACATCGCGGATGGGCGTGCCGCTGACTGATTGTATTTCCCTGCCCAGTGCGCTGATGATGCCCGTGGTGAGGGTCTGGTCGAGGCCGAAAGGGTTGCCGATGGCATAGACCGACTGGCCGACGAGCAGGTTGTAGGACTGGCCGACGGGGATGGGCTTCAATGCCCTGCGGGGGGCATCTATTTTCAGTACGGCGAGGTCTTTTTCGGGGGCGGCGCCCACCAGTGTCGCATCCCAAGTGGACTGGTCGGAGAGGGTGACCTTGGCCTTGTCGGCGCCTTTTATCACATGGAAATTGGTGATGACGTAGCCCTCCTTGCTCCACACAAAACCAGAGCCGCTGCCCTGCGGAATCTCCATCACGTTGCGGCTCCAATAGTCCTGCCGGAAGCGGGAAGTGGTGATGTAGGCCACCGACGGCGTTGCGCTTTCAAACAGCCGGATGACGGCTTTTTCCTGCACGTTGAGGGCGGGGGGCATGGGCGGGGCATTGTATGCGGAGGCCGGTTTTTCTTTTTCAGAAGTGGCCGGTTGGCCCTTGCCGTCGGCATCGGCAGCTACCTGCGGGGCAGTGTTGGGCGGGGTGGTTTTGCTCTGCCAAGCTGTACCTGCAAAAAAACCGATGCCGAGGATGAGTGCCCAGAATAAAAAACGGAAAATGGATTTCATGGTTTTGAATTTAAAATATATAAATTTATTTAAACATTGTCTTCGTGCCCTTCTGGGAGAGCGGGAATTTATTCCCGCCTTTATATTGGTAGCACAGCGTTTCCCGAAGGGACTCCTGTGGAGCAGGCTGTCCCGGCCAGCAGCGTTTACGCTGCTCGTCTGGCTCCGGCGTAAACGCCGGGGACCGGGACAGCCTGCTCCACAGGAGTCCCTTCGGGAAACGCTGTGCTACCACAAAAACGCAGCAGCCCTGCCAGTGTTTGACGAAGCCGTTACCTTTGTGCGCAAACCTAAAAAAAAAGACTTCTCAATTCAAAGCAGTGAAGCTGTTCCGCATCCTATTTTATGAGTCTGTTAAATTGCTTGTCCGGTTGGTCAGGTGGGTGTATTATGCAAAACGGGCAACCGTCAACGGCGGGAAAGTGCAGCACGGTGGCCCTTGCATCATCGTTTCCAACCACCCCGGAACTTTGATGGACCCCCTGAACACAGTGGTACACATGCGGCGGCGGATCCATTTTTTGGCGAATGCCAGCTTGTTCAAAACGCCTTTTTCCGATTGGTTTTTTACCAATTTTTATTGCATAAAAGTGGAGCGCTACGTTGATACGGGCGGCAGGCCGCTCAACAACAAAAACAGTTTCCGCCTCGCAACGGAACACCTGACACGGGGCGGCTGCCTTTACATGGCGCCCGAAGGCGGCAGTTTTGAGGGGCGCCAACTCCACAAACTGAAAACTGGCCCTGCCCGCATCGCACTGAACACCGAGCAGGCAAACGGCTTTAATTTAGGTTTGGAAATATTGCCCGTCGGGCTGAATTACAGCAACCCAAGTGAATTCAGGAGTGAGCTGTTGACCATCTTCGGTGAGCCGGTAAAAGTGGCCAGTTTTAAAAATGATTGGGAAGCCGATAAAATAGGCGCAGTGCGGAAACTGACTGCCCGCATCAGGCAGCACCTGCTGGACGTGCTGCTTGCCACTGCCGACGAGGAGGAGGACAAGCTGCTGGCAAAAGCGGAAATTATTTTGCAAAACGACAATCCGATGCCGCTTTTTGAACACTATCAGCGGGCAAAAGATATTTTACGTGAAATACAAAACTGGAGGAAAGGGCAGCCGGAAAAGTATTCCAACCTTAAGGCACTCACAACTGCTTATTTTAATAAAATAAAAAAGCTGCGGGTGAGCGACGAGGCTTTTGTGAAAATGCAGCATGCGGGTTTCAAACAAAACTGGCCTGCGTTTATTTTGACGGTGGTTGTTGCTTTTCCATTTTTTTTGCTCGGTTATTTGAGCCACTTTTTGCCGCTTATGTCCACCCATCAAATTTGCCGGAGGCTATATGACGACCCTGTGTGGGCACCTACTTTTAAGCCTTTGGTGGGCATCGTGGCATATCTTCTTTTTATTGTTTTACAAACATGGCTTGTTTATTTTTTTTCGAAAAATACGGTAGTTGCGGCAGCTTATATATTGGTGTTTTTTCCGGCAGGCCTTGCAGCCGAGTGGTTTATCAAAAAATGGAAACTGTTTTTAGAGGCCCGCCGGATCTGCCATTTAGCGAAGCGGAACAAAAAAGAAGTGGAGGCGGTGGTTCAGTTGCGAAAAGATATTTTGAGTAGCTACAGTTCAGTGCCACGGGCCAATTAATCGGGTAACCTTAAATAACGATCAATGAACCCGCGGCACTTATTTTTTATGAAAAGGATTTTTGTTCCAATTTTATCATTTCCTATTTCTTGCAATTATTATAATCCCTGATCATTTCAACCACGGATTTTTCCAGTTCGTACCCGCCGCCACCGACTTTCAGCAACTGGTTCATGGCATTCTTTTTTAGAGCATACTCGCCATTCAGGTATTTGGTTTTCACTTCCTCGCAACCTGCCAAAAGTTCTTCGATTTTGACTTTTTTGAAATTCTGGACTTTGCCTTTTTTGCCGACCTTTATCAACACTTCGTAATAAGTGCGGATGTTTTCGACCATTTCAGCATAAGCCCCGATCTGGTCGTTGCCTACCTGTGCAGATGCTTCGGGCGGGTAATTATAGAAGCGATAGACCTTTATTTCGCCATCTAGGACGAGTTCCATAAAATGCTTGTTTTTGCTCAACGAACCAGCGAGTGCAGTGGCCGTTGTCAACTTGTTCACGTTGGTGGACTGCAGGGCCGTACCGACCGGGGTGTATTTTTCGACCACAAAGACCCGGTCGCCAAATTGGTAGCCATCGATGTCTTTGGGCTTGTACTTTTCCCAATCCTTTTTTTTGACCTTTCCTTTGTTAAAGGTCTTCTCTTTGATGTACTTGACTTTGCGCTGGTTTTCCCAGGGATTGGACAGGCTTGCAAGTTCAATGATACCATCATCTGTTTTTTTCCCTTTAACGAGAATAAGCCCTTTTGATTGGTTTTCTTTCATCTTTGTCTGTCCATTGAGGTCGGCCTGAAAAATGAGAAAGATGAAACTAAGAAAAGTTGATAAAAATAATGTTTTGTTCATTTTAATTGAATTAAATGATGATGAAGATGAGCGTTCGTTCAAATAATTCCAATATGGTAGCAATGAAATAACCTGAATAACGGAACAGTGCAAATATCTGATAGAATTTTAGAATATCCATTTTTTCGGGAAGGGTTTGTTACAATATAGAGGTAAAAACTTGCCCATTGTTTTTTTGGAATGCCCGACACCATGTACATTTCGGCAACTGTCCTTCCCTTTAAAAAGCACCAATCTGGAACATTGGACCAGAGCTGTGAATGCAACGGATTATTTTGATAGTTTTGTAAATTAAGAACTCTTTGCATTTTCCCTTTTAAAGATTTTTTGCAACCGCTTAGCAGGCTCTTTGAGGTAGAAAAAAGGACAACCGAACGAACCATGCTCGAACAGATCATCTTATATTCTTTCCTCGCTGCTACTGCCGTCCAGTTGTTCTTCTGGCTGTATTTTTTTTCCAGACTTGCTTTTTATAAGGAGAGTTTGAGAGGGGGAGAGTTTGAGAGTTTGAGAGCAGTATTTCCGTTCGCTGGCTTTGGTTTCCGTTTTATAGGGAGCAAGTCTGGGGGATGGAGAGGTGGGGACGAGCAGGCAAAAGGTGGTAAAAACGAAAATGCCAAAGGCCATAACCCGTCCGCCGTCCGCCGTCCGCCGTCCACCGTCATCATCTGTGCGCACAATGAAGCGGCCAATCTGGAGGCTCACCTCGACCGTTTCCTAAATCAAAACTACCGTTCCTTTACCGTAATGGTCGTCTCCCACAATTCATGTGATAAAAGTTTAAATATATTATCATCTTTGCAACATCGCTTTAAACATTTAAAGATTGTTGAATGCAATGATCGGCGAACTGGAAAGAAACATGCCCTTGCAAAAGGGATCAGCGAAGCGGAAACTGACATTTTGGTTTTGACAGATGCGGACTGCGTACCGGTAAGCGAAGATTGGTTGGGAGGGATGATGGAAAAAATCGGCGGGGACACGGACATCGTTTTGGGCTTTTCGCCTTATATGGAGGCGCCGGGTTTTTTGAACAAATTCATCCGCTTCGAGGCCGTTTACACGGCGCTGCAATACCTGTCTTTTGCACTGGCCGGAGTGCCCTACATGGGCGTCGGCAGAAACCTGGCCTACCGGAAAGAGCTGTATTTTGCAGCCGAGGGTTTCAAAAAGCACGAAGACATCGCATCTGGCGACGACGACCTTTTTGTCAACGAAGTGGCCACGGGGAAAAACACGGCCATCCAGCTTGACCCGCGGACTTTTGTTTTTTCAAAGCCCAACACTACTTGGCGGGCCTATTTTAGGCAAAAGACAAGGCATTTTTCGACCGGGAAAAAATATAAACTACAACATAAGATTCTACTATCTGCACTTGCTGTGAGTCATTATCTACACTATTTTTTGGGGGCTTTGATTGTCATATTAAACTTTAGCATAATATTTGCTCTATTGGGATATGCGGTGAGGATGTGTGTAGTGATGGCTTTCAGTAGCATTATCTTAAAAAGGCTGCAACATGAAAATTTGCGGTTCTGGGTGCCTGCCCTAGATGTTTTACTGGTACTATTCTACATTGCTTTCGCTCCGGTTATTCTCATGAACAGTAGTAACACCCAGAGATGGAATTAACACTTACGAAACACACCAACAGTGCGGTTGCCACAATGCCAACTGCCACCACTACGAAACACAGATTGTCACCCAAAGCGTCCGAAGATTACCTCCTCGTGCAGGCGGCCATCAACGGAGAACAAAAGGCATACGCCCGTTTGCTGGAGCGCTACCGGGCATCTGTTTACAACCACCTACTAAAAATGGTCCGCAACCCGGACGATGCCGAAGACCTTACCTTCGAGGCATTCGGGAAGGCGTTCAAAAAACTGAATACCTATGCGCCCCATTTTGCTTTTTCCACTTGGCTCTTCAAAATTGCAGTGAACAACTGCATTGACCACATCCGCAAGAAGCGCCTGCACTTCCTCAGCATTGACCAGCCAATGGAGCCTTATGGCGACAAGGACTTTACCGGAAGCATCCGAACCTCTGCCCGCAACCCGGAAGAAGAGGTCATCCGCGACCAGAAACTGCAAATGGTAAAGCGGTCTATCAGCCACCTCACCCATAAGTACCGCCTCATGATCGAGCTGCGCTATTACGAGGAGCTGAGCTACGAGGAGATTGCCAACGAACTGCAGATCCCGCTCGGTACAGTAAAAGCACAGCTTTTCCGCGCGAAGGAGATGCTTTTTGGCATCATGCAGAAGCCGGGACATGCGGCCTACCTCGATACTACCCGGAGGTATAATTGAACTGGTAGCACAGCCTTTAGGCTGTCTGGGCCAACGGCGTTTACGCCGTTTGGGTGGCAGTGTGTTATGCTCCGGCCTAAAGGCCGGAGACCGGGACAGCGTGAACGCTGTGCTACCAAAAAAAACACAACTCCCCCTCTCCATCGGAGTTGTGTTTTTCATTTTCCCCGAGGTTTCGGGGCGGGCTATTTTCATTAAAAAAGTATTTCCCCGCGTTTATTTGCCCCCCTGTGCACCGGCCGTCAAGCATCTCTCCGCCCGGGTTTTTAATTTTAATTTTTATTTTCATTTAAAAGTCGTTCCCCGGGTTTATTTGCTCCCCTTTGCTCCGGCACTCAAAAGCCCCTCCGGCGGGGTTTTTCATTTTTATTTTAATTTTCATTTTAATTTTCATTAAAAAGTCGTTCCCCGGGTTTATCTGCTCCCCTTTGCTCCGGCACTCAAAAGCTCCTCCGGCGGGGTTTTTCATTTTAATTTTCATTAAAAAGTCGTTCCCCGGGTTTATCTGCTCCCCCTTGCACCGGCACTCAAAAGCCCCTCCGGCGGGGTTTTTCATTTTAATTT
>DROJ01000385.1 GCA_011321935.1 Bacteroidota bacterium | reverse complement strand
GAAAAAATATTTTGCGGAAAAAGATCGGAAAAAACAATTGGGCATGATGAAAAATTACATGCTTTCGCTGTCATTGGATGAACTGCTTGCTTTTAATAAAGAGCAATTTGAGTTTTTAGAAAAGGCGTTGAAAAGTTCGGATGTCAGTGAAGATGTGAAGAATAAAATATTCAATAGTTTAGGAGAAATGGAATTTTTGATGAAAGCAAAAGTTGCTGCGTAATGGCACTGGAATTATATACTTTCGATGAGATAAAAGATGAAATCATCGGAAAGGTCGGCACTCCACGCCGTGATGCCTATGAAATAGAATTAAAACTCGACCTAATCGGCGATATAATAAAAGAAGCCAGAAAAAAAAGAAACCTGACCCAAGCCGAACTGGGCAAATTAATAGGCGTTCAAAAAGCGCAGGTTTCTAAATTGGAAAACAATACCAGCAATTTTTCCATCGGCACTATTATCAAAGTATTTAAAGCATTGGGAGCGGAGGTGAGGTTGAAGATTGAATTGAACAAGAAGGAGATTGAATTGGTGTAAAATAATAGGATTTTTTGATTTTTTGAAATATTACTGAAAATGATAGTGGACTGTTTTATGGAAAATAAAAATAGCCTGTCCCGAAAATTCGGGAAAAAATTCCTTGAAAAGTATTTTGCTGAAGAAAACAGGGTCAAGCAATTAAGCATGCTGAAAGAATATATGCTTTCGCTGTCATTGGATGAACTGCTCGCTTTTAATAAAGAACAATGTGATAAAATGGAAAAGATATTGAGAAGCCCGGATGTCAGCGATGAAAGAAAGCAAAAGATATTTGATAATTTAGACGAAATGATATTTTTGTTAAAAGGAAAAATTGCAGCGTAATGGCATTGAAATTATATGCTTTCGATGAAGTTAAAAATGAATTCATTGACTAAATCGGTACATTTACAATTACTTGTTTTTAAATTTCAAAAACAACTGTTCAATACCCAAACATATTTCCCGCAAAGTCACGCAAAGTTATACGTGTACTCGCCTTGCTTTGCGTGACTTGGCGAAACCTTAGCGTGACTTTGCGGGAAATATGTTTGGGTATTGAACAGTTGTTTTCAGGATGGTAAGGTGCGTATATTTATTTCACAAAAAAAAGGCTGCACCAATACATAGAGCAGCCTCTTTTTTTATTTGAAAAATATAAAACCAATAAATCAGCGTCCAATAAAAAACTTCCCGCCATACCTCTTTCCATCTTGCTCCAATATATACTGCACCACTTTAGGTTTTGTGCATCGAGGGTAGGTGCTCCCCTTCTGGGGTTGGGGGCTGAGGGGGCAAATGCACAAAACCTAAAGTGGTGCAGTATAATATAATAAAGCCCGTTCCCGTATCATTTTAATAAGGCAAGGTAAGTCAAGAGTTCCACCTTCACTGTATATTTTGACAGGACTACGAGCGCCGCTGCTCGTAGTCCTGTCAAAAATTACAGTGGAGGCTGAAAGCCAAACTTACCTTGCGTCATTAAAAAGATACTAAAAAAGCAAATAATAAAGGAGGTGGAAATATTGGTATTCATAAGAAATAGGTATTGATTTAAAAAAAAGAATAGCTGGAATTTATTCATAATATAGCTGGGATAAAAGTAATTGCAGTACAGGTGCAGTTTGGCTGACAAAAATATAGGTTTACGGCTGCAATATTTTTAGGCCGATATTAAATCCCTAATCAGCTTTTATTCCTGATTTAAAAACCAATATTCAAAAACAGGTGCAAGGGGCACAGGCAAGGAAAATTTTTTCTGCGCCCCTGCACCTAAAAAATATATTGAAAATTATTACTGAACAAATAGAAACAAAAAGACTACCTCCTCAAAATTCCTATCCTACCAACTCCTTTTTCTTGTTCCAAATTTTCCTTTAACACTTCCTTCACACTCCGTTCTCCGACGGATAATAGCCCAAGCTCAACGCTTACTCAATTGGCATTTCTTTCCTGTATTGCTGCCCGCAACTTTGTCCCGTCATCAAAAATTATCCACCTTTAAATCTTCAAACAATGAAAGCCACTATTTTTTTTCAATCCGTTTTATGCCTCCTTTTTTTGTCCGTCGGTTGCCAACAGCAGAAGCAGCCGCAAAAGCAGGAAGTCCGGCAAGCCTCTCCCGACATTGTTTACAACGTCAAATTAAAAGACCTCCGTTTGGGCGACGGCGTACCACTTGACCTCGATGTTTTTCTCCGTTGGACAATCACTCAGCCCAAAACTTTTTTCAACCAGTTCCAGACTGCCGATACTTTCAACAACTTGGTGCTTTACCCCCGCTCCATGGAAATGGGCGCTACCGTTGCCAACTCTTTTGCATCTGTTGACAGTGTGTTTTCCAGCCAGCGCGAAGCCTTTTTGGCCACCGTCAAACAGGCTTTGGAAGAAGGCCTCGGCGAGGAGAGCATGTCCATGAAAGAGGTCATCGTGAGCAACATCGGATTTCCGGCGAGCTATACGCGTGCCATGGAAAAGGTAGGCTTGCAACGGCAATTATTGGAAGCCATCGAGCAGGAAAAAGTGATTGCCCTGCAACGCGCCGAAGCCGAAAAAGAAAAGGCCAAGGCCAGTTCAAAAGTGGACATCGTAAAAGCAGAAGCAGAAGGGCGGCTCGCCAATATAAATGCCAAGACAGAGGAAAGCCGCCGCCGAAGCGAGCTTGCAAAAGCCGAAACCCAAGCCCAGATTGTCCGCAAAAAAGCACAGGCCGAGGCCGACCGAAACCGCCTCCTCGCCAAAGCCGAACTCGAAAAAAAGACCGGCCTGAAAAACCTCGAACTGGCCCGCCAAAGCGAACTCGACAACCTCGAAATCGAAAAAGCACAAAAAAGCCGCCGCTCCAAACTCGCCGACCAAATCGAGTTTGCTACCGTCGTGCAGAACAATCCAGTTTTTGCCAACTATCTGGTCAACAAGGAGTTGGCGTCCAAAGTAGGCATCGCCGTGGTGCCAACCGGTACCGACGCCAATGTGTTCGGCAACCTGCTGAAGCAAAACATGAACGACGAAAATAACTGAGACCCCGGCGCAAACACCCTTTTTCACAAACCCGAAAACCCCGTTAGTTTGGAGACTTCGTTGCCCCCGTGGGGGCAGCATTCTCCGCTCATGTTTTTTAAACTTTAGCTGCCCTCCCGCACCCCCAGCCCCTAAAGGGGAGTGCCCTCCCGCCACGAAACCTAAAACTTTGAGCTATTTTTCGACAGTTCAAGGCATGTCTTGGATTTAATGGCGGGAGGGCGCTCCCCTTTAGGGGCTGGGGGTGCGGGAGGGCGGCCACAAACAATCCACCATGAAAAATATCACTTTTTTCCTGCAAATATCCACCCTCGTTTTTTTCATTTCATCGGCCTCCGGCCAAACGCTCAACTGCGATTGCACCCACGTTGCCATCCGAAAGGTAACCGCCCGTTCCGGCCTGAGTTTGCGCTCAGCGCCGAGCCTTGATTCCACAAAATTGACCATCATCCCCTTTGGTGCAAAAGTGCAGGTCGGCTATGGTTTTGACTCAGAACTGGATAGGGTAGAGGGCATTTCGGGCACTTGGGTCATTGCCCGTTACGAGGGCAAAGAGGGCTATCTCTTCGATGGTTTTTTGGAAAAAACTTCCGCCTATTCCATCTTTTTGGATGTGGAGATGAACATGCCGCTCTACGTCGAAGCCCCTCTCTCCGGGCTGTTTGCAGCCGATGAACTGCACTCCGGCTATCAGCAGTTCGACCTGCGGGAACTGGCCATTGATACCGTGGTTTGGGACGACGGCGTGGACAGTTACACATACCCGGAAGTGAAACTGGAAGGCGAGAAATATCCGAGCTATTTTTTCACTGGCATACCGACCGACAAGCCGGTTTTGGAAGGCCATTACTTTACATATGACAAATCAGCCTTGTACCCCGGCAGCATTCGCAGCTTTTATTTCAACAACGATAAATACACCATTTTTGCAACTGGAAATGTGGTGGAAACTGAAACCAGCCCCGGCAACGATTGGCACAAAACGACCATCCACAACTACCAACTTATTTTGGAAAAACGCTCGCCCGATGCCGTCGAACGGCAGGTTATTTATAAAAATGATAGTATCGAAGTAGCTGATTGGGGAGCCATGGGCATCGTTAATCTCCGCTTTGCCGGCGACCTCGACCAAGATGGAAAACCAGATCTGGTTTTGGAAAATTCTTTTGGCAAGGGATATTACGTCCTGCTCTTGCTATCTTCGGAAGCAGAAAAGGGCTATCTGGTTAAATTGGTTTATTTGAAGGGGATGTCCTGCTGTTAGGTGTCCGACGCCTCGAAGGGCGTCCGACACCTTTGCCCAGAAAGAGGTGTCGGACGCCCTACGAGGCGTCAGACACCTGAAAGCCGCTCCAAGACCGCCGCCCGTTTCCTCACAGAAACGCCAACCTTCGACCCATCAACCATCACCAAATACCCGCCGTCCGTTTTCACAAATTCTTTGATAAAATCCATATTGACGAGGTGGGACTGGTGCACCCGCAAAAAACCCGACGGCTCCAGTATTTGGGCAAATTCTTTCAGCGTCTTGGTCAGTAAAATTCGTTCGCCGTTTTCAAAAAACAAATGTGTGTAATTGCCGCTTGCCTCCATCCGCAGTATCTCCCCGATGCGGGCGATGCGGATTTTTTCGGCAGTGTGCAGGGCAATGGTCTTGGGTTTGCCCGCCGCTTCCGGGGCGGCAAAATGTTCTTTCAAAACAGGCAACTGTTCTGCATGGCTGGCCGCTGCGCCGACATTTTTCCGAGCCTTTTCGATGGCCGTTTTCAGTTCCTCCGGGTCTATTGGTTTCAACAGATAATCAACGGCGGCAAAGCGGAAGGCGCGCAGCGCATGCTCGTCGTGGGCAGTGGTGAAGATGAGCTGGAATTGCAGGTCGGGCACTATTTCGAGCAGATCGAAACCGGTGCCGTCGCCCATTTGGATGTCGAGGAGGAGAAGGTCGGGCCGACATTTGCGCAGCACTTTGGCGCCTTGTACTACGCCGTCGGCTTCGCCAACTATTTCGAGGTCGGGAAACCAGCGGGCGATGTCTTCGCGCAGGCCGAGGATGGCGTGGGGGTTGTCGTCAATGAGTACGGTTCGGATTTTTTTCATTAGCTTTTTGAGAGGATAATTTTCAATAATTCCAAATTTGTCTTTCTCAAACGGTGCATTTCTTCATCAGCATTTCCCAAAGAAGGGAGGACTTTGTTAATCAATTCAAAATAGTTTTGATAATCTTCGAGAAGCCTCTTTTCTTTGATTCGTTGAAACTTTCGGAAACGGTGGGCAATCAGTTGAGGCCGATTCAAATTGAGGAGCGAAACAGTGAATTCGCCTGTATCCGTCAATCCTTGTAAACGGCCATTTTCTAAAGGCAGGAAGTGTTTGAAATAAAGACCTTCACGAGGGTTCCATAAATGCGGCCCCTCATTATTATCGTTGAAAAATTGGTGCTTGAACAGATTGCATTTAAAACAACAATAAATGAGGTTGAACAGGGCGTTCATTCCTCCTTTGCTAAGCGGTTTAAAGTGGTCAACAGTTAACATCCCTCCAGAATCTACCTCTGAAACCCCGCAATATTCGCAGGCAAATCCTGCCCTCCCCCTTACCATATCCCGTATTTCATTGGAAATGGTCATGCCGCTTTTTTCTTCAGGAGTTGGGATACTTGCTCCATCAAGAACATGTTTTGCTCCCGCAATTCTTCATTCCTTTCCTCTATTTTTTTGATGCTCGCCAGTAAGGCTTCGAATACAGCCTCCGCCTTTTTCACCTTGTCCCGCAATAATTTCAGGTCTTTTTCCGTCGGCACATGCTTCGGGGCATTTTGCCTGAACATAGCAGCTTCCTCCGCATCCATCCGCGCATACCATTCCTTGAGCAGCTTTTTTTCTTTATCAGAGATAGGCTTGCCGAGGGTAAATTTGTGGTGGAGTTCAGCTCCTATTTCATTTGAAACCATAATTTAATTGTTTGATGTGCTGACAAATTTAGTACTTTTTTTTCAATCACCTGTTTCCCGCAAAGTACGCAAAGTTATACGCAGAGTCACGCAGAGTTTTCAGCAGCCATCTCCACAAAACTCTGCGTGACTCTGCGTATAACTCTGCGAAACTTTGCGAGAAATAAATCAAAGCGGGATGTCCAAAGCGACCAAAGTGCCCTCCCCCTCATTATTTTTTATCTCCAAATTTCCGTGCAAAATACCCAGCCGTTCCCGCGTCACCGCTATCCCTGCCGACGAGCGTTTCTTCTCCCCCTGCCCCACATCGCGAGACTTGTCAAGCCCTAGCCCATTGTCCGAAATTTCCACTTTCAAGCGCTTGCCATCTTCGATAAAATTAATTTCTATTTCGCCCTTCCTGTCTTTCAGCGGGGCAACGCCGTGCAGGATGGCATTCTCCACAAAGGGCTGCAAAAGCATCGGCGGGATCATCAGGTCATCGCTTTCTAATTGCTCCGTATTTATCTTAAAATCAAACTTCCCGTCGCGGCAAAACTGCTCCATTTCCAAATATTTTTGCAGCGTGTCCACCTCCTTTTCCAGCGGGATGGCCGCCTTCCGGGAGTTGTCCAAAACAGCGCGCATCAGCTTCCCGAATTTCAAAATATACTGCCTCGACCCATCAAAATCCTTCCTCGCCACGAGGCTTTGGATACTGTTGAGCGCATTGAAAATAAAATGCGGGTTCATTTGCAGTTGCCTCGCTTTTTGCTCCAGTTGCAGCAGGTGGTTTTGCAGTTCCAGCTTGGCCTTTTCCTCGGCTGCTTTCTGTTTCAACTGCCTCACCCGCAGCCAAAAAATGCCGCCGACCAGAGCCACCAAAAGCCCCGCCGCCGCCGCCCTGAACCACCAAGTCTGCCAAAAAGGCGGCTCGATGGAAAAGCCCGTTTCCAGCACCTCGCCCACGATGCCTTTCTCGTTTTTTGCCCGCACTTTAAAAGTATATTCGCCTGGCGGCAAATTGGCATAGCTCACCTCCCGGCGCGCCGAAAAAGGCGACCAATCCGTTTCGCTGCCCACCAGTTGCCACGAGTAGGTCATCTTGGCCGGGCTGCTGAAATCGGGCGCAAAAAAACTGAAACCGAGGTGGTTTTTGTCGTGCGGGAAAACGGCACCGTTTTTCATGCCCCCCCAGCTATCGGCAAGGGTATCGAATTCCGTTTGCGCCAGCGGCGCATAAAATAAATTGACGCTCGTAAAATGGATTTTCGGTTTCACTGCGCGCGCCGTATCGGCGAGGGGGCGGTAGCGGGTCAGACCGTTCACGGTGCCGAACCAAAGGTTGCCGCGGTCGTCCAGCAGCGAGGCCGATTGGCAGGTTTCCACCCCTTTGAAGCCCTCCGCCTTGCCGTAATGTTTCACCTCCAAAATGTTGCGCGAAGCATCCAGGGCAATGCGGTCAACGCCCCTTTCGCTGCCCGCCCAGAGGTAGCCCTGCGGGCCAAATTGCAGCAGGTAAACATTGGCCGAAGCCAGTCCCTCCTTCCTGCCAAAAAAAGAAAAAACGGGCAGCGTGTCGCCGTAAATGCCCGCCCTTCCGATGCCCTGCCCCGCCGTGCCGCACCACAAAAAACCCAGCGAATCTTCGGCCATGCAGCGGATGGTAGCAGCAGGCAGGCGGCTTTCTTTTGCCAGCATTTCCACCCGGTCTTTGAACACAAAACCCATCCGTCCCGACCTCGTCCCGAACCACGTCCGCCCCCAATTATCAATATGCAAACACTGAACGTTCGGGTCGGCCAAGCCCTCTTTCCTACCAAAATTTTTGATAAAACCAGCCTCCCCGGACAGGCGCAAAGCATTGATTTTTGAAATGCCGCCGTCGGTCGTAGCCGCCCAGATTTCGTTCGCCCCGTTCGAGCGGATGCTGCGCACCCAATTGCCCGCAAGGCCATTTTTTTTATTAAAAAAACGGAACTCCCGCCGGGGTATCGAGTCATCGTTCATGGCCAAAACAGCCAGCCCCCTGCCTTCCGTCCCGAACCAAGTCCTGCCCGCGAGGTCTTGGTGTATCGTCCGGCATTTGATGTCCAAAAAACCGCTGTCGCGCCCAAAGCGGGCAAATCTTTCCCCGTCGAAAAACGCCGCCCCCCGGTCGCCCGCCGACAGCCACATGCCGCCCGAAGTGTCCTTGCCCAGGGCATACACAAAGTTGCTCGGCAGTCCCTCCGAACGGGTAAAATGCTCGAACTCCTGCCCCCCGTAGCGGCACACCCCGCTGCCCGAAGTACCCAGCCAAACGTTGCCCCAGGGGTCGCCGGCGATGGCGTGTATGTTGTTGTTGCACAGGCCGTTGGAAGAGTTTAGAGTTGTGAATTGTGAATTATGAATTGTGAATTGGGCGGCTTTAGCGCCCGGCAATTTTATTACCCCTGCATCCTGCGTGCCGAGCCAGATATTTTTTTCGCTGTCGATCCAAAGGGTTTGCAAAAAATTGCTTGGCAGGCCGTCGTCTTTGGAAATCCGCTCCCATTTTTTGCCGTCAAAATGGAGCAGTCCGTGGTTGAACACAGCGGCGTAAACTTGTCCGTCGGCAGCACTCGCTATGTCCATCACGTCGGGGTGGGCATGCCATTGGCGCAGCCATTTTCCGGTTTTGTTTTTTTTGAAAATGCCCTTTTTGCCGCCTGCCCAAAGGTTGCCGTTGGGGTCGAAATGCAGGCAGTTTATTTTGCCCTGCAATTGGGCCTCCCTCACGGCATTTTTATTTTTTATAAAAAACAGGCCCCCGTCGGCAGCCAGCCAAACGTTCTTTTTTTCATCAAATGCAAGGTCGTTGACCCGCAGTTTTTGCCCATTTTCTTTTTTGAAATTTTCAAACCTTGCCCCGTCAAAACGGCTTGCGCCCTGCTCTGTCCCTATCCAGATATCGCCGTTGTCCGCCTCCTCGATGGCGTTCACATAATTGCCGGAAAAACCCTCTTTTTCCGAAAAATTTTTAAAAGAAATGCCGTCAAAACGCGCCAGCCCGCCACCCTGCGTGCCCAGCCAAAGGTAGCCCCGCGAATCGAGCAGCAGCGCAAAGACCTGTGATTGCGGCAGCCCCTCGCCAACGGAATATTGCTGGAAATAATGGGATTGGGAAAGGACGGGGGTGGAGAGGAAAAAGAGGAGGGATAAAAGGTGGAGCTGTTTCATTCATTGTCGGGTTTGGAAGAAATCAGGCGGCTACTGCTTCCCGTTAAGCACCTGATTTTGAGTGATTTTCACATTTAATAAAATACATTTAATGCGATTTTAGGTAGTGTTAATTTTGAGGTGATTTCAAGCACTAAGCCCCCGTCTCCGCTGCTTTGTCATCCGCCTTTAGGCGGATCTGCCCACGTTAGGGAGGCTGCATGGCTGCACTTCTAACGAGAACAGATCCGCCTAAAGGCGGATGACAAAGCAGCGGAGACGGGGGCTTAGTGGTACAAATCGTAATTAGCTAACCATTTAGTTTTTGGTTAAATGCCACATTATCAGGGATTTGGCGGACTAATCACTAATCAACTAATTACTAATCACTGCATTAGTGCTTGAAATCACCTCAAAATTAACACTACCGGCCACGATTTTGTGTCCTTTTTTAAAATTGGCACATTTTCACCTGAAACCTAAAATCCCAATAAGCCCTTATTTCGTTGGGGCTACCGTGTTGTTCCCTGTTTTGCTATTGTTTTTACCGCAAAAGCTGCACCCCTCCCGAAAGCAGTTCCCTGCCCCCGTCCACCTTCAGTACCTCGGCCATGTAAACGTAGGTCCCCGCCGGCACCGGTTTTTTCTTGAAGGTGCCGTCCCATCCCTGTTCCGGCACATTTGGCGGCAGCCCTTTTTTTTCAAAAACCATTTCCCCCCACCTGCCGAACACCCGCAGCGAGCGGATTTCCAAAACGGACAGGTCGGAATAAACGGTAAAATAATCGTTGATGCCGTCGCCGTTCGGCGAAAAGGCGTTCGGGACGTAAACACTTGAATTTTCAAAAACAACAATGTTGACCGTATCTGTGGCGGTGCAGCCATTGCTGTCGGCTACCTCCACTTCGTAGCTGATAGAGGCCAAAGGTAGCGCCCCGGTATTCAAGCAGTCGGCGCAATCGAGGTAGTCGGGGGGGCGCCAGGAGACCACCGGGTCGGAGAGGTTGGTATTGGCAGTGAGGGAGATGCTTTCCCCGAGCTCGATTTCGAGGTCGGCGCCCGCGTCCAGAAATATTTCCTGCGGGGCATCGAGTTCGATGGGCAACTCTTCGCGGCAGCCGTCGGCGTCCTCTACTGTTAAGGTGTAGCTGCCGGGCGGCAGGTTTTCAAAAATGCCCACCGGGAAAAATGCGCTGCCATCAATCGAGTACATCAGGGGCGGCGTGCCGCCAATGGCATTTTCGACGGCGATGGAGCCGTCGTTTTCACCAAAACAGGAGGGGCTTGTTTCCAACAGATCGAATGCTATCGCAGGGGGCACATTTGCGGAAGCGGAAGCCGTGCAGCCGAAATTGTTGGTGACTGTCACCGCATAATTTCCCGCTTGCGCAATGCTGGTTTCGGAAGTGGTCGCCCCGTTCGACCATAAATAAAAATCGTTCGGGCTGGCCGAAAGCAGGACTTCATCGCTATCGCAAAAATTACCCCCGATGGTAATGGCCACCACAGGGACTGGGTTTAGCGACAGCGAAAGACAGACGGTAGAATCGCAGCCGCTGGGCGGCGTAAACACCTGGCAGACAAGGGTATCGGTAAAATAGACATTGCCGTTCCAGTCAAAGCCCCCGCCCGTGCAGACGGCTTCGGCCTGTAGGGTCAGGGAGGTGTCGCCCGCTGGTATTTCGAAGGAGGCAGTCGCTGTGCAGGCGTTGCTGTCGGTGACGGTGAGCAGGTAGCTGCCTGCGCCGACGTTGGGGTTTTGGTTGCCGTTCACGCCGTTGTCCCATGAGTACTCCAATGTACCCGTGCCACCTGTGGCAAGCCCTTCCAATAGCCCGGAAGGGCTGCAGGTTTCGGGCGGGCCGGTATAGTTGATGGAAGCGGTGAGCAGGTCAGGTTCGTCCAGTGTCAGGGTGTCGCGTTTGGTGCAGCCCGCCGCATCGGAAAAGGTGAGCGGGTAGCTGCCTGCGGCGAGGCCGTTGAGGGTGCTGCCCGTTTGGCCGCTCTGCCATTGGTAGTCATAGGGCGCTGTGCCCCCCGTCGCCATCACGCTGATGCTGCCGTCGGGAAAGCCGTTGCAACTTGGCCAGTTTGTCTCCACCTGCAGTTGCAAACTTTCGTTAGACAGGGGCAGTTCGGCAACCGAAACGAGGCTCGATTCGCCTGCGGCAAATGCGGTGGCCATGACCTTGCGCAGCCCCTGCGAAAAGGGCAGGGCATCGTTGAAGTACTGCACTGCTTTGACCGCGTTTTCAAAATCGGCGATGGTGGCGCTGCCATTGTCCTGCAGGGTCAGCAGGGCAGTGTTGTTGCCGCTGACGCTGATGTTGGGCGGCACTGCGACGGACAGGTACTCCGAGCCGGGGTCGAGTATCCCCGTGAGTTCGAGGACGATGGACTCGACATTGCCGGAGGCGGAAATGATGACCACGTCGGTATCGGCCACGGCCACGGGCGGGATGCAGAAGGTGTCGGCGCAGAAGTCGCCGCGGAAGGCAAAGGAGGAGTTGTCGGAGTCGAGGTCGAGGAAGAGGTCGCAGGGGGGGAGCATGCACTCGGTCTGCGAGCCGGCGCCGGTGATGGAGAGGCCGTCCATGTCGCAGAGTTCGGTCAGTGTCCAGTTGTCGAAGTTGATCTCATAGACTATGGAGTGGTCGGGCGCCCGGCCGATGGCGTAGGTGACCACGCTGTCGCAACTGACCTGCACGGTGGCAAGGCCGTCTATGGGCAGGGTGCCGGGGGGGAAGTCCATGACCACTTTGCTGAGGGAGGGGGCTTTCATGTTGACCTCTACGAGCTGGTTGTTGATGGAGGAGAGGTAGAACTTGCCGCGGCGGTAGGTGATGTCGCCCTGGCAGCGCATGGTGGGGGGGAGGTCGCCGAGGTAGGTTTCTTCTTCTGGAAAATAAAAGAGTTTTGTTATTCCAATACCAGCTGCATAAGCATATTCATTTTCATCGCAAGTTAATCCCTGAACATACGAATCAAACACGTATAAGCTATTTGGATTAACGCTGCCTGTAAAATTAATTCTCATTAATGAGGTATCAAAGAACCCACTACTTATACCATAGCCATAAACTTCTTCGTTTGGCAGCGCCATTATATCAAATGCCCGGTTTATAGCATTGTTATTAACTAAAATAGTATCGCTGCAAGGATACTCATGCCCGATAATACCTATTTGAACCTGAGAGTCAAAAATACCAAATATACTGTCGGCATATATGATGTCTTGCGAAAAGGTATTCCTTGGCAGAAAGACTGTTGTCCCAAGTGTAAATAGAAACCAACATAATTTCATTTTTGACATGATAGGTATGAATGTGTGCAAATCAGTTCCCTGCCATATTTAATAAATTCCACTTATTTCGAAAAAGCAGCAGTATATTAAACAGCTATTCAGACATATGCATGACCTTTTCAGAAAAGCTTTCTTTGTCAGGAAGCACCGCTTCTAAAATGTAAACCCCGAAAGGGAGGGATTCTCCAAAATCAAAGGTAAACGAGTTTTGCCCTTTCTCAAAGTGGACATCTTCTTCCTTGAAAGTTTTTCCGAGCATATTATTTAGGTTGATTGAACCTTCGCCTACTTGTTTTGAATAGACCTTTATT
Organism: Bacteroidota bacterium; assembly: GCA_011321935.1. GTDB lineage: Bacteria > Bacteroidota > Bacteroidia > Chitinophagales > Saprospiraceae > UBA6168. The sequence continues at coordinate 5,561 of DROJ01000385.1, read as the reverse complement.
GTTATGGTATGGTCAAATGGGTTTGGGTAAACTTTCATTTCTACTACCGCTTCCGTTTCTAAATTTCCAGCATCTTTGGTGGAAGGCCTTTTTATGCCTGTCATGTTTTTCCTTATAAATATAGTATCAAATAAAGCCGAAGTCAAATTCCCCTCAAAGCCTGTGGCTATTTTGCCCCTCTTTGACAAAGACTCGATAACCCTCAACTTTTTCTTTTCCTTAATTGGATCGATATATCTTTTATCATCTCCATCTCCTGTAAAGGCTAATATTTCGCATCCATCGTTAGAAGTCACACTGCAATAGCCCGGGCAACAGGATTGAGGCCCAAAACAACATGTGTTGGCCGTTTTTTCAATCCTGACTTCTTGGCCTGAACAACTATATATCCTGACACACTCTTCGGGAGGAATATTAGGGAGTGTCTCCGGCTCAATATCTCTGCATGCATCTTGTACTTGCGGTGGAAACCCGACTTCAATCAAGGGAATCCTTATTAAGGTCTGTAAGGCATCGTTTGGATTTAGGAAATCCCTGTAAACACAGTGCTTGCCTATGTAGCATAGTCCATTCTTATAAGAAGAAGTGTTTTCAAGGTTTCCGAAAACAGTTCGAAATGGCATTTCACTGTTACCGCAATATATATCTATTTGACAGGTACCTTCCGAAATAGCCCCATAGTTTATATCTGTCTGGACTAAATTTGTAGATAATATGTAGTCCCCGTTGCAGAACCAATTTGTCACACAGTAAGCCGGATAATAGTAAGGTTGCCCCAATTGTGGATCAAACATCGTTATCGGGTATATACCTTCTTCTCTAAATACCTGTCCAAAACTTCCATTGGAAACTTCTATTTCAAAAGTGCCAACGCAGCCATCTCCGTCGTCAACCAAAACTGTATAGGTTCCCCCAGAAATACCGGCTATGTAATCGTTATATCCTATAATGTTCAAATCAGGATCGAGCCAAACATAATAATAAGGTTCTCCATTGCCTCCAGTTACATTGGTAATAACAATTCTGCCAAGACCTTGGGCTGCGCAATCATCTTTGACGTCATATTCTATTTCAATATCATTACATATTTCTATTTTAAAATCTTTTTTCCATAATTTGCAACCATCAGAAACTACAACAGAATATGTTCCAGGGAGCAGATCGGTTATTACAGATGAATTTGAAGAAAAACCATTGGGGCCTGTCCATTGGACGGAGAAATTACCAGATCCTGCCCCTCCATCGGGATTCAACCATAAATAAATACTTCCATCTGCATTGTTTTCACCAGATGCCTTGATAACATAATATTGGATATCAAAACCTTCTGAAACATCCTCGCAATTGCGAAGCCATATATCCTCGACCGAAGCTGTACAGCCTTCTGCGTCGGTAACAGTCACTGAATAATATCCGGGACGTAACCCTTCCGCATTTTGGTTTGTCGAATTATATCCATATGCTCCTTGCCATTGATAAGAGTAAGGCTCGATACCACCTATCGCTTCTATACTGATCGAACCATCTTGAGAATTTTGATTGGTTGCATGGTCAATAGAAAGTATATTTAGAGTGACTTTCTTCTCAACAGTAAAACATATACTATTAGTGCATTGACTAACATCCCTGACCGTTACGCAATATTCGCCAGGCGACAAGCCATATTTATCTTGGCTTCCCCAAGAGTAGGTATATGGAGGAGTTCCTCCTTCTACTGATAGATCTATACTTCCATCCGCGGTATTACATACGTCGGTCACTTCTCCGCTCAAGTATATAGCTGGGTTGTAAGGAATAGTATAATCGCACTTTCGTATGGTTTGCCCGCAATGATCTACAACTTCAACACAGTAGGGGTTCGATGATCCGGGGCGTATTCCATTAAACCAACCAGAACTGTTCTCGTCTATTACTTCGAATGTTTCTCCATCTAAAAGCCGATAGGTGAAGGGGACATTTGATCCATTTACCCTGACGAGCATTCCACCACCGGTTGAATAACTGCAGGCTTTGATTATTTTCACTTCTTCAAAGTCAAAATTAGGATCGGATTCAAGGGTCGGGATAAAAAAACATTCTTCAGTGCTGCATCCCTCTGAATTGGTGACAATAACACAGTACTCTCCTCCCGACAGGTTTTCGTTCTCAGCCTCGCCTTCACTTACAGTCTCAATCTGGCCGTTGCCCCAATTAACGGTATATGGTGCAGATCCTCCCCATATTAATATCCATGCCCTTCCATTGTTTTGCCCCTGACAGGCGCCCGTCGCTCCTTCCTGATCCACAATGACATGCACTGAATTTTCGGTGGTCAACTCATGGGTGTATATTCCGGTGCAGCCATTGGCGTCGGTGATAGTGAGTGTGTATGTGCCATCGGATAAATTGCTGATCCCTGCGGTAGTCCCGCCATTGCTCCATAGATAGGAATATGGGCCGGCCCCTCCTTCTACTTCAAAGCAGCAATTTGACGGGTATATTGTTCCGTCTGGCTTATTGCAGCCAGAAGGCTTTTTCGATTTGAACCCGCTCGCAGTGATTTCTGGGCATTGGTTCATGGTCACTTGAAAAAAGGTATAGGCGCTGCAGCCCGACGCATCAGTAGCCAGGACATTCCAAATATCAGCGCCGAGGCCGTCCAGATATGGATCGTTGGTAATGGTTTCAGATGGAAAGCCAGATGCGTTCGTCCAAGTATAAGTAACAGGTTCTGTTGGCTGGGCAGTGCTTGTCACGGCGACCTCTGCATGTACATTCTCTCCCGGCCAGAAGGGGTTTGGTTCGGCAGTGGCGGAAATAGAAAATTGGCTTGCCGAATTGATGGAAGTATATGCTTGGGAGGTACATCCCCGCACATCTGTTACCCGCACGCTGTACCACCCGATCGGCAGGTCGGTAACCGTTGCAGTATTCCCTGCCGGTTCGTAGGTAATAACGTTGGTCCAAGCATAGTCGAAAGGCCCGTTTGTTTCCGGCGAAGGTATGGCTGTCAGTTCACCACTATTGCCCCCCAAACATGTGGATGTCACATCAAAACCAATCGAAAGGCCCGCATCCCCCTCGGCAGGAACGGTATAACAAAGGACCGAAAAACATTCGGATGACATGTCCGTGACCGTGGTACAATATTCCCCTCCCGCAAGTCCGGTTATATACTGTCCGGTCATTCCGTTGTCCCACTGGAAATCGAAAGGGCCAGAAGCCCCTTGTGGGAACTGATAGACTTTTATTTCTCCAAAACTCCCTACCGAGCAGTCCACTCCGGTGATTTTGGCCGCAAAATCCTGAGTGCCAAACTCACATTCTACTTCGACAACAAGCGTGGCCGTTTCACCACAATCATCGGTTACGGTCACCGTGTATATGCCCGGCAACAAGCCTGAAATGGTTTCTCCTGTTCCATAAAAATTTTCATCACCGTTTTTTCCCCATTCAAACGATACATATGGTGGGATGCCCCCTTGGGCGGTTACCGTTACCGAGCCGTCGGGGTTGCCGAAAGTGGCATTGGTCACAACGGCTTCGAGCGAAAGGGGCTCGGGCTCTAATTCAGTGCATACGGATCCGGTACACCCGTTTCCGTCGGTCACTGTGACACAATATTCAGCACCGTAGAAGGCCGTGATGGTTTGCTGCCCAGTCACACCGATGTTCCACTCGTATGTATAGGAGGGGGACGACGGATAAGCAGCGACTCCCAGGTAGGCCCTGTAGCAGTTGATCGGGTCAATGCTGAAATCTATGGTGAAGCCGCATATCTCCCAACATTGCAGTTGGGGAGGGTCAATACCAGCACATTCCTGCGGCAACGTAACGTCAATACAATAATTTCCGGGAGACAAATTATATATATCCTCTGTTTGGGCGCCGTTGTTCCACAAATAGGAGAGGTTGTACCCGGAATAAACATCCGACAGGTTCAATATGTCGATCGAGCCGGGGTTTTCGCCTTCAGGCCCGGTCATGGGGGTGACGTCGGCCTCTAGATTGGAAAGGGCGGATGCGAGGTTGTCGCAGGTAAGGAAACTAGTGGACACAGTATATTCACAGTTGCCTGCATCTGTCACGGTAATGCTATAATCACCCTCTGGCAAACCTGCTTGAGAGCTGCCGGTATATCCATTGCTCCATAAAAATCCATAAGGGCCATTCGTGCCGGAAACTTCTATTTCTATTTCTCCACCGCCAAAGGAGGCTGGGATTACGACAAGATCTATTTCTGGTTCTTCGAGTTCCTCAATGATTATGTTGCAGGTCTCTGTTGAACAACCGTTGTGGGATAGAACAGTTATGCAATATTCTCCAGGTTCGAGGTTTTCTACCAAAAAGTTACCGTCGTCGGTGACGAACGTCTCTGAAGGGCCACCGATCATGTCCCATTTGATGAAGAAAGGCGCTATGCCTTGTTCTTCTGTGATTTGGAGGCTATAGGTGCCTCCGTTTGCTCCTTGACAGGAGGGGCTTATTTGTTGGTTGAAATTTTGGATGTCGAACTCGCACTCGCCGACTTGGAATGTAAAGGTCTCTGAACAGCCTGTACCGAGGTCTCTAACCAGAACATGGTAGGTGCCAGGGAAGTAAATTACTGCATCTTCCACGGAGGTGTTCTGTATTGGGTTTGCAGGAATGAACGGGCCGGGAAATTCCGCAGTCCAGGCAAAGCCGTAATTCCCGCTGCCGGATATGACATCAATATCTATGATACCATAGCCGCCGGGGCAGATGCAGGCGGCGGTGTTGGGGGCGATGTAAGGTGCGCCGATGCTTTCATCAATGACAATATCGCATATCTCAATGCAGCCGTCGGGGGAGGTGATGGAGACGCAGTACTCTCCGGGTTCCAGTCCTTCTACACGGCTGTAGCCATTGGTGAGGTCTTCCGCTGTTGGAGGGGGTACAGGGTCTGTTCCGCTCCATGTGAAGGTGAAAGGGCCGGTGAGGTTGGGGCCAGCAGTGGCCTCTATGGTGCCGGTGGGGGCGTTGTCGCAGGAGTTGTGGGGGGTGATCTGGATGTCTTGGGGTTGTAAAGAGCATTCTGTCAGATTAGTGGAAAGGGTGACCGCGCACCCATAGGCATTAGTGACTATCACTTGATAGATACCCACATCGGTTAGGTTTGAAAGGTCTTCCTCTTCTGACGTAAAACCATTCGGCCCTGTCCATGCAAAAGTGAACGGGCCTGCGGATAACATGCCCTGATCTGGCTCTGCCCGCAAGTTTATTGAACCTGTACGGCCGGAGCATATACATTGGGTATTTATTATTGCAATCTCTGCGAAGGATGCAATGGAAAAAAGAAAGGATATTATCCCGGTCAGGGATATGCGGATATATTTTGAAAAAGGGGTAAACTGTGCTTTCATGAGCAATGTTGTTTTATTTTGTGCATAGCACTGACACCCTAACTACTGCTATAGTTAGACTATCACTACCTCATTGAATAAATTTATAAGGAAGAAATAATCATTCAATCCAACATTTTTTTATATTTGGATTTTCATTCTTTATTTGTTTGTTTTCTGATTTTTTCATCAAGATTATTGATAACCTTTTTTTACTTT
>DROJ01000384.1 GCA_011321935.1 Bacteroidota bacterium | reverse complement strand
CACGAACCATTGTATTCAGCACAAGCAAATAAAAGAGGTTTCCCGCAAAGTCACGCAAAGGTTTCGCAAAGTCACGCAAAGCAAGGCGAGTACACGTATAGCTTTGCGTGACTTTGCGAAACCTTTGCGTGACTTTGCGGGCGTGTCCCGAACCTTCGGGGAAATACTTTTGAGGGGACTGAATAGTTGCAAAAAACTTTTTCTATCCTAAAGGAACGGAACAAGTTGTGTTTCAATAAAAATGTGTTTGCCTGCCATGCAGGTTTGAGGGGACACAAAAATTCCCTGTCATTTTTTCGGTTGCGCACCTTTCTTTCCCTCCATACTTTTGCCCCACCTTTCAACAAAACAAAAAAAAATGCAAGCCACCACCCTGCCCGACCGCCAGACCATGTACGAAGCCCTCGTCAACAAAGACAGCCAGTTCGAGGGAATTTTTTTTGCTGCCATCAAAACGACGGGCATCTTCTGCCGCCCCACCTGCACTGCCCGAAAACCAAAACCGGAAAACGTCGAATATTTCCCGACGGCAAAAGATGCCCTTGCGCATGGCTACCGCGCCTGCAAGCGGTGCCATCCCCTGCGGCTGAAAGGCGAGTTTCCCGACTGGCTGAAAACGCTGATGGAGGAGGTTTCCAGCAACCCTGAAATCCGCCTGAAAAATGCCGACCTCACCGCAAGGGGATTGACATCGAGCAGGCTGCGCCGCTGGTTTTTGAAAAACCACGGCATGACCTTCCAAGCCTACCTCCGCATGCAGCGCATCAACAACGCATTCGGTATCATCCGGCATGGCGGGCGGGTGGCCGACGGGGCTTACGAAAACGGTTATGAATCGTTGAGCGGCTTTGGCCAGACCTTTAAGAAGGCCACTGGTTTTGCGCCCGTGGAAAGCCAAGACAAAGCGGTCATCAGCATCACGAGGGTGCTGACGCCGCTCGGGCCGATGTTGGCGGGCGCTACCGAAAAAGGCATCTGTTTATTGGAATTTGCCGACAGGCGCATGTTGGAAACACAACTGGCAAGGCTGCGAAAACGCTTGAACGCAGAAACGCTGCCGGGCAAAAGCCCCCATTTCAAAACCCTCGACCAGCAGTTGAAAGAATATTTTGACGGAAAAAGAAAAACCTTCGACCTGCCTTTGGACACTCCCGGCACAGACTTCCAACAACTCGTCTGGAAAGAATTGCAGACCATCGCTTTTGGCACCACCCGTTCTTATGGCGAGCAGGCCAAGGCCATCGGCAGGCCCAAAGCCGTGCGGGCAGTCGCAAAAGCCAACGGCGACAACCGCATCTCGATCATCATCCCCTGCCACCGGGTGATCGGCGCCGACGGGAAACTGACCGGCTATGGCGGGGGGCTGTGGAGAAAAGAATGGCTGCTAGAACATGAAACGAGAGTTTGAGAGAACCAGAGTTTGAGAGGATGAGAGTTTGAGAGTTTGAGAGCAGTATATTGGAGGGACTCTTTGGTACTCGTTCGAGAGGCCAAAGAGTCCCTCCAATATACTGCTCTCAAACTCTCAAACTCTCATCCTCTCAAACTCTGGTTCTCTCAAACTCTGGGGTTCTCATTCTCTCAAACTCTCGTTTCTGACTCCCGAAAAGACAGTCAGTGCGCCGTTTTTTTCAGCGGCAATGGCATAGGACAGGCGGCCATTGTTTGGCGTTATCATCCCGTTTTGCAAAATGACATCGCCGATAGCGTTCAAGCGGATGACCCTTATGGCCGACATGTTCCCTTCTTTCAGTTCGACCCTAAAAGTTTTTCCTGCCTTGTTTGAAACAGGCGTGATTTCGACGGTCTTGTCGTCTATTTTTACCACCTTCACTTGAAACGATTTGTCGAGTTCGCCGTGGCTGGCGTACATGCCCGAATAGATGCCGGTCACTTCGTCGGCAATGGTATCGGAAGTAGTGGTGCTAGAAATGAAGAACGGGGCGGTGGCGAGCAGGGTGTAGAAAATAATGTTTTTCATGAATGGGTGAATTGAAAATGTTTAATAATAATTAGGTTCAGAGAAGCACATCTGTGCTTCCAGTTCGTTCGTCTTTAGATATGAAGGTGGGGATTACGTGGGATGTTGCGGTGGGAGGCCGCTCTGATTATGAGTACAGGTCATTGAAAAATCCATGCCAGCGATGAGCTGTTATGGCATCAAAAAATTGGTATCTGCACCTATTGCCGATGTTTGCAAAAACAATTTTGCAAATTGGTGATTAACTATGGGCAGGGATTAGGTTGGTAGCGTCCGATGGGAAGGATTTGGGCTAGCCCCGGCACTTCGGGGGGGGAGGTGTTCTCGAAAAGCGGTTCGGCTGCCAAATTACGATTTTTTGTAATAAGTTGCCAGCCAACACCGCAATTTTGTCGTTTTTTTTTGAAATACAAACTGAGCCGCTTTATTTGTCCTTGTTTCCATCTGACCTGCTGAACCAAAACCCAATGAACGGCTTGTATTTTTCATTTAAATTTTCATTTTCATTTAAAATGCCCGTCCTCCAAACAAATGACTACGCCCCCGGCTTCCCTTTCAAAAGCGGCCACCTCAACACCATCTTCCCCGCCCTGTTCCGGCAGCCCCAAAAACTGGCCTACCAACGGGAGCGCATCGCTACCCCCGACGATGATTTTTTGGACATTGACTTCCTGCGCAATGGCAGCAGGAAAGTAGCCTTTTTGCTGCACGGCTTAGAGGGCAGCAGCAGTTCGCAGTACGTCCTCGGCATGGCCGACCTGTTTTTTGAAAACGGCTGGGACGTGGCTGCCATCAACCACCGCAGCTGCAGCGGAGAAATGAACCGTCGGCGGCGCATTTACCACAGCGGCGTCACCGACGACCTGCATACGGTCATCGGGTTTTTGAAAAAAAATTACGGTGAAATAACGATGGTCGGCTTCAGCCTCGGCGGCAATATGACCTTAAAATATGTGGGCGAGCAGGGCGGCAAAATAGACCCGGCGATCCGCTGTGCCGTGGCGGTTTCGGTACCGGTACACCTCTCCTCCTGCGCCCAAAAACTTATACAGCCATCCAACCTTGTTTACGACCGCCGCTTCCTGCGCAGCCTCCGCAAAAAGGTTTATGAAAAGCACCGGCAGTTTCCCGAAACCTACCGGCCCGGTGATTTGAAAAAAGTAAAAAACCTGCGCGATTTCGATAATTATTTTACGGCCCCCATCCACGGCTTTGCCGATGCCGAAGACTATTACGCAAAGTGCAGCTCCCTCCCTTTATTAAAAAACATCCAGCTCCCGACCCTGCTCATCAATGCCCTCGACGACCCGCTGCTCGGCAAGCCCTGCTTCCCTTTTGAGCTAGCCGAAAAAAGCAAACACTTCTATTTCCTTGCCCCCCGGTATGGTGGGCATTGCGGTTTTACCATGCTTGGAAAAAGGAATTATTGGGCGGAGCGGAAGGTGCTGGAATTTGTGGAAACAGAAAAAAGGGTTGAGAGGGTTTAGGACAGGTCGAGATGGTTGAGCAGGCCATCTCAACCTTCTCAACCCTCTCAACTTGTCTCAACCCTCTCAACCTTCCAAAAAAATCACTCCACCCCGTTCGCCTTCAGCACCTCTTTTGCCCGCTCCGCATTTTCCGGCAGTGTATATAAATCCGCCCGGCCCAGCATCGGCATGGCCGAGTCGGGGTGGTTGGCGATGTGGCTCACGATGTTGTTTTGCTTGAGCACGTCTTCCGCTATTTTAACTTGCATCAAGTCTTTGGACGAATAAATCCTTACCCAGTTTTCTTTCATGATTTTCATTTTTGAAGGTGAAACCCACGTTTACCAAACCTTTCGGGCTAGCCCCAAATTTTAGGAATTTAGAAAACGTGGAAATGTGGAAACAGTGAACCGCTCTTTTGCAACTGCACTTGTTTTTATTTTTAAAAATACAAAATAACCCATCCCAAACCAAGTGGAAATGATTTCCGTCATTTTCCATTTTAGCAGAATACGAAATTTTTCGTGGCAAAATTTGTTTTTACGAAAACATTCGTATAAACTTGCACTACGAAACATTTCGTGCAACCATGCCGAGCCTTTGGGGTCTGTTGAAAAACGTAAACCCAAGCGTTTCAAAAACATAAATCCATGTCAAAAAAACAACTGCCAAAGCCCACCGAATCCGAGCTTTCCATCTTGAAAGTACTGTGGGAGAACGGCCCTTCCTCCGTCCGGTTTGTCAACGAGCGCCTCAACGAAAAAAAGGAAACGGGCTACACCACCACCCTGAAATTCATGCAGATCATGCTGCAAAAAGGATTGCTCACCCGCAACACCGACAGCCGCAGCCATGTCTATCAACCGGCCATTGACCAAGAAATAACGCAGCTCAGCCTGCTCGACAAATTTGTGGACAACGTGTTCGGCGGCTCGGCCACGAGCCTCGTCATGCAGGCCCTCGGCAACCACGGCGCCTCCAAAGAAGAACTCAAAAAAATCAAGGCTTTGATCAAAAAAATAGAGAAAGAAGAAAGAAAATAGGCAGCGGGCGCTTTTCATCCATTCACCATTCACCATCAAAACAATGGAACTCATACAACAACTTTTTCCTGAAAACATACTCCAGGCCCTCGGCTGGACAGTGCTGCATTCGCTTTGGCAGGCATTTATCGTTGCCCTTGTTTTGGCGGCCTACCTTTTGGGCACAAAAGGGCAGGACGCCCGCAAACGCTACCTTGCAGGCTGCTCTGCAATGGGAGCTGCGTTCTTTTTTTCCGTCCTCACATTTTTTATTTTATTAAAAAACAGTGAAGTGCCGGGAGGGATAACCCCGGTCGCTGGGGCTGCCGGCGGACAGGCAGCGGTAAGCCAAATCAACAATTCCTTCTTCCCTTATTTCAATAAAAACATGCCGCTCATCGTCGCTTTATGGCTGCTGGGCATGGCCGTTTTTTTATTGAAAATGCTCGGCGGACTGCTTTACATCCAGCAGTTGAAAAGCCGCCATTTGTCGGCAGTACCTGCACAATGGCAGCAGCGCTTGGTGCAGTTGAAAGAAGGGCTCGGCATCAGTAAAACCATCCAATTGGCCGCCTCTGCGAAGGTAAAAGTACCGATTGCCCTGGGCTGGCTCAAACCCGTCGTTTTGCTGCCCCTCGCCGCCGTCAACAACCTGGACATGCAACAGGTCGAAGCCATACTTGCCCATGAACTGGCGCACATCGCCCGGCACGACTACTTGGTCAATATTTTACAATCCATCATCGAGGCGCTGTTCTATTTCAACCCCGCCATTTGGTGGATGTCTGCCCGCATCCGCAGCGAGCGGGAAAACTGTTGCGACGACGTGGCCGTGGCCTTGTGCGGCAGTTCCCTTGCTTATGCAAAGGCACTCGTTTCGCTGCAAGAGATGCAGCAGGCAAGCCCCGCACTGGCCATGTCATTTTCAAAAGACAAAAATAAATTGCTCCTCCGCATCCAGCGGATATTACAATCACCTGCTAAAAAAACTAATATCATGGAAAAAATTTCAGCTACCGTATTGTTGCTGGCAGCAGTGCTGCTGATGTCGATGCAGATGCAGCCGACTTTAAAAAATGCCAACGAAAACACCATTTCGGAAACGGGTTTTCCGTTTGCCAAAAGGGACACCGTGCCGCTAGTGCCGAAAGATTTGCGCACAAAAGATGTCAGCATCAAAGTGACCAAAAAAGACGGCGAAGTGATCGATTATCAAATGAAAAACGGCGAAATCGAAAGCGTAAAGGTCAATGGCAAAACAATACCCAAAAGCCGGCAAGAGGACTACGACCTTGAAAATATTTCACCGGATGACATTGAAACAGTAAATGTCATGAAAAAGCCTTCCCGCAACTTTCCGCAAGGCAATTACCAATACAACCGGAACGACAATGGAAACTCGATGAAAGTCAAGATAAAAGACGGCAAGATCACCTACCTCAAAATAAACGGCGAGGAAGTGCCCGAATCCGAGTACCCCGCGCACGAGCAAATGTTGGAAGAGATGCTCGTTGATATACCGGCCCCCCCAACACCGCCGGCACCTCCATTCTTTGATGCGCCCGCCCCGCCATCTCCTCCGGCACCGCCGTCCGGTTTCTTTGCGCCGCCCGTCCCTCCGGCGCCCCCGGCACCACCTGCCCCGCCCAAAAAAACGCGTACCATCACTTCGGAAAGGCACGGCAACACTACTTCTGTTATCATTGAAAGCACAGATGGGGAGGCGCCCATCGAAATCGAATTTAAAAATGGGAAAAAAGGGAATGTCACCATCAACGGGAAGGAAATAAAGGGCATGAAAAACGGCGACCGCACCGTCATTGTCGAGGAAATGGAAAGCCCTGCCCCCAAGCATTATTTTTACGACGGAGCAAACGGCCGTACCTTCTGGTTTCCCAACAACCCAGAAATAACGGACATCCCTTTTCCCGAACTGCACGGGTTTGTGGAAACGCCCAACGTATTCGAGTTGCAAGAACTGGCCAAAGAAGGCCGCTTCCCCTTGCCCGATTACGAAGACCTGAAAAACGACTTTTTCTATAGCCCTGTGCCGCAAAAGGAAATGGAAGCAGCCAAAAGGGAACTGAAAAAAAAGCAAAGAGAACTGCTCAGAAACCTCAGGGAACTGGAGCGTTCAAAAAGCAGGCTAAGGGGCGACCGCCGCATACTGCAAAATGATAGCGAAGCGAAAAGCCTTTTGAAAAAAATGGAAACAGAACACCGGGAACTGTTGGCCCAAGCAGAAAAGGCGGCTTCTTTGAGCAATCAATTGCTTTTGGATAAAAACAAAGTATGGCAAGAGTCGGAAGAATTAAAACGGCAACAGAAATACCTCGAACAACTGACAAGCAGAATGGAAAGGCTCGACCGCCTGAACATATTCGGCAGCAATATTGAAAAGGCAGAATGATTTAGCATTTCGGTTTTTTATGTAAATATAAAACCCCGGCAGTTTAGAGCTGCCGGGGCTTTTTTTTATTTATGCCGAGGGTGACTATTCAGCATAGGCAAATGATGATGGTTTTCCCGCAAAGTCACGCGAAGGTTACGCGAAGTCACGCAAAGCAAGGCGAGTACACGTATAGCTTTGCGTGACTTTGCGTAACCTTTGCGTGACTTTGCGGGCGTGTCCCAACCCTCGGGGAAATATGCTTAGGGAATAGTTACTGCCGAGGTATTAATTTCATAGCGAAACATCTTCCATCCTTCACCAGCATCAAGCCAATTTGGCTCAATTTCTGACGTAAAATAAAAACTCCTTCTCTTTGATTTTCCTAAAACAATAATTTACTGCACCTTTAAGTGAACAAATTTTGTTTCCCAGAACATTGATTATAAAAAGCGGTCATTTTGTGTTTTTTAAAATATGAAATAATCGCTTTTGAAACCAACTGCACATCCTCATGGCATCACTCAGTACTCGGCAAGGGCCTCTCGGCAAACGATTGGCCGCCCACCTTTTGCGGCGCACCACTTTCCAATTAACTCCAGAACGGCTCGATGGTTTTTCATTCAAAACAGCGGAAGAAGCAGTCGCTGAACTGTTCGACCTGCCCCCTTATGTCCATCCCGAAGGCCCCATCTCCGTTGACGACGGCGTGACGGCATGGCTGACCACTGGGCCATACGATAATCGGCCCGACAACAGCGGCAAACGCCAGCGTTCGGTCAGGATGTGGCTGTACAACGAACTGCTGCACGACGTTTCCATCCGGCACAAACTGGCCTTCTTCTGGCACTCTATTTTTATTTCCGAAAGGGACGAAGATTGGCGCATGTTCGACCAGTGGCGGCTGTTTCAGCGCTACGCCACCGGAAGTGTGAAAACGCTGGCCTATAAAGTCACCTTGGACTGCCAAATGCTGCGCTACCTCAACAATAATGTGAACCGCAAAGGCAGCCCCAATGAGAACTACGCCCGCGAGTTCCTCGAACTGTTCACCATCCTCAAAGGCGAGCAGATCGGCGCCGGCAACTACACCAATTACACCGAGTACGACATTCAGCAAGCGGCACGGGTGCTGACGGGTTTCCGCGATGGTTCTTTTGACAACAAAGACCCCGAAACGGGCTTTGCCAGGGGCTATGCCCAATACAACATCCACGATCCGGGCAACAAAAAATTCAGTGCGGCATTCAACCATCAGACCATCGTCGGGGCAGTGGATGTGGACGATATGTACCGCGAACTCCAGGACTATGTTGACATGGTGTTCAACCAGCAAGCGACCGCCGTTTCTTTTGCCCGCCGCATGTACCTCTACTTTGTGAGCGACCGCCTGACCGAAGAAGTGGAACAGGACCTGATCGCACCGCTCGCTGCACAACTGATGGCCGACAACTACGAGGTCGAAAACACCCTGAAAATGCTGCTCACCAGCATCCATTTTTACGATGAAGACGACAGCGACAACCACGACGAGATCATCGGCGGCAAAATAAAACCACCGCTCGAACTCTATTTCAGCAGCGTTAACCTCTTCAATGCCAACCAGTTGGGCAACCTCAACGAAAACTACCAATATTACGACACCGCTGCCTTCCGCCTCATCCGGCAAACCATCGAACCCATCGGCCTGCCCGAATACCCGCGGTCGGTGGAGGGCTATCCAGGTGTTTTCAAAGGCCCCTCGTTCAGCAGGTTTTGGTTCGACCAATCGAATATCGCTTACCGCTTCAAACTGCCCGATGCACTGAAAGACGGCAAGGGCATCACCACCAATAATGCCATCCCCTTCAAGGCCGACATCGTACAATTTTTTACCGAAAAAATGACCGATCAGGAGTACGCCTCGGAGGTCGTCCGGCAACTCTTGGAAATGACCCTCCCCGAAATGCCCGACGAAGACCGGTTCAATTATTTCCTCAACATCTTGCTCGGTGGCCTCAGCCCCATCAACTGGATGTTTGAGTGGCGGGGCTATCTGCAAAGCGGCAACGACGAAGCCGTGCGCATTGCCTTGACGGCACTTTTTGAAGCCGTAACCCGCTCCCCAGAGTTCAATACTTTTTGAGAAAACCAGAGTTTGAGAAAACCAGAGTTTGAGAGAATGAGAGTTTGAGAGAATGAGAGTTTGTCCGCAGGACTCCTTTGGAGAGAGCAGTATCGTGGAGGAACTCTTTGGTACTCGTTCGAGAGGCCAAAGAGTTCCTCCACGATACTGCTCTCTCCAAAGGAGTCCTGCGGACAAACTCTCAAACTCTCATTCTCTCATTCTCTCAAACTCTGGTTTTCTCATTCTCTGGTTTTCTGATTTTCTATTTTATAATTATGAAAAGACGAGATTTTTTCAAAACAGCGGCACCGCTTGGCCTTTATCCCATTCTTGCTGGCAGCCTGCCGGTGAAGACCTTGGCGGCCACCAGCCCGTTTATGCTCGGCCCTTGCGACGTGACCGACCGTTCGCTGGTTGTCATCTACCTCAACGGAGGCAACGACATCATCAATACCATTGTGCCGCTGAACCAGTTGAGCGAATATGCCAACCACCGGCCAGACATCCGCCTGCCGGAAAGCTCGCTGATAACGCTGGACGGCAGCCTGCCCGACAACCAGCAACTGGGCTTGCACCCCGGGCTGTCGGGTTTTAAAAACCTGTACGACGATGGGCTGCTCAACATTGTGCAACGGGTGGGCTATGCCCTGCCGAACAAATCCCATTTCAAGGCGCTCGACAACTGGCTGACGGGCAGCGGGGGCGCTTTGCAAAACTTGCAGGAAGGCTTGTGGGGCCGCTTTCTCAAAGACCGTTACCCCGGTTACAACGGCAACCCCTTCCTCGGCGAACCCGACCCGCTCGGCATCCTCTTTGGCTCGATGAACAAAACGGGCTTCCATACTTTGCAGGAGCACAGCTACGAGATCAACCTCTCCGGGCAAGACCCCGCCGGGTTTTTCTCGCTCATCTCCTCCCTGAGCGGCGAGCCGATCATGAACATCCCCAACTCAGAACACGGCGACATGCTCCGCCACATCGCAGGCATCGAAAACAGTGTGAACGTGTATGCGCAGCGTATTTCTGAAACCTTTAACAATGGCACCAACGGCAGTGCTGCCTATCCAAACTCCTCCCTCGGCAACCAATTGAAAACCATCGCCCGGATGCTCAACGGCGGCAGCCGGACCAAGGTGTTCATGGCTACCACGGGAGGCTTCGACAGCCATGTGAACGAAGTGGTCGGAGGCGATACCGCTACCGGCAACCACGCCAACTTGATGCTAAATTTGGGCAACTCGGTAAAAGCATTTCAAGATGACCTGGCAGAACTTGGGCTGGATGGCAAGGTGACCACTGTCATCTTCTCCGAGTTCGGGCGCAAGATCATCCAAAATGATAGCTTCGGTACCGACCACGGCACTTTGAGTTCCATGTTCGTGATCGGCAAAGGAGTGGAAGGCGGCGTTACGGGCGACAACATCAGCCTCGACGAACAGGACAACCAAGGGGCGGCACACCCCTCCCAATTGCAGAACGACTACCGCTCGGTACTCGCTTCGCTGATGCAGGGCTGGCTCGGTGCTGCCGATACTTCGCTGGAGGCAACCTTCTTGTCTTCAGCCGTTTATGCCAACATGCCGACGCTCATCAACCCCAATAATATCGTTCCCGAAAGCTGTCAGTACGAGCCGGACGATCCCATTGTCTGCGCCTGTGTGCAGGTGAAAATCTGGCTGGAAGGCTTGTACGATCCCGCTGCCCAGAACATGCGGACGACACTGAACGACAACGGCCTCCTCCCATTGCAGCAGCCCTACGGCGGCGCACCTTTTTTCCATGACGGAACGGAGGCAGCGGCGGCGCTTCCCGATGGTTCGGTGGACTGGGTGCTGCTCGAACTGAGGGACGCCGATGACCTCTCCAACGTCGTTGCCCGCAAGGCCGTTTTGTTGCAAAAAAATGGATTTGTGGCAGAGGCCGACGGGACGCCGGGCGTTATTTTCGATGGCGTAACGGATGGTGCTTACCACCTCGCAGTGTTCCACCGCAACCACCTCGGCGTTGTCAGCAGCGAGCCCGTTTTGGTGAATGCGCCGAGCTTTGTTTATGATTTTACCCAATCGGAAACAACGGCAGCGGGCGGGCGGCAACTGAAACAAATCGGCAGCACTTGGTGCCTCTTGGCCGGCAATGCCGACGGCAACGCTTTGATTGACAACCGGGACTTCAACCGCTGGGAACAAAGCGACGGGCAATCCTCCGTTTACCACCCGGCCGATGCCAATGCCGACGGGCAGGTGGATGCCGCAGATTACGATCTTTGGTTTGAAAACAGGAGCAAACTCGGTGAGTTGAAATAAGGGGGCGGTGCCTTTGTGTGCGGGCCTTGTGGGTTTGCAGGAGGTGTCGCCTTAAAATCTCCGAAAACCGGTTTCCTCCTTTTCAAAGGAGACAAGTAAAAAAGCAATCATGAAAAAAATATTTACATACATCCTTCCCCTGTTCATGTTGGCCGCAACGGTTCGCGGACAAAACATCGAACTCCTGCTCAATGCTGAAAAAGACTGTTCCGACCGCAGCTATTGCGTTGACATCCAGGTAAAAAAGGGCAGCCCCTCCGGCGCGGACTTTGCCATCGGCACCTCCTCCATATTGCTCACCTACGATGCGGAGGTGCTGGTTTTCAAAAATTATTTTTCCGAAAATTTTGACGGGTCGGGTGCTTGCACCGGCTGGTCGGCCCAAGGCTACGATGCCATTTCCCGAAAGGGGGAAATAGACCTCACGCTGGTGCTGGAGCAAAACGGCAATGCCTGCCCGGCCATTGGAAATGACCCGCTGACGGTCGGCAGGGCCTGCTTCGACATTGTGCAGCAGGGGGCTTCGCCAAACCTGGGGTTCGATGCCTCGAACACCCAGTTCAACGCCAATGAAACAGACGACGGGACAGGGGGCATTGCCGTCTCGGCAACAGGTTTTATTGATGAAACAAACATCCTCAACTGCGATTGCCCCGGCACGGGGGCGCCCTGCGACGACGGGAACATCTACACCGTCAACGACCGCTTCGATGTCTATTGCCATTGCCTCGGCGAATACCTCGACGGGGACGAAGACGGCATTTTGGACGGGGTGGATGCCTGCTTTGACGAGGTATATGAGGCAGAGGATGCAACCTTGCACGAGGTGGCTTTTAGGAACAACCAGCCGCAATATTCGGGCCTGGGCTTTGTGGATTATCTGCACAGCATGGGCGATTATATTGAATTTGAGGTCAATGTTTTGCAGGAAGGAATGCACCAGCTCGCCTTCCGCTATGCCCTCGAAACGGGCAGCCGCCCACTCGAACTGACCGTGGATGGCGCCGTCGCCGACCCCACCCTTGACTTCTTGGCCACGGGGGCCTGGTCGGTCTGGGACACCACGGCAACCGATTATTTTTTGCTGCCGGGCAGCCACTTGATCCGCCTGACGACCATCGGCCTGAACGGCGCCAACCTCGATCAGCTCATCCTTTCTTTTTGCTCCGGCTGCGCCGAAACGGGCCTTCCCTGCGACGACGGCGACCCCTGCACCATTGACGACATCATCGGTGCGGATTGCAACTGCGGCGGCAAATACGAGGACACTGATTTTGATGGGGTCTGCAATGTTTTTGACCAGTGCGAAGGCCACGACGACCTGAGCGATACCGACGGCGACGGCATCCCCGACGGCTGCGACGATTGCGACAGCGCCCTCGCCGGAACGCCCTGCGACGACGGCGACCCCTGCACCATAAACGATAGGTACCTCGCCAATTGCGAGTGCCTCGGCACCTTCACTGGCCCCGATTCCGACGGCGATGGCGTTTGCGATGAATATGATATTTGCCCTGCGGGAAACGATGCGCTCGACGCTGACGGCGATGGCATCCCCGATGCCTGCGACCCCTGCAACGACCGCCTCACCGGGACGCCCTGCGACGACGGCGACCCCTGCACCCTGCTCGATATAACGACGGCGGACTGTGGCTGTCAGGGCTTCTTTTTCGACTCCGACGGCGACGGCGTTTGTTCGGCACTCGACGGCTGCGAAGGCTTCGACGATACCATTGACAATGATGGCGACGGCACACCGGATGCCTGTGACGGCAACATCGCCATTTCACAAAAAATAGAGGTGGGAAAAGTGTTTGGGGTAGGTGACGCGTGGCAGGTTGTTGCCCTGAAAAACACCTACCAGTCCATGGTGGTGGTGGCAACGACCGTTTTGCCCGGCAGCAGCTTCCTGCCCGTGGTGACGAGGGTCAGGAATGCGGAGGGCAGCAAGTTTGAGATAAGGGTACAAAACCCGGGCGGGCCGGTAAACGGGGCATTTTACGAAGTGCAATATGTGGTGGCAGAGGAGGGTGTTTATACCGAAGCGGAAGATGGTTTTAAGATGGAAGCGAGGAAAGAGCTTTCTGTGGAAACGGCAAGGGCAGGCAATTTTATCAGGGAGCAGCGGGGCTATCTGCAAAGCTATTCCAACCCCGTCGTTGTCGGGCAAGTGATGACCTTCAATGATGGCCGTTGGTCGGTTTTTTGGTCTTCGCGCCACAACAACAGCGGCTCGCCTGCCGACTCTACGGGATTTGCCGCAGGCAAACAAATAGCGGAAGATACCATCACCGCCCGCCTCGACGAAACGGTCGGTTTTTTGGTCATAGAAGCAGGCAATTACTCGAAGGACGGCCTGCATTTTGAGGCTCGCCTCGGCGAAAATTCCGTCCTCGGCGTACAAAGCTCGCTGGCCGGTGTTTTTTATCAACTTGAACTGGAAAAAGCCAACCATGCCGTGCTCAGTGCATCAGGCATCAACGGCGGCAACGGCGGCTGGCCCGTGCTGATGGGCGGGCAGCCTTTCCGGGGCAATGCCATGTACCTGGCCTTCGACGAAGATCAAATATTGGACACTGAACGGGCGCATATTGCGGAAGAAGTTTCCTATTTCGCCTTTGAATTTGTGCAGCCGCTCGCCATCGCTGCGGTGGAGGCGGAAAGCGTTTCCTGCCACGGGGGCACGGACGGGGCGGCCACCGTTGCCGTTGCAGGGGGGGAAGCACCTTACGCCTATTTGTGGAGCAACGGCGCAACGGCAGCCACCGCAAACGGACTGGCCGCCGGAACTTATGGGGTGACCGTCACCGATGGAAATGGCACGGAGTTGATGGCCACCGCCACAGTAGAAGAACCTCCTGTCATTGGCGTGAACATGCAGGGCAGCGGCATTTCTTGTTTTGGGGAAAACGACGGCTACGTGCTGGTCATTTCCACTGGCGGCACTGGCCGGCATGACTACCTTTGGAGCAACGGCCTGGCCGGCCCTGAAATCTCCGACCTGCCTGCGGGCAACTATACCCTTACCATTACCGACGAGAACGCCTGCACCGCCGTGGCAAGTTATGAAGTCACCGAACCGCAGGCGCTGCTTGTTTCCGCTTCCGCAAATGATGTTTCCTGTTTTGGGGGAAATGACGGAGCGGTCTCGACCTCTTTCACAGGTGGCACGGGCAACCAATTGAGCTATCTCTGGAGCAACGGGGCTACTGCCCAAAACCTTTCAGGCCTCTCTGCCGGGACATACACTGTAACCGCTACCGATGGCAATGGCTGTTCTGCTTTCGCAACCGTCGAAGTGGGCCAGCCCATGCTTTTGGAAATAGAGATAGCGACCACTTTCACCTCCTGCAACGGCGGAGACGACGGCACTGCAACGGCCTCTGTGTCGGGCGGAACGGGCGATGTGACCTACCTGTGGGACAACGGCGCAACGACGGCAACCATCGAAAACCTGCCCACGGGGACCTATGCCGTCACTGCAACGGACGGCAACGGCTGCACCGCTGTTGCCTCGGCCAATGTGACCGACCCGGCAATGCTGGACATTGAAATAGAAAGCACCGGTTTGACTTGTTTTGCTGTTCCTGATGGAAGGGCAACGGCTTCTGTGTCGGGCGGAACGGGCGATGTGACCTACCTGTGGAGCAACGGCGCAACAACGGCAACTATTGAAAACCTGAGTGCCGGCACTTATACGGTCACTGTTACGGACGGCAATGGATGTGCGGTCACCACCTCGGTTGAGGTGGCCGAACCGCCGTTGCTTTCGCTGTCGGTAGTCCCAAGTGCTGCTAGTTGTGAAGAAGTAAACAACGGTGCATTGGCAGCGGACGCTGCGGGCGGTACGCCGGCCTATTCTTATATGTGGAGCACGGGCGATACGACAGCGGGTGTGGCCGGTCTGTTTGCGGGCGAGTACTCGCTTACGGTTACCGATCAGCATGGCTGCGAAGCGATTTCGACCGATACCGTTTTGGCAGCGGGGGAACTGTTGCTCGATGCCGACCTCGGCCAAGTCAGTTGCTTTGGGGGCGGGAACGGGGCCATTGAAGTGTTTCCTGCTGGAACGATGGGCCCCTTTACCTTTGAGTGGAGCGATAGCACTTTTGCAAACGGCCCCGTCGCGGAGATGCTCGCGCCAGGGGACTACACTGTTACCGTGACCGATAACGATGGCTGCCGGGCGGTCGGCACATTTACCATTGCCCAACCGGAGGAACTGCAAATCACGGTGGAACAAGTCACCGCGGCCCTCGGCAACAATGCCGACGGCGCCATTGACATTTCTGTTTCCGGCGGCACGGCGGGCTATTCTTTTCAATGGTTTTTTAACAATGACCTTATTTCAGAGGAAGAAGACCTCACCGATCTTTTGGCAGGCGAATATACTTTGGCCCTCACCGATGCCAATGGTTGCGGAGCGACCCTGGCCATTGAAGTGGAAAGTGTAACCTCTGCCGAAGAACGCCACCTCTCACAGCACATCCGCCTCTCGCCCAACCCGACTTCGGGGGCGTTCTCGCTGTTTTTGGACTTGCCAAACAATAAAAAAGCGAGGGCTTCTTTGTTCGATGTTTTGGGCAGGGCGATCCTCCTCGATGTCCCCGTGGCAGGCCGCTATGATTTTGATTTGACAGGCGGGGCGGCAGGGGTTTATTTGTTGCAGGTCAAGGTCGGTGAAGTGGAAGTGGCGAAGAGGGTAGTGGTGGGCCGGTGAGACTGGGAATGGGTTTGATGAAAAACGGCGGCTTTTATTTTCATGAAAATAAAAGCCGCCGTTTTTTTTTTACTTGTACAGAGCCTTGTTCCTCAGCCAGAACGCTTTGCCAAAGTGTTTTTTGCTTTTCCAATAAATGGGGGTCTGTACGACCAACAGCCCTAAGCCGGCAGTGGCCAAGCCCAGCTTGGGCTGTTGGTCGCTATCGTCCACAACAACCGCCGCAGTAATCAAGGCTATGCCTGTCATCAAGACCACAGTTGCCGCTTTGGCGTTTTTTTGGTATTTCCCGAATTCAATGACGGCCTGCGGGCTGGCTTCCATTTCTTTTTTTAAATATTTGCCGAACAGGCCGGTGCGGTACTCTTTGTCGTTTTTAAAATACTTTTTGCCTGCCAAGTAAATCCTATCCTTTTCGCAATCCCCCGGCGGTGCTTGTGCATTCAACAACTGGCAGAAGAAAAAAGCCAAGAAAAAAGGAACAGCGGAGCAATAAAAGGTGTGCTTTTTCATACTGATATTTTTTGGTGGTGAAGAAAAAATATTTTTGAAAAATACAATAACAGGGCAAATAAACACCCCTTGATTTTTATACGGAAACCCCATTATTGATAAGCCCTTTGGCAGCCCTCTGCGACTCACCTCAGCACATCCCTGTTGCGCAGCCATATCGCTTTGTTGTAGTGCTTCATGCTATTGATAGTAAGGGGGATACTTGCGATCATCAGCCCCGTTCCGGCAAGAACCATGCTGCCTGACAGGGCGTCATATTCATCCCTTTCTTGGGCCAGCAATACACCGGATACATATATAGCCCCTGCTCCCATCACCATCCAAAAAGACGTGATTGATTTCTTTTGGTAGCGGTCAAACTCAATGACCGCATCGGGGCTGACCTCCATTTCTTTTTTCAGGTGTTTTCCAAAAAAACCAGCCCAGTGTTTTTGGCCATTTTTGATATAACTATAATTATTGTAGGACAGGTAAATCGTTTCCTTCTCATATTTTTCCAGCACGCTCTGTGCCGATAAACTGGAGCAAAAGAAAGAAGCAAGGATGAGCGGAATGGCGAAGCGGAAAGAGATGTGCTTTTTCATACTGATTTTTTTTTGGTGAAAAGAAGAATTGTTTCGGAAAGGTACGTCAAATCTGTCAAAAATGTAGCGGCTGCACGTCACTTTAACACCACTCCGGTATGGTTGTTTTTCCGGTCGCATTCCTGCACGAACTGGTTGCTGTCGAGCGAGAGGACGAGGCTTTTCATGTACCTCGTTTTTTTGCGGATGTCGAGTTTGAGGGTGCCGGTGAGTTTGTCGCCGGTTTTAAAAACATTCGGCACGCCTTTTTTTTCGGGTAAAATCTGTCCCCCGATGGGGATGGCCCCCCGCGTCAATGCAGTGACGCCGGAGATGTAGGCATTGATGACGAGGTTGTCGTTGCGGCTGTCCGACTGGCCGTAGAGATAAAAAACGCCTTCGCCCTGGTTGGTGATGGTATAGCGGACGGTCGCCCATTTGTCGTCCTGTTTGAGGATGGTCACGTCGGTGAAAAGGATGTCGGGGCAGGGCTTTTTTTCTGCTGATTTTTGGGGCAGGGTTTGCTTGGGCAGGGAGGGCATTTGGGTGTTTTGCCAAGAGGCAGGGGAGCTTAGGGCAGTTTTGTTTTTTGGTTTTGTGCGGTTGGCAGGTTTAGAGGCGAGGGGTTTAGGCTCGGCCTTTTTTGGTAGTGGAGTGGGCATGATGGCCGATATTTTCAGTTCATAATTTTTGACCGTTTTGCCCGCGTCCAAGCGGAAGCCTTCTTTGGCCAGTTGGCGTTTTATGTTTTGGCGCAGGCCGCCCAGTTTTGCTTTGTAAATGGAGCGGTCGAAATTGAAGACCACCCAATGCTCCGTTCCTTTCTGCCGCATGTCTATGTTCATTCTCCCAGAATTGACGGCGGTAAAACTGATCTTCAGCCAGTCGTTTTTTTCTTTCAACATTTTAAAATCGGTGAGTTCAAGGCGGTAACCTCTATATTTTACCGAATCAATATTAGGCTTTATTCTAAAATCTATTGTACGAGCCTTTTCAAAAGCATTGAATTTGGACGGTTTGTGTGCGGCAGCACACAAATCCGAGTAGGGTCTATTATTTTTATGAAATAAAAAAACAGGAGAAAGGGGCGCAGCCCCGGACAATGCCAAAGGAAGGAAAAAACAGCCACTCAATAAAAGTATGTTTACCAGCTTCATGCGTTGCGGCAATTTATAGCTAAAAAATTATTCTCCAAAGGAGTCCCTTGGACGATTTATTTCAATGTGTAAAAGACGTTCAAAGTGTGGGTTTTGCATATGATTAAATGGTTTGAATGGCTAAATGGCTGTAAAAGATCCGATGGAATGAGTACCTTCGGATCTTTTACAACCATTTAGCCATTCAACCATTCAACCCTGCCTGCCGGCAGGCAGGCATTCACCCCTCCTCCCCCAAAATGTTCACCGGCCGGTCAATCGCCTCTTCGAGGGAAATAAAAGTTTCCGTCCGTTGGATGCCGGGGATGTTCTGGATTTTGTCGTGCAGCACATCTTTGAGGTGGTTGGTATCGCGGCAATATATTTTGATGAAGATGTTGTAAAGCCCTGTCGTATAAAAGGCCTCCACCACTTCGGGGATTTTTTTCAGTTCCTCCGCCACCTTGTCGAACAAAGAACTTTTGTCGAGGTAAATGCCGAGGAAAGCGCAAATATCATACCCCAGCTTGGTATGGTCAACGGTGAGGGTGGCCCCTTTCACCAGGCCCATCTCCCGCAGCTTTTTCATGCGGACGTGGACAGTGCCGCCGGAGACAAATAGTTTTTTTGCCAGTTCGGTATAGGCTTGGTCGGAATCGTGCATGAGGGCGGAAAGTATTTGCCGGTCGAGTTTGTCTATGCTGTTCATTCAATTTAAAAGTTTCATTTAAAATATGCCAACAAAAGTCTGGATTTGGTTTTGCATTTTAAAAATTGGCAAGACATTTTTATGTAAAATAAAAAGAATTGCAAATCCCTTTGCCAACTCAACACTTCTGTAAAACGATTGTCATTGATGGCAAACGATCTTCTTTTTGGGCTGTTATTCATCATCAATGCCCAAAAGGTTTAATATATCCCCTCGAATATACATTTTTGCGTTTCAGAGTTTGAGAAAACCAGAGTTTGAGAGTTTGAGAAAACCAGAGTTTGAGAGTTTGAGAGAACCAGAGTTTGAGAGTTTGAGAGAACCAGAGTTTGAGAGTTTGAGAGTTTGAGAGTTTGAGAGCTTGAGAGTTTGAGAGCTTGAGAGTTTGAGAGCAGTATCAAGAAGGGACTCTTTGGTATCCGTTCGAGAGGCCAAAGAGTCCCTTCTCGATACTGCTCTCAAACTCTCAAGCTCTCAAACTCTCAAACTCTGGTTTTCTCAAACTCTCAAACTCTGGTTTTCTCAAACTCTGTTTAACTTTGTGAGATGAACCATGAAATAGACAGCCCACGGAAGAAGCTCAATATTTGGCTACCGCTTTTGTTCTCATTGGTGATGGTGATCGGCATCCTGATCGGCACAAAAATGCAGAACAACCCGCCGACTGTTGCGGCCATTGAAATCCCGAAAAAAGAGACTTTGCCGCCGAGCAGCCTCGGGCAAGGCAAATTGGAGGAAATGATCCGCTACATCGAGGCCCGTTATGTTGATGATGTCAACAAAAAAGAACTGGTGAAAGAGGCCATTGACAACATCCTCCACCAGCTCGACCCCCACTCCAGTTATATTTCCGCAGACCACCTCAAAGAGGTCAACGACCAATTGGAAGGCCACTTCGACGGCATCGGCATCGAGTTCATCGTGGTGGACGATACGGTGATGGTCGTGTCCACGCTCGAAGACGGACCGGCCAAAACGGCGGGCATTTTGGCAGGCGATAAAATAGTGCAGATCGAAGACTCGCTGACCGTCGGCGACAACATTGATTACGAGGGCATCCTGAAAAAACTGAAAGGCCGGAAAGGAACGGCCGTTCAGGTCGGCATCAGGCGGGGGAACGAAGAAAAGGTCAAACAATTTTCCATAACAAGGGACAAAATACCCGTCAGCAGCATTGACGTGGCCTATATGCTCGACGACAAAACGGGCATCATCAAGGTCAACCGCTTCACGTCGAAGACCTACCGGGAGTTTATGAAAGAACTGGAAAATTTGGTTGAAAAAGAGCAGCTCGAAAACCTCGTCATTGACCTGCGGGGCAACCCCGGCGGCTACCTGCAAGAGACCACCAACATCCTCAGCCAGCTATTTAAAGAGAAGGACCAACTGCTCGTTTATACCGAAGGCAGCAACGTGGCCCGCAGCGAGTACAAGACGACGGGGCGCAATTTTTACGACGTAAAAAACATCAGCGTGCTGGTGGACGAACATTCTGCCTCGGCCAGCGAAATTTTGGCGGGCGCCATCCAGGACTCCGATAGGGGCGTCATTATTGGCCGCCGTACTTTTGGAAAGGGGCTGGTGCAGGAGCAGTACCGCCTGCGCGACGGCTCGGCCATCCGCCTCACCGTGGCCCGTTATTACACCCCTTCCGGGCGCTGCATCCAAAAGTCTTACGAAAACCTCGACGAGTACGACGGCGACCTCGCCGAGCGCAGCCACAACGGCGAGCTGTTCGATGCCAGCAAATTCAAACAGCCGGATACGACCGAATATTTTACGGGCAAAGGCAGGGTGGTTTATGGCGGCGGCGGCATCGAACCGGATGTCTTTGTCCCGCTCGACAGCAATTTACTAAACGCCGATTTCATAAAATTAAGGCAGCACCTTTCTGCTTTTGCTTTCCGCTATCTGGAAAAAAACCGCAGCCAGTGGGCGGACAAAAAACTCTCCGATTTCTTGAAAGAATTTGTGCCCGACGAGCAATTGATGAACGATTATTACCGGTATGCTGCGCAAAAAAACGGGGGCAAAACAAAACGGCTTTCCCCTAAATTGGAAAACAAACTGGCCACTTCCATCAAAGCCACCATCGCCAGCCAACTCTACTCTGACCTCGGCTTTTTCAAAGTCTCGTTTGCAGATGACCCGATGGTGCTGGAAGCGGTGAAACTGATGAAGGAGGATGACCCGCTGGCGTCTTTGCCAAAAGATTTGAAAGACTGACAAGGCTCACCACACTCGCTAAGATCTGCCGTCTCCCGAATTTACTTCGGGAGACGGCAGATCTTAGCGAGGGATGTGAATCCCTCGAAAAAAAGGCATTACATTCGATACACTGTCGTTTTTTTGGAGATAATTTCAGAAAAATATACATTTTTTTGGAGATGAATTTCTAAGTTTGTAACACAAATTTGGAGATAACAATGAAACGGCATTTATATACTTCATTACTTTCGTGGAAAAACAACAGCAAACGCAAGCCGCTTTTGCTACAAGGGGCGCGGCAGGTTGGTAAAACCTATTTGGTCAACGAGTTTGGCCGGAAGGAGTATTCCGATTATGTTTACCTGAATTTCGAGCAAAACCCGGACATGGAAAGCTTGTTCCAACCCGGGTTGGTAGCCGAAAAAATCCTCGACAATATCAGCCTGTATTTCGG
Organism: Bacteroidota bacterium; assembly: GCA_011321935.1. Taxonomy (GTDB): domain Bacteria; phylum Bacteroidota; class Bacteroidia; order Chitinophagales; family Saprospiraceae; genus UBA6168. The sequence goes on along the minus strand of DROJ01000384.1, from coordinate 2,170 downwards.
GCGGAAAATCGAGCCTGCCGGCACCCTGATTTTTTTTGACGAAATACAGGCAGTGCCGCGGGTATTGACAAGCCTGAAATATTTTCAGGAAGAAACACCGGAGTACCACGTCATCGCCGCAGGTTCATTGTTGGGGGTAAGTGTGGGCAAACAAAACAGCTTCCCTGTCGGAAAAGTCAATTTTATGAAGCTGCACCCCATGTCGTTCACCGAATACCTCGAAGCCTTTGGCGAATCCTTTGCCGCGGAAAAACTGATGTCCAAAAAAGATACGGACCCCCTGCCCGGCATCGTGCATGAAAAACTTTTGTTGCACCTCAAAAAATATTTATACCTCGGAGGGATGCCCGAAGTGTTGCAGGACTACCTCGACACCCGCGACATAGCCTCTGCAAGAAAAATTCAAGAAGAAATACTCGAAGCCTACCAAAGGGATTTTTCTAAATACACTGATAGGGCACAGGCCATAAAAACGTCCGAAGTATGGCAGTCCATACCCCGGCAATTGGCCAAGGAAAACAAAAAATTCAAATACAACGATGTGCGCAAAAACGCCCGTGCTATTACCTTTGGACAAACTATAGAATGGCTGAACAAAGCAGGTTTGATAAATATAGCCTATAATATCAGTGTACCGAAAATACCCCTATCAGGCTATGCCGACTTTGCAAAATTCAAAATTTACCTGCACGACACGGGGCTGTTGGGGGCCATGCTAAATATTCCCTCCAGCATTATCACTGACCCGAACAGCCTTTTTTCTGAATATAAAGGCGCTTTCATTGAAAATTTTGTTGCAGCGGAATTGGTCGCATCCCTGGCCAAAAACCTATTTTATTGGACTTCCAAAAGTGACGCAGAGGTTGATTTCCTGCTGCAGACGGACAAGGGCATCCTGCCCCTCGAAGTCAAAAGCGGCCTGAGCAGAAACCTCAAAAGCTTGAGAAGCTATGACCATAAATACAAACCGGAATTGATTTTCCGGGCCTCCCCGCGTAATTTTTCACAAGCCGGGAATTTTATCAACCTCCCTCTTTATGCGAGCTTTTTGGTGGGAAAAGAAGGTTGGGCAAAGCCCGTAATATGACGGACATTATATACTGAACCATAATAGGTTTTGTGCATCGAGGGCAGGTACTCCCCTTCTGTCCCGATAGCTATCGGGAGGGGGCTGGCGGGGGCAAATGCACAAAACCTATTATGGTTCAGTATAATCACTGCGCAGAAACCAGTTAAAACAAAAATGAACAATCATCTTCATAAAACATCTTCCACCAAATCCCTGCCCGGCCGACAGGCAAGCATCGCCGTCCTCCCTTTCGTAAATATGAGTGCCGAACCTGGCAACGAATATTTCAGTGACGGCATCACCGAAGAAATAATTAATGCCCTGACCAAAGTACAAGGCTTGAAAGTGATTGCCCGAACTTCTTCTTTTGCATTTAAAAATAAAAATATAGACGTGCCGACGATTGGCAGGCAGTTGGACATGACTTAATTCCAAAACGGTTTTCAATTCTTTTTTTAAAAAAATGGAAGGGGTACGCCGAGGGCGTGGGTGAAATCAGCCAAGCACAATTAATTTATGCAAACAAATCATCCATCGTCAATTGATTGTCCACCAATCCCAAGCTGTGTTTGTTTTCAAAAACGCCGAAGGTGAAAACGTTTTGATATACCGCACCATTTTAGGTTTTGTGCATTGAGGGCTGGTTCTCCCCTTCTGGGGCTGGGGGCTGGCGAGGGCAAATGCACAAAACCTAAAATGGTGCGGTATAACTCGCTAAATGTGCTTAATTTGCAGCGATTTAGCGAGCTATCAAAATATATTTTATGAAAAAGATTATAGGGCGAGAACAGGAACAGGCAGTTTTAAAAGAAGCATTGAGGTCTGATGAATCCGAGATGATTGCAGTTACCGGGCGCAGGCGGGTCGGCAAAACCTTTTTGGTCAGGTCGGTTTACAAAAAGAAAATTGATTTGGAATTTACCGGTGTTCAGGATGCGCCACGCAGGGAACAATTGGACAATTTTCACTTTTTATTGCAGCAGTTTGCAGGCAAACGGGACGAGTTGAAACCTCCCCGAAATTGGCTGGAAGCATTCCATCAGTTAATCACGGTGCTGGAAGCCAAAAAGAAAGGGAAAAAAAAATCGATTGTTTTTTTTG
>DROJ01000383.1 GCA_011321935.1 Bacteroidota bacterium | reverse complement strand
CCGCCGCTCTGGAATTCTGATGGTAAATGCCGGATAGGGACAGAGCAAAACCGTATTTGAAATTTTCATGAGAAAGCCTTCCCTTGTCTTATTAAAATGCAAGGTATTGTTTTTAAAAACAGCCTGCCCTACCCCGTTTGGGGCAATTTCAATTTTATAGAAATATATGTTCCGCTTCCATTTTCAGAAACAATTTCAAAACCGGCATTTATTTTATCTGCCCTGTTTTCCATATTTTTCAAACCATAGCCCCGCGATATATTTTTTTTATTAAAACCAATACCATCATCTTTTAAAATAAAAATGGTTTCGCTGCCGCTTTTTTGTATTTTCAAAAAGCAATTTTTTGCGGAGGAATATTTCAAACAATTGTTCATGCCTTCTTTAAAAATCATCAATAATTGTTTTCTCACATCGGGTGCCAAAAGCTGCCCTTCCATTGATTCTTCAATGCCCTGCGTTTGGAAATAAATATCCGATTCCTCAAAAAGTTTGTCGCCAAATTCGCGGAGGCGCAGCAATGTTTGGAACAGCGTGTCCGATTTGGGGTCGAGTGTCCAGATCAAATCGCGGATGCCCGATGACAGGCCGGCCGCATTCTCTTTTATTTTTGCCAAAAACTGTTTGACAGTGGCCGGGTTGCCGCTTTGCCGCTCGGCCATTTCGAGAAACAGCGAGATTTTTGTCAGCCGGTGGCCGAGTTCGTCATGGAAGTCGGCGGCATTTTGTTTGCGCAGTTCTTCGCGTTCCTCAAACCTTGCTTTTTCGATTTTTGCCTTTGCCTCGAAGGCCTGCATTTTTTGTTTGACCCTGAATTTGTAAACGCCATAAGCAAGGCTTCCCAACGAAACCAGATAAATCAAATAGGCCCACCAAGTCCGCCACGGAGGCGGCAAAACCTCGATCTGCAAGGTGGCCGGAGAGTCGTTCCAAAGGCCGTCATTGTTCGAGCCTTTTACTTTTAAAGTATAAGAACCGGAGGGCAGGTTGGTATATGTCACCGAATTTTTGTTCCCGTTTTCCACCCACGTTTCATCAAAACCTACCAATTGGTAGGCATATTTATTCTTTTTTGGTTTTACAAAATCAAGGGCTGCAAACTCGATGGAAATGATGTTTTGCCGATGGTCCAAAACAATATTTTCCGTGAAGCTGATCGCCTTTTTTAAGATCGAATTTTTGCTGTCGGAGGGCTTTATTTTTTTATTTAAAACACTCAACTTGGTGAAAACAATGGGCGGAACAGACTGGTTTTCAATCAGTTCGGAGGGATGGAAATAATTCAGGCCGCCTGCTGTACCAAAAAACAGCATCCCTGTTTTTACGTCTTTATGCGACGCCCGGAACACCATGCCCAAGCTGCCCAGGCCATCTTGGTCGGTAAATGTTTTCAGTACACAAGGCTTGCCGGCCAAAGCTGCTTCCGGGTCAAAAACGATCAAGCCCCGGTTGGTGCCCAACCATAAATTACCATCGCCGTCTTCCTCGATGGTCTGTATCACATCGTTTGGAAAACCCTGTGCCGTTCCAAAACTTTGAAACCGGAGCAGGCCACCCGAGGAGTCTTGCACTGCCAAGTTCAGCCCGCCCCTTGTCGCTGCCCAAAGCCTCCCTTTTTGGTCGGTATGCAGGTCAACCAAAGAGTTGCTGCTGAGGCTGGTAGTGTCTCCAAAAATATATTTGTGATTGATAAAATACTCCCGGCCACCCTTATCAACATACATGCTGAGGCCGTTGAAAGTCCCGATCCAAAACTGCCCAAACCGGTCTTTTTCAACGACTTTGGTAAAGGCGTTTACGAGCGCATCGTCCCTTTTATCGCTTTGGTCAAAATTCTGAAAAACAGTGCCGCCGGGGTCATCTGGGTCAAAAGCCATTTTAGATAATTGGCCATAAGTGGCCACCCAATAAAGCCCCATTTTGATCTCCGACACATTAAAAACCCAATTGTTGGGGAGGCCGTCTTTTGTCCAAAAACGATGGAACAAAGGCCAGCTATTTGCCGGTTTTTTGCTGGAAGTATTATTGATAAAATTTTCAAATTCAGAAGGGAGCAAATAGTTCAGGCCAGCATAAGTGCTTACCCATATGATGCCCCGGCTGTCTTCATAAAGGCCAAAGATATTGCTGTGGGACAAGCTGTTGGGATTGTTTTTTTCATTAAAAAAATGAATAAAATCAAAATTCTTTTTCCTGAAATTTTCGGCCGATAAAAAATTCAAACCGTTGCGGGTGCCCACCCAAAGGTTTCCATTTTTATCTATTAAAACTGCTTTTACAATTCCGTCCGACAAGCCTTTTTCCGAGCCGGGATGGTGGTTTATTATCGGGAATTTATTGGCAAAAGGGGCCGCTTTGTCGAGGCCGGAAGTAGTCCCTACCCATAGCACGCCCGAACGGTCGCGCAACATCGCTTTTATCTGATCCGAACTTATGCTGCCCTCCCTTTTCCCGTCGTGCCGATGATGGATAAAATGCAGGTTTTGTTTTTCATGCCCATCAAATACGGCTTCCTTTTTTTGGGGCGGACTTCCGTCCGCTTTACTGCCATCAAATACGGCTTCCTTTTTTTTCGGCGGACTTCCGTCCGCTTTACTGTCATCAAATACGGCTTCCTTTTTTTTCGGCGGACTTCCGTCCGCTTTACTGCCATCAAATGAGACTTCGTTGAGACCGCCGGAAGTGCCAATCCACAATTTGCCGTCGCCCTCCGTTTTCATAAATTCCACAAAATCATGGCTCAAGCTGTTCGGGTTTCCTTCCTCCTTTCCATAGCGTTTGAACCGGACTCCATTTTCATCTTGAACAACCCTGTAAAATCCGTCGTTGCTACCGACCCACATACTGCCGTCGGGGTGTTGCACAAAATCCCAAACCCGGTCAGTTTGCAGTCCGTTCGGGTTTTTGGGTTCAGGATAATAAGGTTCAAATTGAAAGCGGCCATCATTTTTATAAATGGTCAAGCCATTGCCGGTGCCCATCCACAAATGCCCATTTTTTGATTCAAAAATAGACCAAATGGTTTTGTCAGAAATGGAGTTCGGGTTTTCAGTTTGCGGCAAAAAGTGCATTTTTTCGTTAGTTGCCACATCCAACCTAAAAAGGCCGTTATAAGTACCAAACCAGATAAACCCGTGCTTGTCGGGTTGGACGGAAAGGATAAAATTTTCTTCCTCTGTGAGCTTCCCATCCTCGAAGCTGATGTACCTTTTAAAATGTTCTTTTTCTGGCAAATAGCAGTTCAGCCCCAGTTTAGTGCCTATCCAGATCCGGCCTTTTTTATCTTCCCTTAAACTGCTGATGTAATTATTGCTCAGGGATGTGCTGTCTTTGTTGTCATGCCTGTACTCCCGGAACTGCTGCCCATCGTACCGAAAAAGGCCATCCGTTGTGCCCACCCACAAAAAGCCCTGCCTGTCCTGCAGCAAGGATAAAACAGTACTCGGAGTAAAGCCATCCTCTTCGCCCAAATGTTCAAAAACGAGTTCCTGCCCCTTAATTTGAATTATCAAAAAAAGGCAGCAGAACAGCAGCGTTGATTGTATTTTTTTTAAAATCAAAATGATCGGTGAAATTCGGTGAGGTGTCGGACGCCTTTAGAGGCGTCCGACACCTTGCTATACTGCCCAAAAATAAAACACCGCCTTGAAAGCAAGGCTCTCAAGGCGGTATTTCATCCAAAAAATAAAGCAAAATTATTTCCTGTCCGACTCGACGTTCATTTCGCTGACATCGCGGGTCACGAACTTGACGCCGGGCTCTTGGTGGCGGACAGCCACTACATCCACCCTCCTATTGAGTTGGTGGTCTTCTTCTGGACAGATCACCTCATCCCGGCAATCATTTACCAAATGGTCTTCTCCAAAGTGGTCGGTAGTCAGGCGTTCTTTGGCGATGCCTTTCCTGACCATGTATTTTACTGCGGCGTTCGCCCTGTTGGTAGAAAGCCGGACATTGTATGCACTCGATCCCCTTGAATCTGTATTTCCTTCCATGCGTATCTGCAAAGTTGGGTACATGTTCATGATAGCAGCGAGGCTATCGAGGGTCGGCTTGGCATCCCTGCTCCTGATGTAATAGCGGTCAAAATCATAAAAGATCGGCTCCAGAACCACGATCAAAGGAGACTTCAGCGGAACGATGACCTCTACTTCCCCGTCGCTGCAATCAGCCTTGTAATCTGAAAGCAGAACGGTGTTGGTATAGTAAGGGTCTTTGCTGGCAGTGATTTCATACTCGTCGTCGCAGTTGATCTGCGTGGTCGCTTTGCCGCCCCCGTCACCTACCAAAGGCACTACTTCGCCCGTCCGTTTATTGACGATTTTTATATCGGCCAATGGGATCGGAATACCAGAGGGGTCTTCAATGACCTTTACTGTAAGCCTCGCCAAAACAATTGATTTTTCCAAAGGAATGACATAAACCGGCGCAGCCGTCAAATCGGCAGCAGAAGGGTTTCTGCTCTCAGGGTTGTAGTTCGTTTTGGAAGCTGCGATGGCAAAAGCAGAAGCATTGGAAATCCTGATTTTAACTTTTCCCTCTGCATCCGTTTGGAGTTTCAATGGTTCGACGACCATCGTCGTCCCTTCCGAGCCACCAAACAATTTGTCGAGGACAGGGCCGTATTGCACCAGAGATTGGTTCTTCAATTGCCCCGGGTCAATGGAAAGATCAGCAAGCGGAATCGGCTCTCTGGTGTCTTTGTCAACTACTTGAATGACCGCATCCTGAAAGCCAGAAGTCCTGGTCCAATAATAAATATCGTCGTTGCCTTTTGCATCGGCGTCCGGCCTATCGGAAGCGAGGTAACCTTCGGTGCAGCCATTGAGGGGCACAAAGTGCATGTCGTCGCTGGAAGTATTGAAGGGAGTACCGATGTTGCCTTCCAAGTTCCATTCGTCGCCATCGGTTGCGGTAGCGGCAAACAGATCAAGCCCTCCTTCGCCGGGATGCCCGTCGGAAGAAAAGAAAAGATGGCCCTGGTCATCGAGGTAGGGAAAGAGTTCGCTCTTGCCGGTATTCACATCTGGGCCGAGGTTGAAAGGAATGGACCAAACGCCGTTTTCCAACCTTGAACCCCAAAGGTCCATACTCGGCAAACCTTCCAGGCCGAGGGTAGAGCCGGGGCGGTTGGAAGCAAAGATCAGCAGTTGGCCATCGCTGGAAAGGGCAGGGTGTGCCGTTGACCAGTCGTCGCTGTTGAACGGCAGCGGCGTTGTAACGTTGACCCAATCGTCGCCCTGCCTGTCGCCTGTATATAATTTCAGGTCAATGACATTCGCTGCATTTTTACCGTTGAGGTTGTTGCGGGTGAATATCATTTTTTCGCCCGTCGGGCTAAATGAAGGCACGCCGTCGTTGTATTTGCCGTTTACTTTTCCTTTCAGCACTTTAGGTTCTTGCCAGATGCCCTCTGCATTTTTTTCTGCATAATAAAGGTCAACGTAGCTTCCTTTTTCGCCATAGGAAGGGCAGGTCAAAAAGCGGTCGTTTTTGGAAGAAGTGTACATCAGGCCGTTGCCCACAGGCACGGGGCTAAAGTCCAGCTCCTCCGTATTTATTTCAGAAATATTCTTAATCTCAACATCTTGCGACCAAAGGGAGCCACATAAAGCCAGACTCAGAAGAAGTAATAAGGGTTTCATATTTTTCATCTTATACCTTTTTTTATAAAGATTGAATTGAAAGAAAAAAGCATTTTGCCAATCCTTTCTTTCTTATTAAAAATACCTGAGGTTAACGATTTTGCAATCCTCGCAGGGGAATGTGTAGGCAGCCATCACTTCAAAGCTACCCGTGGTGGCCTTGCTAAGTTCAGAAATGGTAAAATCTATGGCCACTCCCAAGCGAAGTCCATTTGTAAACTGATAGACCACCAGCCCGTCCAATGAATCTTCGAACCGGTACATGAGGCCGAGCATCAAAGCATCGTTGAACATGACGTTGGCGTTCAGGTCAAAATCGAAAGGGGAATTAGGATTGATGCGGACTTGCGCATTTGGCAAAAATTCAACATTGTTGCTGATGGGAAGCGACAGTCCTCCTTGTATGAAATAGGTGTTGACGCTGCCGCTGAACTGGCCCGTGTCGTCGTACAACGAATTGGCCAACATGCGGGGAATGGAAAAGCCGAGGTAAAATTTCGGGGTTTTGAAATAGGCCCCCGGCCCGATGTTGAAAGTGGAGTTGGAGGTTTCGCCTGTTCCGATTGTCCCATCGCCCGTAGTCACTGCACCGTTGACTTTGTTCCAATCAGAGCGGGCATTCTCAAACCTTGCCCCCAAGCCGAGTGCCAGTACTTTTCTTCCAGAAAATTTGATGCGGTAGGCATAATCAACACCCAAGGTGAAGACTTTATCGAGTCCGATTTTATCGGTCAAGATATTGATGCCGATGCCGTTGCGCCTGTTTGCAAATGGCATATGCCCCCACAGGTTCAAGTTTCGCGGAGCGCCATCTACCCCAGACCACCATTGGTTTCGGTAAATTGCACCAGCATCAAGGACTTCTTTCGAGCCTGCATAGGCAGGGTTGAAATTTAGTTGGTTGAACAAGTTGAATGTAAAATCAGGCTCACTTTGCGACCAACCTGAAATCGCAATCATGGTGATTAGAAGTGTATAAATTAGCTTTTTCATATTTTCTTTTTTAATGGTCGTTTTTGCGATCAATCAATTTTTATGAAAAAACCATGACCTGTTTTGATGAAGAAACAGGTCATGGTGCTTTGTCCGGTTATCTGATTACTTTGATGTAACCTGCTTTGAAATCATCGGAATTGTTCTTGTCTTCCCAGAATAGGTAATAGTACGTTCCTGCGGGAACGGGGTCTTTGCTATCTCCATAAGTACCGTCCCAAAGGTTGTCGTAAGGGGCAAAAACGACTATTTCATCGCCCCACCTGTTAAACAGCCTGAGCTGGTTGTTGGGAAAACCGGGCACACAGCCTATTTCAAGCATATCGTTTACGCCGTCCCCATTTGGAGTGATGACGTTTGGCACTTCGCAAAGCGGTGTATTTATGGTAATGGTCACCACTGCCTGGTCGCATTCAGTAGGGCAGTCTATCAAGCAGATTTCGTAAGTGAACTGGTCGGTGCCAGAAAACCCAGCATTTGGCGTGTAAACCATATTGCCAGAAGCGTCCACGGTTACGGTTCCATTTGTTGGAGGAGTTACCACTGTGGCCGACACACCTGTCGAGGTATTGTCGTTCGATAAAATATTTCCACTGACAGGGACTTCCGGATCCGTCGTAAATTGATCGTCGTTGGCCACGGGAGTAACTGGCAATGAGATGTTGAGCGGGTCAGAAGTACCCGAACATCCTCCGGGGTCTGTCACTTCTACTGAATAAGCGCCCGATGCTGGATTGGTCACACTAAAAGAAGGATCGGTCGTAGTGCCGATGGATACTCCGTCCAACAACCAATTGTACGTTGCGCCAGCAATGCCATTGGTCATCAGCACCATTGTTTCTCCCGGGCACGGTGGGTTGGGGTCAGCAGTAAGCGAAGGCATCGGGGGCTGCATCTCGCTGACCTGAATGGTTTGGGGAACGGCCTCGCAGCCTTGATCTGATACTGCCGTAATCGTATAAGTCCCGGCAGTCATACTGTTCACCTCAATGGGGAACGTAAAATCAGTCAAGTCAGTCACTGTTCCTGATTCGGTAAGCCCTGGCCCCGTTATCATCCAGTCCACGCTGGCTGCGCCGTCGGGGTCAATGGTAAAAGCCAAGTCGGTCATGGTACCTGCGCATTCATCAATATCGTCAGATACATTGATGATGTCGGGCGTTGGATTCACTTCGATGGCCACGTCCATTGTTTGGGAAGCACAATCGCCTTTGAATAATTGCAAAGTATAGACGCCTGCTTGGTCCACGTCAATATTGGCAATGGTCGCTGGATAAGGGCCGCCACATGGGGCAGACCCCATGAAACTAAAGCCATTTGGCCCTGTCCATGTATAGGTAACATCTCCATTGCAGGTCGGGCCAGAACCATTTAGCATGACGTCGAAGTCTTGGCAATAAGTACCACTTCCTGAAACCATTTCAAGAACCGGGGTTTCATTTACGGTAACCGTTGTGCAGCCCAGCCCCGTATCAGAGCAGCCAGTTGCCACGCAAGTTAAATTAAGGCAATATTCACCAGAGTCGTCCTCTTCCATTGTTCCGAGGTCAAGCGAGATCATTGTTCCGCTTGGTTCGGTGCCAGAAGCAACGACTGTTCCGTCCATCGTCCATTCATAATCAATATCTCCTCCGGAAGGGTTTTCGATGGTAGCGCTCAAAGTGGTCATGTCACCTACACAAAAGTCGCCACCGCCATCAATCCCACCTCCTGTCACAAAAGGAAGTTCATTGACGACAACATCAACACAGGCCATTTCTGCGCAGGCTCCCCCTCCTGCTAATTCGAGACAATATTGACCTGACACCGGAGAAGTAACCGATGCCGGAAATGGCCCCGTACAAGGAGCAGTATCAGAAAAAGTAAAACCACCCGGCCCAGTCCAAGTATAGGTCACGTTGCCTGTGCAAGAAGAACTATTGCTGCCGTTCAGTTCCAAAGTTTCATTGGCACAAACAGGCGAGTTAGAACTTACATCAGGGGTGAAATTTGTTTCAAAGATTATTTCAACGCCATCCAGACTGGACACGCATCCGAGGTCGGATTCCAAAGAACAGAAAATAAAGCCGGGTTCAGTTATTTCAAGGCAAATTTCATTAGTGCCCGTACCAGTACCCGTTACTTGGTCTGCGCCAAAATTACAGGTGTAGAACCAGTCCGCCACTTCTGGATTTGTATTTGAAAAACAAATGACGGCAGTGTCGCCTTCGCAATAAGTGCCGCCTCCAGTGATGGTCGAAATGACCGGGTTCGGGTTCAGGTTGACCATAAAGATAACCTCATCAGAGTTGCAACCATTTGCGCTGATAACTAAGCCATACTCCCCTGCGCCAAATGTAATCATCGGGCTGATGGTATCGCAGAAAATATCCGTTCCAGAACCTGTTCCGGTTATTGTTTGCCCTGTCGGGGTACTCCAAGTATAAATGAAGTCAGTTACATCGGGATTGGTGTTCCGACCGCATATTTCAAGTGTATCAAGGTTGCAAAGCGTAGTGTCGCCGCCAATGAATACATTTCCATCAATAATAATTTCAGCAACAGGGGTGGGACCAAAATCTATTGTTACCGTTTCGGTATCGGTGCAGCCACCTTCGCTTGTTACTGTCAAAGTATAAGTGCCCGAAACAACCGGAGGGTTCAATGTAGCATCAAATGGGCCGGCAGGAGGCGTATTGCCACTGCCAACGGACATGCCGTTCGGGTCGGTCCATTCATAACCGACCATCGCAGAATTGCTTGTGGAACTACCGCTGAGTTCGATCATTTCTCCCTCGCAATAAGAGCCTCCTCCCGTAACCGCATCTATGGTGACACCATCCAGAAAACCGACCGCTACCACAACGGGATCAGCCATACAGCCCGCTTCCGAAGTAACGGTCAAAGTATAGTTTCCGGCATCAACGGCTTCAATGGAAGATATTGTGCAAGTAAGCGGCGTGTCCCAGGGCACATTGTTCATTTGGCATAAAATGACATTGTTTTCAAATGTCCAAACATAAGAGATCGTCCCTGCATTAACGGTATTGGTAGCGGTCAAAATGACATCTTCTCCTTCGCAATAATCTGCGTCAGGAGTTACATTGGTAATGATCAGTCCATTCACCACATTTACATTTACAGCAAATGGCGCAGTGGTGCATCCAGTCCCGTCATCGGTCAATTCAATAGTATAGTCGCCCGAATCCGCCAATTGTATATTGTCTATTGTACATTCAAATGGCCCAGAGGCGACAGTACCAGAGCATATTTCTACGCCCAATGGGTTTTTCCAAACAAAACTGATCGGGCCAGTTAGCCCAGTTGCGCAGTTTTCGGCAGACAACGCAACGCTCTGACCGATGCAGGCATCACCTCCGCCGGTTACATTGCAGACCTCAGGCAATGGGTTTACTCCAATATTTATGGATTGAGCCACTGCTGCACAGCCTGCCTGTGTTTCGATATTCAAGGTATATTGGCCAGCATTGTCCAATTGGATGTTATTGATAGGGGCTTCAAATGGGCCACTGAAATCTGCGGAAGTACCAGTAAAGGAGAAATTGGGACCAGTCCATGTATAGGTAATGGGGCCTGTGCCCGCCACATTGTTGGTAGCAGTCAGAACAACATTGTCACCTACACAAAAATCGCCATTCGGGCTTATGCCGTTTATTTCAGGTGTCGGTTCTACTGAAAGCGTAAAGGTCAAGGGATCTGACTCACAACCATTTAAAGAGCAGACAAGGGTATAATCCCCTGAGCCAGCCAGAGCGACATTCGTCAAATCAACGCATACCTGATCAGCTACATCCACCATGTTTTCTTGAAAAAAGCCATTTGGCCCCTGCCAAGTACAGGTCATTAACCCACTTCCGCCTGCCGAGTTGGTCGCACAAAACTGGGCATTGTCCCCAACACAAACAGAAGCGCTGTTCTGGTTGGTCTGTAATATAGGTGTTGGTGAAACAAAAACTGCAATGCTTGCCGTATCGGCACAAAGTGCAGAAGTAGTTGCGATGACTTGGTAAGTCCCAGTATTAGCGGACGTGGCACTGTTCGTCACATTGGCTGTCGAGGTGGCTGTCGCAGCCACTTGCTCTGAAAAAGAATAGCTATCCGGCCCTGACCAGCTATAGTTCAAATCACTAAGGCCCGGCGTAGAACTTGATGCCGTCAGGCTGATTGCATCGCCAGCACATACATCTGCTCCGTTAACCGTCAAGTTCGGCGTGTCATTGGCATCGCAAGAACAATCCAAAACAATATTGACGGTAAAAGAACCGGGGTCTATGGGCTGTTCGATAAAGAACCATTGGTCTATGTAATCATCGTTTCCTTCAAAAAGTGGATAAGTATAAGGATGGGTGGTGGCCTGAGGATTGCCGGCCATGCCGCCCATACCGCTCGGGCTACTTACGCTCACGCTGGTATTCGGATCTATTTCGCTGTGGTCATAATAAAACTGGTCAGTAGGGAAGCCCGCGGGGGCGTTCAACCAATCAAAGGTCACACCTCCCAGACTTGCTTCGACATCGGTGAGCGCAATGTGCAGTTCACCAAACCTTATATCTCCTTGATAATTAAAAGTAAAGTCATTTTGAACAGGAATAGGATTTCCCAGCCCGTCATTTCCATCCCAAAACACCTCGCCCATGCCTTCATTGATGGCCTGCACAATAGTCACGTCAACGGGGTCTGTAAAAATACCGTTATTGTTCAAGTCCAATTGCAAAGTAACCACCCCGCCCAAATTCGTTTGGAAGTTGAACACTCCTCCTTTTTCAAATTCAAGAGTGCCGGGGTTGCAAGGAGTGCCTCCATTTGATACACCTGAAAGGAACAAGGTGTCAATAACCAAGATTTCCAGTTGATCCAGCAGCCAAGTTGTATGGGTGTTCGACCTGTAAATATCAGTTACAGGGGCAGTCAACGGAAGGTCTGCGTTTGGCGGGTTAAAGAATATTTTATTGTTGATAAGCGCCCCGACATCCTCTGCCTGTGGCTCGTACAAATATAAATTATTGGTAGCTGCCCAACCCGTTGTATCATCGCTGCGGATAAAGTCAGCTTCTGGTTTTGACAAATAGATGGGGTTTCTCTGGCTGTCCACCAATCCCAAAGAGTTGGAAGAAATAGGGAACCTGAAAGGGTCAGCTTCCATGATGTTGACCCTGTACTGAAAGCCATCTTCTGTGATCACATAAAATTTAGGCGATGTGTTTATCGGTGAACTGGGGGTGCTGTTGCCATTGAGCAAGGAGATGTGTTCATTGCTGTAAACCCTGCCTTTCAAAAAGGCGCCTCCTGATTCAACCGTAATATCCCATGCAAGTACAACCCGGCGTGTATTGGGCTGGTCGGCAGCCCTTGTCCAGGGCGCATTGTTGAGGATATTAGTGAACCCAGCATTGCTGTAAGAAGGGTAATCAAAAATCACCGTCCAGATCCCAGCTTTACCGGCCGGCACTGTAATAGTACCGGGAGTATAGTTGATCGAACCATCAGGGTTGTCCCTTTCTTCGTCACTGTTGTTGATGATGGCCAAGCCAGTAGTGTTGCCAGTAGAGTTATTGGTATTGTCGAAGGTTGCGACGAGGTTGCCCTGCGGGTCATATACATTGATGAACCCACCCTGTATCCCAACATGGCTGGAACCGACATTGATGGTTTCGCCGACATTTGCATAGACCTTCAATTGCTGCGGGTCTCTGGTATCGAGGAACATCCTGTACCCATCGTAATTGACAAAATCCTTAGAGCCTTCTGCCCAAAGGGATGAATCTTTCCCAACAAATATTGCCAGCAATATAAATAGAAAGACTGATCGTCGGGGGAGGCAAGGAAAACGTTCAGAAATCTTTTGCGGTAAGTGAACTTTCATACTTCCAGGTTTTAATAAAAATTGTGGTGTTGAATTAACAAATCCAATTGAATATCAAGCAAAATGCGCCCATTAGGAATTAATGGCCCCATTTGAAATTGCGGACGAAAAGGTTGCAAAACCCCTGTTTTTTTTTTGATTAAGTTTTCCCAGACGATGGATATACGTAGCCTATTTTCAATAGTTTCCTAAAGGCGATTCTATCTCTCTAATTAGCGTGGGAAGTTTTGGTAAGCGAATAACAATAGTTGCCCAAAGGGCAATTCAAAGGTGTGCAGGTAGCTTACATTTGGCTTTCTTTAATAAAATAGAATCTTAGAGTGTTTGCAGCCCCAAATGTATCTAACTCATAGCGGAATGGCAAAGCGCAATATTACATTTTTTTACTATTTATGGAAATAAGTTATCTATGATTGTTTTGTGTCAAATCTGCCTTTTCACCATTTCGAGTATCGAAAGGGCAAGGAATATCTTTTCTTCTTCCGCTCCCATCTGAGACACCGTCTGAAAGGCCCTTATCCTTGAGCCATCCATTTTGTTAGGGTTGGTCAGTTGGGCAACCTCTTTTTGGCCAATGACTATGGGCAAGCCCAAACTTTCGGAAGAACTGGTGATCTGCGCCAATGCCTTTTTCCCTTTTTGTTGAAACAAAACCCCTTCGTCATTGATATGCCCCAAGGGCTGACTGTCCACTACTACTTCCGTCCAGTTTTTTTTGATACGGTAAATAAATTCATGGTGAGAGGTCTTTGCATATAGCAGCGCGTTTTCTTTTGACGAAACATATTTGCGGTAGGCCCAGGCAATCAGCGGTTCGTGATAGACCGTTGAAAAAAGCCCTTTCACGGTAGTGACAATGTTTTTGGAAGACTTCTTCTTGACCATGTTCAAGGAAAGCTGCTCCTGTTCTTCTTCGCTCCAGGGCACCAGGTCATTGATAAAGGGCAACAGTTGCGCTTTCAGTTCTTTTAAATCTTTTTGGATTTTTTTCCTGCCGGGGTTATAGTTTTCCAGCGTCCTGAGCCCAAAATATATCCCAGAACCTGCAAGTGCAACTATGGTCACCATAGCAATTGATACACCCATAATAATTGAAGTTTTTTTGTCCGTAAAAATCAAAGTTCAATGGTAGCACAAAATCCGCATTCCGCCAATACTGATATATAAAAAAACAAGCGCCCTGACCAATTATTAGATCAGGGCGCTTGTTTTCTCAACAAAAAGAACAATCAGCCAAGATAAGATTTCAGGGCATTCCGGTTGTAAGATTTCCTCAGCCGGCGGATGGCCCTTTCTTTGATTTGTCTTACACGTTCACGGGTCAGGCAATAAAGGTCGCCTATTTCTTCGAGGGTCAATGATTTGTGGTCGTTCAGGCCATAATAGGAAGAAAGCACTTCGATTTCGCGCGGCGACAAGATGGACAGCCCAGCCTTCACCTCGTCTTTCAGCGACTGTTCCATGAGCGCATCGTCCGGCTTTCCGTTTTGTTCTGAGGTAAGCAGGTCCAGCATCGTCGAGCCGCCATCGTCGCCTCCCATCGGTGCATCAACAGATACGTGGCGGATACTGCCTTTCCTCATGTTGGCAATGTCTTTTGGAGTCACATCGAGGATTTCGGCGAGTTCTTCCTCGGTCGGTTCCCTTTCGAATTCTTGTACAAATGCGATGAAGGCCTCGTTCACCTTATTGTAGGAGCCGACCTTGTTCAGGGGCAGCCTTACGATCCTTGAATATTCTACAATGGCCTGCAGGATTGATTGGCGGATCCACCAAACGGCGTAGGATATGAATTTAAAGCCCTTTGTTTCGTCAAAACGGCGGGCTGCTTTCATCAGTCCCACATTGCCTTCATTGATAAGGTCGCTCAACGAAAGTCCCTGGTTTTGGTACTGCTTGGCCACGGAAACCACAAAACGCAGGTTTGCTTGGGTGAGCCGGTCGAGGGCTTCTTGGTCGCCCTCCCTGATCCTTTTTGCCAGTTCGGCCTCCTCTTCCGCAGTCAGCATATCAATCTTGCCAATATCGTTGAGATACTTGTCAAGCGCTAGGCTCTCGCGGGTGGTGATCTTGTTCGTGATCTTTAATTGGCGCATAATCGGATTGTTAGTTATTGATTTACTAACCGTGTAGTTTATAAGTTAATGTTGGATATTTCAGCCTCTTTTCCCTTTATAAGTTGTTTCTCAGAAGGGGACTAAGTTACTAAGTTTTATACCGAACAAAACAAAAAAGTTGCCACAAATCTGTCAAGGCTCTTGACTTTTTATATATAAATCAATAAGCAAAGACCAAAAACGGAACAGGTGTTCAAAGCCAATAGTTCAACTTCAAAGTGAATCGGAGCGGAACATTATGTTTCAGTGCATCCTGTCTCCCCGGATTTCCAATCCCTGCAAAATGGAGGCTTCGTGTGCCAAATATTCCTGCCACCTTGAGAGGACTTTTTTTTCGTCAAAATAAAGTTTTGCGAGGTCCATGAAGAGGGTATAATGCCCCGCTTCGGAGACCATGAATTTATGGTAGAACGTCCTCAAGTCCTCCTCTTCCAAGTGCAGTGACAACAACCTGAACCTCTCGCAGCTCCTCGCCTCTATCAAGGCACAGATCAACAGCTTTTCGAGCAAACGGTCTTCCCGGCTGCCCCCCTTTTTTTCAAATTTCAACAGCTCGTTCACATATTTGTCTTTGCGCTGCCTGCCGAGTTTCAGCCCCCGTTTTTCCATTTCCAGCAGAACCATCCTGAAATGCCCCCATTCTTCGGTCACGATGGGCGCTACCTTTTTGACCATCTCCGTTTTTTCGGGATATTGCTGTATCAATGAGATGCAGGAAGTGGCTGCCTTCTGCTCGCAATAGGCGTGGTCAGTGAGTATTTCTTCCAAATCTTTTTCTGCCAGGTTGACCCATCTCGGATCTGTTGGCAGCTTTAGCCTTAACATTTAATCGTTATTTTTTTGTAACTGTTTACCACCCCTCGAAATCCCAGAGGGATTTCGAGAGGTGCTATACAGTTACATTTTTTTTATAAAAATCATAAGTCGGTGCCTGAATCCAGCAATATCTTTCTCCTCCAACAGTCCTGAATTTTACAAAGGCATAATTAAGGCAAATCAGCCACTTTCCAAACACTCGAAATGGTTTATAAAAAAATCTAATTCAAAAATTTCAAATTCGTCTTGTACTTTGCTCCATTGGACGGTCACTTTGTCCAACAATTTGCTGCGCAACAACTGCTCTTCCCGTGCGCCTATCACGTACTGCCCCTCAAACAAATAGGCCGCCGATCCGCTGTCCCATCGGCCCAAGTCCGGCTTCCGGTTAACGAGCGCAACCTTCGTCCCATCCAAAAAATGGAGGAACAAAAAATCCCCTTTTTGAAATTTACCGTAAATTTTTTGCGCCTTGTAAGTGGCAATGACAAGGCCCAAATTAAGGGTTTTAATACCTCCCGTGGCCATTGCCAAAGACCCGTAACAAGTGATGAAGTCCCTGTCGGGGTAGTATTCTTCCAATTTTTTATTGGTAAAACCAAAAAGCAGTTGTGGCTTGGTATGCCGGCTTTTCTCTTTGCCGTTTGTATAGGCCGATAGCTCGCAGGGAAGGCTTGGCGGGTCCAACAGCACATCCCTTTCGGGTACTCGCCCCCTGTTTGCGGCCTGTTGCGTTTGGAATATTTTTCCTTGCCCCCGGATGCTTGTTTCAATCGCAGCGAGGCGCTTGCCTTCGGGCCAATGCTCCATTTCTTTAAGTTGGGCCAACCAAGACTTGGCAGCTTGCACCTCTGCCTCCAACTGGCCTTCTTTGGTTTTGAGCAAAGGGAGGGACAGCTTCATTTGCCCATCTTTGGCCCCATCAGAATTGGAAGGGTTTCGCAGCCCGGCTTCCCTGTCTGCAATTGCGATCCTCGTTTGAATCAATTTTAAGGACAACGCAGCGTGTTGCTTTTTCGCTTCTTCTAAATGTTGCGCGTAAGTTTTAGGAACAGGCGCGCCCGACACCTTAGTAGTATGGCCATCCTGCGCCTCCAAAGCTGCAAGGGCCAATAAAAAGCAAAAAGAAAATGTGAGTGTTATATATTTCATGGTAATATTGCCATCCTGAATTGTACCTCCAAAAATAAAAGAACTTTGCCGCAACCGTAAATGATCTTCCTTTTTAAAATAGGATTTCTGCCCGTTTCCTTTTGGGACATCCTCGACATACTGATCGTCGGGTACCTGATCTACGTCATTTATAAAACCCTGAAAGGCAGCATTGCTTTCAACATTTTTATTGGCGTAGCCACCCTGCTGCTCGTTTATTGGCTGCTTAGGCTGCTGCAAATGGAAATGGTTTCGAGCATCCTCAACCAAGTGGCATCGCTTGGGGCCATTGGCATCATCGTCATTTTCCAGCCCGAAATAAGGAGGTTCCTGTTGCATTTGGGCAACACCACCCTCCGCAGCCGAAGCAATTTCGTCGGCCGGTGGCTGGCCAAAAACCTCGATTTGGCGGATACGAATACCGCTGGGTTTCAACAGATCAAATCGGCTTTGCTCCAGATGGGAAAAGAAAAAACCGGCGCCTTGATCGTTTTGGCACATGGCATGGACCTGGAGTCCATCAGCGACACCGGCGTTCCGCTCGATGCCAATATAAACCACCTGCTCCTGCTCAGTATTTTCAACAAACACAGCCCCCTGCACGACGGGGCCGTGGTGGTCGGGCAGGGCAAAATACTGGCCGCAGGCTGCGTACTGCCCGTGTCCGAAAGCAAGACCCTGCCTTCCACGGCAGGGCTGAGGCACCGCGCCGGCTTGGGGCTTACCGAAAAAACAAACGCCACCGTTTTCATTGTTTCGGAAGAGACGGGAGCCATCAGCTTTGCCAGCGACGGGAAGGTGGAATTTGCCATTTCAGAGGCCCGTTTGAACGAGCTGCTTTTTGAGCAATTTGAATCGAGGTGAGTTGTTTGGCAAAAGCCTTTTACTGGGCTATATTTGGCGTTTTGAATTTTGAAATAATGGCAACGGCTCAACATGAACACATATTCGGGATGTCTCCCGCAAAGTCTCGCTAAGGTTTCGCAAAGTCCCGCAAAGCAAGGCGAGTACACGTCTAACTTTGCGAAACCTTAGCGAGACTTTGCGGGAGACATCCTGTATATGTGCTGAATAATTTTAAATAAATCAAACCATCATCATAAAATGAAAAAGACACAAACTTATATCAAAGAAAACAAGGACCGGTTTCTCGAAGAACTGCTGAAACTGCTGCGCATCCCGTCGGTCAGTGCCGATCCCAAATACAAAAAAGACGTGCTGAAATGCGCCGATTTTGTGGCCAAGAGCCTAAAAAAAGCAGGCTGCGACAAGGTGGAAACCTGCGCAACGAAACACAAAAAAAACGGCAAAACCATGGAAGGCAACCCCATCATTTACGGAGAAAAAATAATTGATAAAAAGCTGCCTACCGTACTCGTTTACGGCCACTACGACGTGCAGCCGCCCGACCCGCTCGACCTCTGGGATTCGCCTCCTTTTGAGCCGGTCATCAAGAAGACAAAGGTGCATCCCAAAGGCGCTATTTTCGCCCGCGGCGCCAGCGACGACAAAGGCCAAGCCTACATGCACATCAAGGCTTTTGAGGCCATGGTAAAGACCGGCAACGTACCCTGCAACGTCAAGTTTTGCATCGAAGGCGAAGAGGAAATCGGCTCGCCGAGTTTCCGCCCCTGGGTGGAGAAAAACAAGAAAAAACTGGCCTGCGACGTGGTGCTTTGTTCCGACACCTCCATCATCGCCAACAACGTCCCGAGCATCACCACGGGCGTGCGCGGGCTTGCCTATCTGGAAGTAGAAGTGACCGGGCCGAACCGCGACCTGCACTCCGGCGTCTATGGCGGCGGCGTGGCCAACCCGATCAATGTGCTGGCAAATATGATCTCCAAATTGATAAACAAAAACGGGAAAATCACCATTCCCGGTTTTTACGACGACGTGCAGCGGGTAAGCAAAAAGGAACGGGAGGCCATGAACAAAGCGCCTTTTAATTTGAAAAAATACAAAAAAGACCTCGGCATTGCCGAGGTGCAGGGAGAGAAAGGCTACACCACCATCGAGCGGGTTTCCATCCGCCCGTCGCTCGACTGCAACGGCATTTGGGGGGGCTATACCGGCGCCGGGTCCAAAACGGTTTTGCCGGCAAAAGCATCGGCAAAAATCTCGATGCGGCTCGTTCCCCATCAGCGTCCGGAGAAGGTTTACGACCTCTTCGAAGACTATTTCAAGTCGCTCGCCCCACCTTCTGTAAAGGTAAAAGTGACCCGCATGCACGGCGGCACCCCGGGCGTCACGCCGACCAATACGCCTGAATACCAGGCCGCTCATCTGGCCATGAAAAAGACCTTCCGAAAAGACCCGATACCCAAAAGGGAAGGCGGCTACATCCCCATCGTTTCGCTCTTTAAAGACGTGCTGGACGTGGACAGCATCCTCATCGGCTTCGGCCTCAACAGCGATGCCATCCACTCGCCCAACGAGCATTACGGGCTGTTCAATTATTTCAAAGGGATAGAGACCATACCTTATTATTACGAGAATTATGTGAAGCTGAAGTAGCCGCCCTCCCGAAGTATTTCGGGATTGGGCAGGCTCATTTAAATTTTACTGATTGTAACGCCCTGCCGACAGGCAGGCGTTACAATCAGTAATTTTCAACGGGAAAATCAGGCTTCAACAGGAAATTGCGGGACTGTTCATTTACCTGTGTCATACCGAGCGTAAATGATTGATTGTGAGTGTGTTTTTTTTTTCAAAAAACACACTTCACTGAACTGTCCCGAAACTGCCGCCTAATGCCCCGGCCGGATCAACTCTACCGTGATAATAAAATACCCAAAATGCCGCCGGAACATCCCCAAAAACAGGGTCAGCCAAATGGCTTTCGCATAATTTTTCTGCGCAGCAGTGAGCTTCTTTTTTTTCTTGAAAAAAAATCTTTTCCAATAAATTTTTATAGCCGTAAACGGAAGGTGCAGCGCCGACGGCAAAATGTTCCAACTCGCTTCCTCGACGCTTATTCTTTGAAAACCATTACTTTCCAATTTTTCTACAAAAGACTGAATATCAGCCAATTCTTCGATTGACCACAAGGTAAGGTTCTTTTTGTGCAGCCGGTCAAGCCACTTCGGCAAGGGCTTTGAGTGCCGCAAAAAGCCATCGGCCACCACCAGTTTACCGCCGTTTTTCAGTACCCTCGCCATTTCAGAAATGAAAGCAGATTTGTCCTTTCCATCTGCATAGCAGGCACTTTCGATGGCAAAGGCGCAGTCGAAATGCGCAGCCGGGAAAGGTGTTTTTTGAAAATCGCAGTTGAGCAGTTTCACCTGCTTTTTCAGCTTTGATTTTTCCAGTTTTTTATTTCCAAAAGCAATTTGTTTCTGTGAAATATTGATGCCCGTGAAACGGCATTTTGGGTGGCCTCCGGCCAATTGAAACAGCCCCTCTCCTACCCCGCAGCCTGCGTCCAAAAGGTGCAGGTGCCGGTGTTTTGAAATGCCCGCCCGCTTGGCCACTTCCTCGTTCATTTGCCGCAGCATGGACTCCAGGCCGAAGGGGTTCATTCCCATTTTAAAATAACCAAAATGGATGTTTAGCTGGCTGCTCCAATTTAAATAATCGAGGTGGACATTGTCGTAAAAACTGGCGGCAGCGGAAGAGGACTTTATTTCTTTTTTTGATTTCAAAGAATTGATTTTCAGTGTTTTACAAAAATAAAGTGCAACCTCTCAATACGGGTTTAAGTCCCGAGGTTCACTAACCCCTGACTTCAGTCGGGGGTTAGTGAATTGCAAACCTTAAACTCGTATTGAGAACTTACAATAAAGTTGCGTCCTACTTTTACTAAACTTTGAAACCCAGAGTGCGTGCGTGCCGGTAGCACAGCGTTTCTCAAAAGGTCTGAGCAGTAATAAGTTTGGTAAACGCCGAAAAACAAACAAGCCGCTCCAAAATCAATTGGAGCAGCCTGTCGGGTTAAGCATAAAAAATTAAAAAGGGTAACTGTTCAGCAGGGATAATTTCGCCACGGATTTCACGGATTTTCACAGATTATATGCACCTATTTTTTTTCAAAAAAAATAAATCCGTGAAAATCCGTGGCGACTTGGCAGCAAGCTGAACAGTTACTAAAAAGGTCTATTTTACATTGGTCTATTTCATATTCTTCATTGCGCTCAAATATTTTGTCAGTTCCTCTTTTACCACCGGGAACAAAATGACCAATCCGATCATGTTCGGAAATACCATCGCCAAGATCATCGCATCCGAGAAGCCCCAAACGGAACTCATGTTCGC
The DNA here is from genome assembly GCA_011321935.1 of Bacteroidota bacterium. Classification (GTDB taxonomy): domain Bacteria; phylum Bacteroidota; class Bacteroidia; order Chitinophagales; family Saprospiraceae; genus UBA6168. The sequence goes on along the minus strand of DROJ01000383.1, from coordinate 550 downwards.
CGCAGCGCCGATAACGATGAAAATCAAGAAAAGGATTTTATAGGACAAGTCTGCAATTTTGGATTTCCCGAACAGATACATCCACGATTGCAGGCCATAATACGACCACGAAATCATGGTGGAAACAGCGAACAGAACGATGGCAATCGTCAGCACATATGGAAACCACGGAATGACCGATTCGAATGCTTTGGAGGTGAGCGTTGCGCCTTGATAGGCCGCCCCGTCAATCATGACCGTGCCTGCCCCATCCGGGCCATATTCAAAGATGCCACCGCTGTTGTAGATCACGATGACCAGGGCGGTCATGGTACATATAACTACGGTGTCAATGAAGGGTTCCAACAGTGCCACCAAACCTTCCGAAGCCGGGTATTTGGTCTTTACCGCAGAGTGGGCAATAGAGGCAGAACCCGCCCCCGCTTCGTTGGAAAAAACGGCCCGCCTGAACCCGACGATCAGCACCCCCATAAAGCCGCCAACACCTGCCTCCGGCGAAAATGCCTGCGAGAATATCAATCCAAAAGCATCGTCAATAAAGGAAAAATTC
>DROJ01000382.1 GCA_011321935.1 Bacteroidota bacterium | reverse complement strand
CTTTTCCATTTATAACAATTACTGGTTTTGAAAATTATTTTGCCGCTTTTAATTGGTGGCATACGTTGATTGTTCCTCCTCCTTCCCTTTCATTGCCCCTCTGTTTTCTCCCCCGTTTTTTAAATACATCGTAACTGTTTACCACCCCTCTTAAACTATTGATTTCACTAACCCCCGACTTCAGTCGGAGGTTAGTGAAACTAAAATTCTTGAGAGGGGGCTGAATAATTACAATAAATCTTACAAACACTATAACAACCAAAATGACAAAGACTTACCTATTGTTTTTATTGCCGGTATTTTTATTTTTAAATAATATATCCGCACAGCAAAAAATGCCATTCAATAAACCGTTGAACAAAAAAAAAGCCGATAAAATATGGCAAGAAATCAAAAGTGAATATGGCTTCGGTGAAGTCGGTATTCCCGGTTATACAATCACCCACCAACATATAAGCAAGCAGAGCGGCGTGCACCATATATATATGCGGCAGCAATTGAATGGGCTGGAAATAATCGGCGCAGAGGCAGGCCTGCATATTTCTCCAAACAATAAATTATTGACGTCCGATATCCGTTTTATTAAAAATATAAACAATAAAGCGGATGTTTTAAAAACCCCTTCTTTGACGGCAGTACAGGCAGTCCGGGCGGCAGCGGGGCAGATGGGATATAAAATAAAATCACCGCTGGTATTGTTGAAAAACAAAAACGGGGGCGACAAAAAAACGCTCGTCAGCGACGGCGGCATATCTTTGGAAAATATACCCGCCAAATTGGTTTATCAAAAAATAAATGGAAATAATGTTGTGCTTGCATGGGACATATCCATTCAAGAACTGGACGGCGAAAATTGGTGGAGCATGAGAGTGGATGCCCGCACCGGGGAGATAATAGATAAATACAACCAAGTATTGAAATGCAGTTTTGAAAATACTTGCGGCCATGCCGGACATGAAATTGCCGGGCATAGAATTGAAAACGAAACGCCCGTTTTTTTAAATAAAAATATTGAAGCGGAAGCCCTGTCCGGAGGTACTTACCGGGTTTATCCCCTGCCGCTGCAAAGCCCCCATTATGGAGACCGGGAACTGGTCGTCAACCCCGCCGACCCGGTGGCCTCCCCTTTTGGCTGGCATGATACGGACGGGGCGGCAGGAGCGGAATATACCACCGCGCGGGGCAACAACGTGCATGCCTTTGAAAATGGCGACCACATCGGTTTCAGCCCCGACGGCGGGGCTTCCCTGAATTTTGATTTTCCGATAAATGAAGTTTACAGCGAAGCTGAGCAGTCCGAAGCCGCTGTCACCACCAACCTCTTTTATTGGGGCAATGTCGTTCACGATATTTTTTATGGATATGGTTTCGACGAGGCGGGCGGTAATTTCCAGGCCAATAATTATGGACATGGCGGAGAAGAAAGGGACTACCTCAAGGCGCTGTCGCAGCGGGGCTTGCGCTGCAATGCTTTCATGTCAACGCCGGGAGATGGTTTTAGCCCCATCATGCGGATGTTCGTTGGCAACTGCGGGGCGGTCGAGCACGACGGGTCAATAGACAACGCCGTCATTGTGCATGAATACGGGCACGGCATTTCCATCCGGCTGACGGGCGGCGCCGCCAATTCCGCCTGCCTGCTCAATGAAGAACAAATGGGCGAAGGCTGGAGCGATTGGTTCGCCATGATGCTCACCATGCAGCCGGGCGACAGCGCCACCGACCAGCGCACCATCGCCAATTGGCTGTTCGGAAAACCCATTGACGGCAGCGGCATCCGGCCTTATCCCTACACCACCGACCTCGCCCTGAACCCGCATACTTACGACGACATAAAAACCGCCGGCAGGCCGCATGGCATCGGCACCGTCTGGGCGGCCATGCTGTGGGAGGTCACCTGGGCACTGACCGACCGGTACGGTTTTGACCCCGACCTGTACCACGGCACGGGCGGCAACAACATGGCCCTCGCACTGGTAACGGAAGGCTTGAAACTGCAGCCCTGCAGCCCCGGTTTTGTGGATGGCAGGGATGCCATTTTGGCAGCCGACGAGGCACTTTACGGAGGGGCCAACCAATGCCTCATCTGGGGCGCTTTTGCCAAGCGGGGGCTTGGGTTCAGCGCCGACCAGGGCAGCCCTTTTGACAAAACGGACGGGACGGAAGCGTTCGACTTGCCGCCCGTTTCGACCTGTACCGGTATTACTGTTTTGTTGGGCAACGATGGGCAGTACCAGCTTTCACAGGCCGACCTCAACATGCTCGCAGGACGTGCGCCGGAATACAGCGGAAGCACTGTTTTTACGGCTGTCCCGGCGGCTTTTAGCTGCGCCGACCTGGGCGAAAACACAGTGGCCCTCACGGCGGAAGATATTTGTGGGAACACCAATATTTGCGAAGCGAAAGTAACCGTCGTGCCGCTCCCCGCAAGCCTTGAAATAGAGGTGCAGCCCGAAACTTGCGCCAATGCGGGCGACGGCCAAATAAGCATCCTCACCACGGCGGCCTGCGGCCAAACTACTTATTCGATAGATGGCGGCGCCAATGCCAACCTCACGGGTTTTTTCGATAACCTGCCCCCGGGCGAGTACCCTGTTTTTGTAAAAACAACAGGCCTGCCGGGGGCTTTTGAACTGGCCGAAACAGTCATTGTGGAAGCAGGTGCGGCCCCTGGCATTTGGTACAAAGACGCTGACGGGGATGGCTATACCGACGGCCTTGTGCTGGAGAGCTGCGACCCCGTGCCGGGCTATGTACTGGAGGCGCTACCGGGTGATTGCGATGATTATAATGCCGATCATTTTCCCGCTCAGGTATGGTACAAAGATGCCGATGGCGATGGCTATTCCGATGGCCAAACGCTGACTGCATGTACCCGCACAGAAGGATATAAATTGGCTGCCGAACTGCTGTCGGTGGAAACGGACTGCGATGAAAACGACCCGGCCATCAACCCCGGCGCAACCGAAACCTGCAACGGGAAGGACGACAATTGCAACGGCATGGCCGACGAGGGGCTTTCAGGGGAAAGCTACCAGGGCAGCGTCGCTTTTACCTCACAGGCTCAATTGGATGCGTGGCCAGCTTGTTATACTTCCGTAAATGGCAGCGTCACCATTTCCGGGGCGGGCATTACCGACCTTTCCGCCCTCTCCAATTTGGCTTCGATCACGGGCAGCTTGACCATTTATTATAATTTTTCGCTCGCTTCGCTAAATGGCTTAGGAGGCTTGGCAAGCATCGGCGGCAGCCTCTTGGTCTATTACAATTTCCAATTGGCCGACTGCTGCGCCATCCATGGTCTCCTGAACGGGGGCGTCGCCACTAAACTTGTTTTTTACAACAAAACAGGTTGCAACAGCGAGGCAGAGATCAATGCGGCCTGCGGGGCTGCTAATTTGCTTGCCGCACCGGGCGGGAGCAGTTCAACCAGTTCATTTTCAAATATAGATGCCCAAAAAACCATGCAAATATTCCCGAACCCGACCAGCGGTATTGTTACTTTAAAATTGAACGGCAGTTTTAAAACCGGCCAATTGCAAGTTTTTGATTGGACGGGAAGGGCGGTCATTTCTCAAAATTTCAAAGAAAATATTTCGCAAAAACAATTGTCGCTGGAAGGATGGGGGAGGGGCATGTACCTCGTAAAAGTGCAATTGGACGGGGCTTTATTTACGGAAAAAATAATAGTTGAAAATAAAAATTAAAATAAAAAACACCGCCCGTTCATTTGCTTGGGTTTGGTTGTTGCTTCTGTTTCAGCCCTTTGCCTATATGTGCTGTTAATTAAAATGAAAATAGCTTGCCCCGAAATCTCGGGGCAAGCTATTTTCATTTTCAAACCTCCTGCAAAAAAGCGACGATATTTTCTTCGGGGTCGAGGGCCAGTTTTTTGCGGAGGCGGTATCGGGCCATTTTGGCGGAGTTGGCAGAGATGCCTTTTAGGGCGGCGATGTCTTTGTTGGAAAAATTCATGCGGATGAGGCCGCACAGCTCCAGTTCGTTGGGGGAAAGGTTGCCAAAGCGTTTGTTCAGTTTTTGGTAAAATGCCCGGTTGACCTGCTCGACGTTGATGGCGAGGGCTTCGCGCTCTTTGTCAAACTGGAGGTTGTTGTTGGCGAGTATCTTTAGCTCCCTGACCTCTTTTTTAAAGGGTGGTTCGGCATTTTTTTCCAGCATTTCCAAGCGGGAGAGCATCTCTTCGGCGAAGGCATTTTTGCGGGTGATTTCGAGGGCGAGGTCGGTCAGGTCTTGTTGTTGCAGCCCGACGCGTTCTTCCAGCCAACTGCTTTGCAGTTTTTCTTTTTCCAGTTTGTTCTGCAGCAATTCTTGTTTTATGGCATACAGTTTCTTGTTGCGCTGGCGGTCCCGGTGAAATTTGTAGGCAACCATAGCAAGCAGGCACAGGCCTGTGATCAAAAACCAAAACCGCAACTGGCGGTCGGCTTCTGCCCTTTCCAGCTCGGCTATCTTGGCTTTGTTTTTTTGCAGTTCGGCTTCTTTCCTGCCGATTTTATATTTGGTTTTAAGCGCTGCGATTTCTTTTTGGGTGCTTTCGCCGATGAGGCTGTCGCGGAGGTAGTGGTATTTGGTGAAATTTTCAAAAGCAGATTTGTAGTCGCCTTTTTGCTGGTCAAATTCTGCCATCCAACTGTAAATGGTGAAAGTCAATTCCAGATTGTTTACTTTTCTTGAAATGACGAGTGCGGAATCAAAATAAACCTTGGCCATTTTATAATTGGCTGCCATGCTGTAAGAGCGCGCGAGGTCAAGCATGTCCTTTGCCAGGCCTCTTTGCCAACCCTCTGCCCGGTCTATTTTCATGACCCTTTTTAGATAAGTCATAGCAGGAAGGGGCTTGTTGCGGTTGAGGTAGTTTTGTGCCAGGTTGGAGGCAGCGATTGCGATATGGCTGGGGGTGCCATGCTTTTCGAGCAGGGAAAGCCCTTTGAGGTAATAGATGGCCGCAGTGTCCAGTTGTTTTTTGAAACTATAACAATTGGCAATGGAGATATGGCCCATGCCGATGCCGAGCGAGTCGCCCGATTCTTCCACCAAGTTCAAGTATTGTTGGTAATGCTTTAGTGCCGTTTCTCCCTGTCTCAACCGCAGGTAAAGGTTTCCTTTTTTCTGCTGCACCTCTGCAAGTTCTTTGGCACTGTTGAGTTCATGGGCGAGGTCGTCTGCCCTTTCAAAATATTCCATCGCTTCTGGATACTCCGAGGCCAAATAATAATCAACGCCGAGCATCATGATGGCTTTGAAAGAAACCATCAGGTTCTTGTTTTTCTCGCCATATTCGGCCAGGTGCAGGTGGGCTTCGACCCTTGTTTCAAAAGGAATGGAATCCGTCCTTGGGTCAATGTTGTATTTGGAAAGACTATCGGGGAGGGATAAGGTTTGGGCTATGCTCACCAATGGGCAGAGCAATACGACCAAGACAGTTGACAGGTAGTTCTTCACAAGAAAAGCCAGAGTTGTTAAATGTTCCACGTTCGCGGCAAATGTAACAAAACAAGGGACTTGCAAAAGCTGTATTCCATCTGTATCCCCGGTTTTTAGGGTTTGTAGCCCATATGTAGCCCCTTGTTTTTCTATTGTTGGCCGTGCTGCGCACTAATTTTGTTTTTGGGTTAAAAACAGTAAAAAGCAATTGGTTCAAGGCGCTATCACCAAATGCACGAATTTAAAATTGGGTCATTTACGGTAGTTTTTTGTCTTTCCCGTCCTGATTACTCCTGTTCAAATACTTGTTCACTTGCACCATGAAACATTGCTTGCTACTCGAAGCCTGCTTTCGGGCACATGCTGATCGATAGATAAAAAAAGCACATTTTACCAAAAAAGAATTACGTAAGACGATTGGAGTATGGGTGGGCAGCTCAAGCTGTCTGCCCTTTTTTATTGTTCTTTATTGTCATAATTTTAAGCCGCAAATTAAACCTGGAACAGCTTTTTGCTTTATGCCCACGATCAAGTTTACATACGCCTTAAAACGGTTTTTCCCGCAATTGAAAGAGACGCCGGCCAAAGGCAAAGACCTTTCCGCTTTGTTGGATGACCTCAACGGGCATTACCCCGGCATCAAAGAGTATGTGGTAGATGAGCGGGGTTCGCTCCGCAAGCATGTCAATATCTTTATTGATGGAGAACTTATCAAAGACCGCCAAAAACTCAGCGATGCCTTTCGGGACGACAGCGAAGTGTATATTATGCAGGCGCTGTCAGGGGGATAGTTGTCGGCCTGCAGGTCGTCAATCCAAAGCGGGACAAAGTTTTTTTTATGAAAGTTAAGACCAGTCAACAAAACATCCCCTGTCAATACAGCTTAGGGGTTTTGCAAAACCGGTTGCGTTGTGTCCAGCCCTTGTTTACCACTGGAAACTGTCATATGATGTCTTGTTCAGATATGGTTTGAGTAAATTAGGGCTTAACTCCAATCCTTTGCAAAATATTTTTTTGATATAAGTATTATTGCACTATCTTGCGCCTGATTTCAACATTTACATTCTGCTTATACCATTTTGATCTTTTCTATTTTATTTCACTTGCCATTCCGTTAGCCGTTTTAATATTCAAGCCGAACATTGTGGACAATATTTGAAATTCTGCCAGAAAAAAAATTAGAGCTTGTTGGGAGTTTGTATTTCGAGGGAAAGAGACCTTTTTCCGCCGGAATACCAACTCCCAACAAGCTCTAAGGTTAATTGCCTCCGGCCATCCCCACACAAAGGCCGCCCCAAAGGGCCGGCTGGACAGTTGCCATTGAAATTTTAAACCCACATTTATATCAAATAACATCCATTCATGAAAATTTTTACGATTTTATCCAAGTTACACCGGAAAAGCATTTTCCTAAATTCCATTTTTGCAAGCCTTGTTTTCATTGCTGCATTTCTTGTTGCTTTTTTATATTCGGGCGAGAGGGAAGGCAGCCAATTGGCACAGGCAAAGCAAGGAAATCCTAGCTTTCACGAAAACCGGCCCGCTGCCGCCGACCACCTGCAACAGCTTCTTTTTCAACAACTTGCGCAGCAAAATGGCTCGGATGAACGGCCCGAACTATGCTGGGCCCCCGGTACAGACCCCGCCTTGGTCGAAGCCTACCACAGTCAGAAAAAAGGCAAGGGCGAACCCAGCAGCCTCATTCCCAACCTCAACAAATACCAGTTGGGAAGCCGTTGGTCAACCACTGCTACCAATGGCGCCGGCCTCGTTCAGGGCGACCCCACCACCCTCACTTGGAGCTTCGTGCCCGATGGCACTCCCTTCGCCAACATCTGCGGCGTGGGCGGCGAGAACATAGCCGACAACAGTAACCTGATCGCCTTTTTGGACGGGGTGTTCGGTGCCGGCCCGGGAGGGGCCGACCTGACCCAACGCCCGTGGTTCACCTATTTCAACGAAGTCTTTGTCCGCTGGGCAGCGCTCACCGGCATTACCTATGTTTATGAACCCAATGACGACGGGGCTACTTATGTGACCAGTGCCAATGCGGGGTCGCTGGGCGTCCGCGGCGACGTGCGCATCGGTGGGCACCGCCTCGACGGCAATAGCGGGGTGCTGGCCTGCAATTTTTTCCCCAACAATGGCGACATGATAATTGACACCGACGACAATTTCTACTCTCCGGGAAATGTATTGGGCTTCAAAAATGTGCTTTCGCATGAGCATGGGCATGGGCTTGGTTTCCACCATTCCTGCCCCAGGGACAACACCAAACTGATGGAGCCTTTTATTTCTACTCTTTTTGACGGCCCTCAAGAAGACGACATCCTCGCTGGCAACCGCCAATATGGCGACGTGAACGAAAACAACAATACTTCTGCCTCCGCCAAAAACCTGGGTACGCTCAACAACGGCGATATGGTCACAGAAACAGGAGTGAGCATAGACGATGCTTCGGAAAACGATTTTTATTCCTTTGCCGTAACTGGGCCGCAAGTAATTTCGGTGACTTTGACGCCAACAGGCACCACCTATCTTTCGGGGCCGCAAAACGGGGATGGTTCATGCTCGGCAGGCACCCTTTTCAATGCACTGGCTCAAAGCAACCTCGGAGTGGAACTTATCGCTGCCGATGGCACCACCGTGCTGACTGCTGCAAATGCTAACTCGGCTGGTTTTGCGGAAGTAGCCTGCAATGAGATGCTTCCAGTTGCCGGAACCTATTTCGTGCGGGTGTTTGGTAGTGCTGCACTTGTCCAGATGTACGACCTCAAAGTGGAAGCAAATACTATTACCTGTCCTGCCTGCAATGTCATCATCAATGAAGTGGACTATGACCAGGTAGGCACCGACAATGCAGAATTTATCGAACTGTACAACCCCTGTGGCTTCGCCGTCAACCTCGGTACTTATAGCCTCCAACTGATAAACGGTTCTGGAGGGTCTGCTTACCAGACCATCGGCCTGCCGGCCGTTATGCTCGCCTCCGGCGATTATTTTGTTATTTGTAAAAATTCGGCCACTACGGCCAATTGCGACCTCGATATTATTTCTTCCATCCAAAATGGCGCCCCCGATGCCATTGCCCTCTTTGACGGGGGCATGCTGGTGGATGCCCTGAGCTATGAAGGTTCGGTGGTTGGCTTCGTGGAGGGCGACGGCACTGGCCTGACCGACAATAACTCCGACCCCCAAGTTGGCCTTTCCCGCTTTCCCAACGGCTCGGACACCGACATGAACAACGTGGACTTCAGCCTCCGATGCATCACTCCCGGGGCAGAGAATATGGGCGGAAACTCTTTCTGCAACCTGACCCCGACCTGCCTTTCTACCACTTTTGCTGGCGGAAACGGTTCGGACGGCAATATGTTCGACATCACCAACAATGGTGCAGGCGACCTTACCATCCTTTCTTTTGAAGTGAATTTGGATGCTGGCAGCCATCCCCTCGAAATTTATTACACCACCGCCGCTTCAACCTACGTGGGCAATGAAACCACTGCTGGCGTATGGACACTGCTGGGTTCACAAACAGTGACTTCGGCAGGGCCAAATGCCATGACCTCGGTCAACATCAGCGGGCTGGTCTTGACCCCGGGACAGAGCAAGGGGCTTTATGTAACCTCCACTGATGGCTCCATAAACTACACCAACGGCACTTCTACATGGAACGACGGCACTTTGCTGATAGACCTCAACCCGGGCATTGGGTTGGGCTATCCCTTTGGTAACGGAGGCAGCATCTTCTCCCCCCGCCAATGGAACGGCACCATTTGTTATGGTACCGCTGCCCCTGCACCTACCGACCTAGCCATTGCCGCTACCTCTGCCGACAAGGCCGAAGGCGATGCAGGCAATACCCCTTTCACTTTTACAGTGACCCGCAGCGGCAATACCACAGGCGCTACCGATGTGGATTACGCAGTGACGGGCAGTGGTGCCAACGCTGCCGATGCGACCGATTTTGGCGGTTCTTTGCCAAACGGCATGGTCTCATTTGCCGCAGGCGAAACAATGAAAGTGGTAACTGTAAATGTAAGCGGCGATGTGGACGTGGAGCCGGACGAGGGCTTTACGGTCACCCTGTCGAACCCGACGGGCGGGGCCAATATCACCACCGCAACTGCCGTCGGCAATATCCAAAACGACGATGCCATTGTTTGCCCGACGGCGGCAGATGTATCAATCAATGAATTTCATTACAACGATGCCGGCACTGACGCCAATGAATTTGTCGAGGTGGCCGTGCTCAATGCTGCTGCGGTTACTTTGTCCGATGTGACATTGACCCTTTACAACGGCAGTGGCGGGAGTACTTATGGCTCGACCCATTTGCTCAGCACTTTTGTTGCTGGCGCAAATGACGGGACGCACACCTATTATTCAAAACTCATTCCTGGACTGCAAAACGGAAACCCCGATGGCTTCGCGCTGAGCTGTGGGGGCACTGCTTTTGAATTCATCAGTTATGGAGGTTCCTTTATGGCAACTGCCGGCGACGCCAATGGACAGACCAGTACCGACGTGGGGGCTACCGAAGGCGGCTCTACCCCCGATGGGAGTTCGGTGCAAAAAATCGGCAGTTTGTGGTTTGTGACCTGTTCGCAGAATACGATCGGCGCAGCGAATGCCCTGCCTGCCATTTCCATTGCGGCCACTGATGCCAACAAGGCCGAAGGCAACGCAGCAACAACGGCTTTCACTTTCACCGTGACGCGCAGCGGACTGACCGCGGGCGCTACCGATTTGGATTACGCAGTGACGGGCAGTGGTGGCTCCGCTGCTGACGCTGCTGATTTTGGAGGCACTTTGCCAAGCGGTACGGTCTCATTTGCCGCAGGCGAAACAACGAAAGTTATTACTATAAATGTGAGCGGCGATACAGATGTGGAAGCCGACGAAATGTTCACTGTAACGCTGACAGACGTGGCGGGCTGCAGTACCGACATCACTACTGCTGCCTCAAACGGCACTATCCAAAACGACGATACCCTGCCGACCAACCTAGCCATCGCCGCTACCTCTGCCGACAAGGCCGAAGGCAATGCGGGCAACACCCCTTTCACTTTCACCGTGACCCGCAGCGGCAACACTAGTGGCGCTAACGATGTGGATTGGGCAGTGACGGGCAGTGGTGCGAACGCTGCCGATGCAGCCGATTTCGGCGGCGCCCTGCCAAGCGGTATGGCCTCATTTGCCGCAGGCGAAACAACAAAAACGCTGACTGTAAATGTGAGCGGCGATGTGGATGTTGAAATGGACGAGGGCTTTACGGTCACGCTGTCGAACCCGACGGGCGGCGCTACCATTGTTACCGCTTCCGCAAATGGCACTATCCAAAACGACGATGCAGCCCCCGGCTGCAATATCACCGGTATTACGCTGAGCAACATCAGCAGTTGTGACGGAAACAATTCGGCCGTTCCGCTCGACGATACTTATACCGCCGACGTGACAGTGGTTTTTGAAAACCCGGAAGCGGTGGGCACTTTGGATTTGACGGGCGGTTCGGGGGCATCCGTCAGTGTGGCCAGTCTCGATGGGCCGACCTCGCATACCTTTGTTGGGGTACAATTGCCGGCCGATGGTTCCACAACGAACTTGGTTGCCACTTTTTCCAACAATGCCGGTTGCACTTTTACGCAGACCATCACCAACCTGCCAAGCTGCTCTTGCGGCATCATCATCAATGAAGTGGACTATGACCAGCCGGGCGCCGACGGCGCCGAGTTTATCGAACTTTACAATCCTTGCACCTATGCTATTGACCTGTCTTTGTACGACCTCGATTTGATAAACGGGGGCGACAACCAGCCCTATCAGGTCATCGGCCTGCCAGCGGTAGTACTTGCCCCGGGCGATTATTATGTTGTTTGCAAAACTGGAAGCACTGTTCCGAACTGTGATTTGGCGGCCATTAATTCTATCCAAAATGGCGCTCCCGATGCCATCGGTATCCGCGTCAATTTCCTCAATATTCCGCACGATGCGGTGAGCTACGAAGGGTCGGTAATGAATTATACCGAAGGCTCGGGCATGGGCCTGATTGACGACGGGAATTCCGAACTCGTCAGTATTTCGAGATGGCCAAATGGAGTTGATACGGACGTGAACAATGTGGATTTCAGTCCCCGTTGCGCAACGCCGGGCGAAGCAAACGTCAGTTCTGCCGGGCCTACCACTTATTATGCCGACGTGGACATGGACGGCTTCGGCGACCCTGCCGCAACGCAGCAAGCCTGCTCCCAACCGACAGGTTTTGTGGCCGACAACACCGACTGCGACGACACCGACGCCAACGAACACCCCGGCCAAGTTTGGTACAAAGATGCCGACGGCGACGGCTATTCCGATGGCACGTCGCTGACGCAATGCCTCCGCCCGGCAGACCATTTCACCGCAGGTGAACTGACTGCGACGAGCGGCGATTGCGACGACACCAATGCAGCGGTGAACCCCGGTGCGACGGAGGTCTGCAACGGCATTGACGACGACTGCGACGGCATGACCGACGAGGGGCTATTGACTACCTATTATCAGGACGCAGACATGGATGGCTTCGGCGACCCCGCCGTTTCGCAACAGGCCTGCACAGCACCTGCGGGCTTTGTGGCCGACAACACCGACTGCGACGACACCGACGCCAACGAGCACCCCGGCCAAGTTTGGTACAAAGATGCTGACGGCGACGGCTATTCCGATGGCACGTCGCTGACGCAATGCCTGCGCCCGGCCGACCATTTCACCGCAGGTGAACTGACTGCGACGAGCGGCGACTGCGATGACGCCAATGCGGCGGTGAACCCCGGTGCGACGGAGGTCTGCAACGGCATTGACGACGACTGCGATGGCATGACCGACGAGGGCGTGCTAACGACCTTTTATGCCGACAGTGACATGGACGGCTTCGGCGATCCGGCCAACAGCACCATGGCCTGCACCCAGCCCGCGGGCTTTGTGGCCGACAACACCGACTGCGACGACACCGATGCCAATGAGCACCCCGGCCAAGTTTGGTACAAAGATGCCGACGGCGACGGCT
>DROJ01000381.1 GCA_011321935.1 Bacteroidota bacterium | reverse complement strand
TCACTGCACTAGTGGTTCGATTCGTAATTAGCGGACTATTTATTTTTTGGTAAATACCACATTATCAAGGATTTGGCGAACTAATCACTAATCAACTAATTACGAATCACTGCACTAGGCTGCCCATATGTACAGTTCCTCGATCCCATTGCGCATATTCACAAGAAAACAACAAAATTCAAAAACAATCCGTTAATTTTGTACAATTTTGCAATTCAATTGCAAAATTGTACAAAATGTTGGTTATGATACAAAGAACGATTTCTCAAAAACTCCTTGCTCTACAAGGCCAATTCCCGATCCTCGTCCTGAGCGGCCCACGGCAATCGGGCAAGACCACCCTGCTCCGCAGCCTGTTCCCCAAGCTCCCCTATGCCTCCCTCGAAGACCCCGACGTGCGGGAGCGGGCAACGGAAGACCCACGGGGATTTCTTGAAAACTATCAAGAAGGCGCGCTGCTCGATGAAGCCCAACATGTACCGGAACTTTTTTCTTATATGCAGGGAATGGTTGATGCCAGCCCCGGCATCCAGTTTGTCCTTTCCGGTTCCCAACATTTTTTGCTGATGGAAAAAATAAGCCAATCGCTGGCAGGCAGGGCAGCTATTTTAAAGCTGTTGCCATTTTCAATGGACGAACTAAGGGGCGGCTCCATCCCTTTGGGCAAATATGAAGACCTCATTTTTAAGGGAATGTACCCGCCTGTCCATGACAGGGGGCTCGACCCTGCCGATTTTTTCCCCGCCTATCTGGAAACCTATGTGCAAAGGGATGTCCGCCAAATCAAAAACCTCGGAGACCTCAACGGGTTCACCAGGTTTTTGAGGTTGTGTGCTGGCCGAACGGGGCAATTGCTCAACCTGAGTTCCATCGCCTCCGATGCGGGCATCAGCCCAAACACCGCCAAGTCTTGGCTCTCCGTATTAGAGGCAAGTTTCATCGTTTTTACGGTCATGCCGCACCATGCCAATTTCAACAAAAGGCTGGTCAAGTCGCCCAAATTGTATTTTTACGACACTGGGCTTGCCTGTTCTTTGTTGTTTATTGAAAATGCCAAACAACTTTCCACCCATTACCTGCGGGGGGCATTGTTTGAAAATATGATAATACTGGAACTGCTAAAGGGCCGCTTCAATCAGGGAAGGCCCTCCAATATTTTCTTTTGGCGGGACAACCACGGCCACGAAGTGGATGTGCTTTTGGAAACAGCAGGCAAATTAAGGCCCATCGAAATCAAATCAGGCCTCAGCCAGAATATGTCCTATTTCAAAGAGCTGGATTATTGGAACAAATTATCGGGCAACAGCCCCGAAAAGAGTTTTGTCGTTTATGGGGGCAATGAAAATATCAGCACCTCGAAAGGGCAGTTGGTAAGCTGGAACAACCTCAAAGAAATTAGTGGGTATTGAGGTATTGTGGTATTAATATCAATAATGCCTCAATACCTCATCAATAGCTCAATAACATCTCATTTTCAAACCTCCTTCTTCTTGTCCCCCGTATTGATCACCACCTGCGGCGCATTGTTGGAAGACCCGCCCGAAGAGTTGATGGAAATAATACGCTTCAAGGCGCTGAACCAGAAAGGTGCGCCGAGCGAGATGGCCAGCGCCGTGATCAGCCAGCCCAGTATCCTCACCAGCCAGTCCATCGGGCCGATCAGCAAGTCCCCTTCTTGCCAGCCGAGGCCGAGGATGTTCGACACTTGGGCAAACTCCCCGCTGTTGGTGAAGTTCTGGATTTCCTTTTTGATGTCTTCGTACGCAAGGGTGTCTGCGTAATTTTTCAGTTCCGGCAGGGCATCGTTGTTTTCGGCAAATGTCCTCGCCAGAGTGGAAAGGCTCTCGCGCGCCGCCGTGTTTTTGGTGAGGTGGGAGTAGATACTGAAGCTGTCGGCATTAAAGACCATCGCAATGCCCAGCCCGACAAATATGGTCACAAACTGCAGGTGCCTTTTGTACCAGCCGCTCGTGTGGCTCATCACGTCGTCAAACCAGTTGCCCAGCCGCTGCTTGTATGCCTCCACGCTCTGGTGCCCCTCCTCTTTGAACTGCTCCAGCACTTCCCGCAATTTGCTGTCGGCGGGCAGTCCTTCTATCATGTCCTCCACCTTGTCCACCGGTACGCCCTTTTTTTTGAGCGTGTTCGTCAAAATGGAAACAAAATTCTCTGCGCTCAGGTACTCCGGCGCCCTCGACATCCGCAGCGGCGTTTTGTGCTGCTTCAGTTGTTTGTAAAATTCGTTGTCCGTAAATTTTTTGAAAATGGAACTGTCGCTCTCAAATTTGAGCAGGCGCTTCAAACCTTCTTCGAGGTAAAGCCCCCGCCAGCCGCGCCAAGAGGAGATCAGTTCGTTGATAGTAGTACCTAAAAGGCTGAGAACCATGTAGGTAAAGATCATACCCACGATTATTTCGAGCATAGCCATAGTTGAACAGGTTTTGTTTTTTAAAAGGCGAAAGGTAGGAATTTTTTTCAGTCCGCAGTCGGTCAGTCCGCAGTCTTCAGTCCACAGTCGGTCAGTCCACAGTCTTCAGTCTTATTGGAGTCCTAATTTGGCTGTCGTGGGCATTGATCCGCATTTCAGGTAGGATTCCAATAAGACTGAAGACTGCGGACTGACCGACTGTGGACTGATAGACTGCGGACTGATCAGACGATCCAGATATAACCACCGTCATTGCTTTTGGCCTTGGTATTGGAAGAAGTGGTAGGAATTGACTCTTTATCAGAAAGGTTATCAGGTTTTGAACTTTGGGCTGCTCCAAAATTATTCTGGGATGGAGTGGCACGCTGCCCTAAAGTTACTCCGGAATGGACTGAAGATTGAAGACTGGCAGACTGCGGACTGAGAAGTTTTTTCATAACAGGGGGAGTTAATGATTCAATAGTGTTTGTTGCACAGAAACTATTCCGAAAAATCTTAATATGTATAGATTAGTTGAAATAATTGCCGAATGTTCGATTTTTGCCGAAAATTTTATCTATGACCGCCGACCTAACAGTTAGGTTACAAAACGGGCCATCTCCCGTACAAGAGATCTGCCCGCCCGTGTTTGCACAAGGGGGGCTGCGGCTGTTCATCAAAAGGGACGATCTGTTGCACCCTGACATTTCCGGCAACAAGTGGCGCAAGCTGAAATACAACTTGATCGAAGCCCGCCGGAAAGGGTTTAAAAAACTCTTGACATACGGAGGCGCTTATAGCAATCACCTTGCAGCTACGGCTGCGGCCGGAAAGGCGTTCGGCTTTTCAACATTGGGTGTTGTCAGAGGTGAAAAGGTGCTGCCGTTGAATCCGACATTAATGTATGTGGAAGAGTGTGGAATGGAACTAAAATTCGTAAGCAGGACAAATTTCAGAAATAAAAACGACAATTCCATATTTGAAACCATTAAAATTAATCCTAATGGGTATTACGATGTGCCGATAGGCGGCTCCAATTGCCTCGCCCTGCCCGGCTGCGCCGAAATAGTTGCGGAACTAAACTCACAACTCGATGTCCTGCCTGATTATATCTGTACCGCTTGCGGCACGGGCGGAACACTGGCAGGCATCGTTACCGGCATGGAGGGCAAGGGAACGGCCATCGGAATCTCTGCCCTGAAAGGCAATTTTATGAAAAATGAAGTGGCCGGGTTTTTAAAAAAATGCAGCGAAAAAAAATACAGTAACTGGCAGGTCTTCGACAATTACCATTTTGGCGGCTTCGCCAAATTCAAACCGGAGCTGATAGATTTTATCAATTCTTTTAAAAAAGATTACGGCATCCCGCTCGACCCTATTTATACGGGCAAACTGGCCTTTGCACTTTTTGACCTGGCAGGGAAAGGTTTTTTTGAAAAAGGGGCGACGGTGGTGATGGTGCATACGGGCGGGCTGCAGGGGGTGGTTGGGTTTAATGAGCGGTTTGGGGGAGTGCTGAAAATGTGAGCAGGGGTTTAGGGGGCATTTTTGGGGAAATGAAAAGAGATGTGTGCTTCTCTAATCCTTGATTAAATTATTAAAACAACGGCCTAAATAAAACATGAAAAGCCGGGCGAATTGAATAGCGAAATTAATTAGGATCGGTTTTTGCATGATGATAAAAGTATATCTATTGTTGTTATAAAGACTTTTTGAGCCAAGAAAATTATTAATCAATATATTCCTTAAATAACAGGTTGATTTAACACACAACTATCATATCTATTTAATTAGAGGTTTTCCCTATACTACACAAATTATTTTTCATTTGATTAATTACCCACAGAAAATTTCAAATAATTATTCTGCATGGGGGCTAATCCAAAAAATCATACTATGAAAATCTTGGTTGCATTTATGACACTGTATTGCTTCACCTTCCTTTACAAGACTAATAGCAATGTCCAAAGAAGCAGACCTGGAGAAAGCATAAGTCAGAAAAAAAATTGTGATGATGAGATAATGATAGTTTTACATTATTTCTTAGAATTGCAAACGCTTTCAGATTCAAAGGACAATGACGTTCGAAGAGAAGAATTAATAAATGTCATTTGTAAGTCAAAGGCGTCCTATTTGCCTCATTCTCTATTAATAGCAGATACTTTTTGTTCTTCTTATAAATAAATTATTTACAATTTTGAAGTTATACTGAACCATAATAGGTTTTGTGTATTTGCCCTCGCCAGCCCCCAGTCCGCCTAAGGCGGAGAGAACCTGCGCTCGATGCACAAAGCCTATTGTGGTTCAGTATATATACACTGACGTTCAATTCTCTATATAATCAGCCCATAATTTACTTGTTCTTGAATTTTTGATATTCTTTGGATAAAGAATCTGCTACTTCTATGTGGCCCAATTTAAAGTGTACTTTAGCCATTATATTTAATGGGAATCCCTTTTTATCGAACACCTCTCTAAAATTATTACATTCTTCTAACACCTCTTTTCTATTCTTCTTTGTTTTATTGAATTCAAAGAACAAACTATTTATCCTTCCTACATATGCTTCACGGAAATTAGGATCTTTTTGCTTTTCTGATTTTGACAATGATTTAAACTGTTCCAAAAAATCATGATAATATTCGGCAGCCATTAAATAATTTTTACTTCTATATTTTTCCTCGCCCATATCGAAGTTTTTTGTTTCTAATAAGCTATTATTTTTGACGCTGGAATGAGTGAAGATAAATCCTTTTTGAAATCCTAAAACACCTATAATAAAAATAAAGAGAACAAGAAAAAAAGCAATCCAATTATTTTTAGTCCAATTATTTTTTTGCGCTCCAAAAGTCCTTACTTCTTTCTTCTCCTCTAATTTATTTTTTAGCAAAGAAATGTTTGAGTCATTCTCAATATCATCAAGGATGGTCAAAATATGTTTATTAATGGTCATTCTTTCTTGTTGGAAATCCTTTTCTGAAATAACTCCCGAAATTTTCTGTTTTTTAAGATCGGCCCATTTGCTGGACAGCAAAAGGATTTCATGTTGAGATTGGGCAAATGAATTGAGCAAAGTCTTTAGTGCTTCGTCCGTCTTAGCGGAAGCAATGAGTATTTTGCAAGTGTCAATAAAATCGGTGGTGAGGGTATCCATGTTTTGCCCGTTTCGATATAGAAATAACTTTATTTAAAGTTTTATCTGAATCATGTTGTGTTTCAGGGCTAAATATATGACATGTTTTTTGAATGTAAAGCATTGTAACAAAATAAATGAAGGCCGATAGTTGATCCTTCGCTATTCGGTTTTACCCTTTTGTTCAAATTTAAATATTACTTCGCCCACAACCTCGCCAGCACCTCCGTCTGTTCCATCACCGCCTGCACCGCTTTTGCCGAGGCATCCGGCGGGTATTTGTGCCTCCGCAAAATCCGTTTGATGCGGATACGGATACCCGCCTGCACACTCTCCTTGATGTTCCAGTCAATCGTCACGCTTTTTTTCAAGCTCTCCACCAGTTCCAGCGCAATTTCCCGCAGCACCTTGTCCCCCAAAACCGCCTCCGCCGTCTCGCTCACATGGAGGGCATCATAGAACGCCAGTTCATCTTCCCGCAGTCCGAGCTTTTCCCCCCGCTTCATGGCATCCTTGATGCTGTGGGCAAAATCAATGGCCTCCTGCAAAGCCTCCGCGGTGGAAATCAAATTGTTCTGATAGCGGCGCACCGAATCGGCTAGAAGTTCGGAGAACTTTTTCATCTGGATAACATTGGCGCTGAAACTCGTTTTCAGTTGTTCGTTCAGCAGGCGGCGCAACAGTTCGAGCGCCGTATTTTTCCGCTTCATATTTCGGATGTCCTCCAAAAACTCGTCGGACAAAATCGAAATCTCCGGTTTTTCGATGCCCGCCGCATCAAAGATGTCAATCACTTCGTCCGAAATCAGGGCTTGGGAAACAATCTGCCGGATGGCCGTTTCGATGGCCTGGTCTTTTTCCAAACCTTCCTTTCTCGTGAGCTTGGCAATGCGGCTGCGCATGGCCTGAAAGAAAGCCAGTTCATCCCTGATTTTGTCCGCCTCCTCGTGCGGGTTTGCCAAACCGAAAGCCTGCGAAAGGCGGGTCACAGTCTGTTTGAAACGTTGCGGGCCGTCCTCCAGTCCCATGATAAATTCCACGGCATCGGCGGTAAAATCGAGGCGGTCTTTGGCTTGGTCGAGCGCAAAGTATTTTTTGTATTTAAAATGCCCGTTGAACATATACACCACCACCTCATACAGTTCAATCATCTTGTCCACGGCGGCGGATTTGTCATAGGCAGGTTGGCCTTTGCCGCCGCTGTCCGTATAGACCGAAAGCGCATTTTTCAAATCCTGTGCGATGCCGATATAGTCCACCACGAGGCCGCCCGTTTTGTCTTTGAACACCCGGTTCACCCTTGCGATGGCCTGCATCAGGTTATGGCCGCCCATGGGTTTGTCAACATACAGCGTGTGCAGCGGCGGGGCATCAAAGCCCGTCAGCCACATGTCCCGCACGATGACCAATTGCAGTGGGTTGCCGGGGTCTTTCAGGCGGTCTCCGATGGCCTTCCGCCGGGGCTTGTTCCTGATATGCTCCTGCCAGTCGAGGGGGTCGCTCGCCGAGCCGGTCATGATGACTTTTATTTTCCCCTCGCTGTCCTTGGGGCTGTACCAATCGGGGCGGATGGCTTTGATTTTGTCGTGCAGCGCCACACAGATGCGGCGGCTCATGCAGACAATCATCGCCTTGCCGGGCAAAATTTCAGTGCGTTTTTCAAAATGCTCCACCAAGTCCTGGGCCACCCGGCGCAGCCGCCTTTCGCTGCCGATGATGGCCTCCTTGCTCGTCCATTCGAGGTATTTCTGATAGGTGCCCGCTGTTTCCTGCCCCTCGGTAAGCTGCTCGATTTCGGAATCCATGAGCGCATGCACCTCTTCGTCCAGTTCGATTTTGGCGAGGCGGCTTTCGTAATATATGCGCACCGTGGCCCCATCTTCCACCGCCTGTTGGATGTCGTAAATGTGGACATACTCGCCGAAAACGGCCCGGGTATCGGCATCTGTTTTTTCAATCGGAGTGCCCGTGAAACCGATGAACGAAGCATTGGGCAGGGCATCCCGCATGTGGCGGGCATAGCCATCAATGAAATCATATTGGCTGCGGTGTGCCTCGTCGGCCACCACCACGATGTTGTCCCGTTCGGAGAGGGTCGGGTACGTGTCGCCCTGTTTTTCGGGGAAAAATTTTTGGATAGTGGTGAACACCACGCCGCCGGATGCCACCTGCAAAAGTTCCCGCAGGTGTACCCTCGTTTCGGCCTGCACGGGCGTTTGGCGGAGCAGTTGTTGGCAATTACCGAAAGTCTCGAAAAGCTGCTGGTCGAGGTCATTTCTGTCGGTCAGCACCACTATTGTGGGGTTGTTCATCGCCTGTTCGAGCACCAGTTTTCCCGTATAAAAAACCATGCTCAGGCTTTTGCCCGAACCCTGCGTGTGCCACACCACGCCTGCCCGTTTATCGCCCGTGGGACGGGAGGCGGCGATGGTGGTTTCGATGGCCCGGTTGGCAGCAAAATACTGGTGATAGGCTGCCAGTTTTTTGCTGGTCTTGTCCCGTGTTTTTTCAAAAACAATAAAGTGGCGGAGCAAATCCAGCAGGCGGTCGGGGCGGAGCATGCCCTCTATGAGGTAGGGCAGTTCGGCGCGGCTGCGGTTGCTCCGGTCTTCGTCCACGTCCACGATGAGGTCGCCGTCCTTGCTCTTCCATTCCATGAAACGCTTGTATCCGCTGCTCAAAGTGCCTGCCTGTGCAAACCAATAGTCGCTGATGACCGAAAAGGCCACGGGCGCAAACAGCACCGGGATTTCTTTTTTGTAGGTCTCAATCTGGTTGAAAGCAGCCACGGTATCCGCCCGTTCATTGGTGGCGTTTTTCAGTTCGATGACCACCAACGGGATGCCGTTGCAATAAAGCACCACGTCCGGGCGGCGGCGGTACTGCCCCTCCGCCACGTCGAGTTGGTTGACGGCCAGCCACTCGTTGTTTTGCGGGTTTTGGAAATCGAGCAGCCATGCCTTGTCGCTGCGGATGTCGCCCTCCGGAGTGCGGAAGGTCAGGTCCACGCCCTCGGTCAGATGGCGGTGCCATGCCTCGTTTTGGGCGAGCAGTTCGGGGCTGTCGGTGCGGCGGAGTTTGCGGAGGGCTTCCTCTTTTGCCCCGGGCGGCAGGTGGGGGTTGAGGCGGTCAATGGCCGTTTCCAAACGGGCAAGCAGCAGCACTTCCGAAGTGCTTCGCTCCGCAAATGCACCTTCCAATAATACCCGGCCGGGGAGGTGGTGGTAGCCCTGCTCCCGGAGGAGGTCGAGGGTGATTTGTTCTATGTCTGCTTCGGTTATCATGTGCTGCGTTGTACTTATTTCTGAATGGGTTTTATTTTGATTTTTTTGTTAGTGGTTTCATCATATTTTCTACCGCACTTTCTACCGCACTTTTTCTTGTTTTGAAACTCATCAAAAAAACCAGCTTTAAATTTCCTTTGTATGATAAGCCTCCTTTTGGAGGTCTAAATACCGACATTTATACCGACATTTATACCGACGTTTATACCGACGTTTATACCGACATTTATACATGGTGGGCATTATTGGTCTTGTTGATTGTCATTGCCAGATTAATTGCCAAAAAAAGCTATAGATGTATTATCTGCCATTTCCCTCTTTTTCTACTTCCTACCCTTATCAAGCCTCCCTCTTTTTGCAATTTTTGCAAGTTTCTTTCAACAGTACGTTTTGTGATTCCCATCTTACCAGCCATTTCAGCAGCAGTTATATTTTCATTTTCATTGATAAATTGGAGAATCATTTCAGAAGTTTTTCCTGACACTTTACCTGACATGTCACCTGACACTTTCTCGTCACTAAAAGGCTTCTCAAACTCAATCCAAAACCCCGACAAATCATATTTAAAACCCGGCACCGGCACCCCCGCCTGCCGGCATTCTTCCATGATTTTCAAAGTCCCCCTTCCCCATGATTCTATCATGCCTGCCCGGAAAAAGGCATTGGCCACGCCTGGGTTGAACGGAACAGAAGGATGGGTTTTCATCAACCGTTCGACCGTCCAGTTTTCGGGCAGTTGCCCGGCATTCCAGAAGATGATTTTGTTTTCATAAACGCTGATTTGGATGGGGTTGCCGCTACTGTAATCCTTGTGGGCCACCGCATTGAGCAGGGCCTCCCGGAGGGCTTCTTCGGGAAAAGGATAAGTCTCCACCCGTTGCAAGCCCTCATAAGAAATCTCTGCTTTGAGGTACTTGGTCAGCAGCAGGTCCATCGTCTTTTCCACTTGCAGGAACAGGTGGCCGTGTATCTCGTCCTGATAGCGCAAATCCACGTCCGATTCGAAAAACCCGATTTTGATATAAGCCCCGGTCACGAAGCGTTCCGGGTCGGCATGGAACAACAGCAGGGCCGCCCGTTTCAGGTAGCCCGCCTCGGTCAGGTGGAGCTTGTCGAGCAGGCCGTTCCGTCCTTCCCGCAAATCGGCGGCGCTGATGCGCTTGCTTCTCGATGCCCGGTTTTTGAAAAACCCGAAAGCACTGCTTTCCAAGTCTTTTGCGCTCACTTTTGGCACCGGCACACCGTCCCAATGCTTGCCCTGTTTTTGCAGGAGGAAACGGTCAAGTGCCGCCCCCTTCAGTTCTTGGTTGGTGCTGCCGCTGCGCCGGAAATAACGGCCTTTGTAATTGACCGGGAAGGGGTAGCCCTCCACCTCGATGGCTATCCACTCTTTCCCTTTTTCCGAAAAAAGGTTGACGGCCACGATGATGCCGAGGATGTCCCGTATTTTGTTCGGGAGGTCTTCCATCAGCTTCCGGGCATTGGGCAGCCCGCCGATGCTTCCGTCGTCGTTCTTGCCGATGCTGAGGGTGCCGCCTTCGGCATTGGCAAATCCGCATACCCATTTCAGGTATTCGTCGCGCCAGGTGGCTTTCCACTCGGTGTGTTGGTTTTCTTTGTTCATTGTATGTTTTTTTGGTTTTTCTTTCGCTCCGCAAATGCACCTTCCGCCAACGCCCCGCCGGGGAGGTGGTGGTAGCCCTGCTCCCGGAGGAGGGCGAGGGTGGTTTGTTGTATGTCGGATTCGGTGATGTGCATTTATTATTTAACAATTATCGGCAACCCATTTAGACATGTCAGTATTAATTACATTGCCATGCCAACAACCTCTTGTATTATTCCATGACAAAAGCTTTTGATTACCCTTATTAAGATTGTCGTAAATGACTTCTGAAACCATTATTTCAAAATCATAACCCTCCTTATTCCCATAACCACAAAGCTTCGAGGCTTGATTTACAACGTCTCCCATGTAAACTACTTCATTTATTCCGCTTCCGCTATATCCAGCTTTTATCATCAAAGCTCTACCGTAATCAATCCCAACCCCAATTTCAATCGGGTCTATTTTATTCTTTTTAAGGCGACAATTAAGAATTTCGACAATCGAGGAAATTTGTGCAGCTGTGCCAAAGACATTATTTATCTGACTAATATATTCCGTATCAAAAACTCCCCACACTCCATCTCCAGCAATATTAATTTCAACACAAGAGCTTTCTCCATTAATTACTGCCACTATCTCGGAGATATACGCTCGGTATAATTTAGCCAGAGTCGGCCTTTTATATTTTTCTGGAAGATTAGAAGACCCTCGAATATCAACAAACATTGACGAGCAATAAACATAAAAACCATTTGTAAATGTTAATTTATCTCTCGATGGAACACTATCCATTTCCTCGTATGAAGTATCTTCCGCTTTGAGAATTTCATTAATTCGTTCAATGCTTTTTTCGTAATTGTAAAATTGGTAATTACTTTTCATGAAATTGAAATTATTTCGCACCTAATTTATTTATCATCCTTTTCACTTCCGTACAAACAGGGCCAACCGCTGAACTCAAATTCGAACTTTCAGCATTAAAATTAAGTATTTTAATGCCCAACAAATCGGTAGGTAATTTTATATTTTCACCTCTTTTTGTCACTAAAAAAACTCTTTTCCGTCCCAATTTTCCCATAAATAAACCTATCTCCAAAATCACATTATCTCTGGGGCCATAACTCGCTTCACCTCGACTTTGAATCAAATCTTCTGGCATAACTAAAAAAAGAGCAAAGTCAGATTCGTTTACTTGGCACATTAAGTCTTCTAATGTATATCTTGAAGGCAAAAAAACATTATCCGTCCAAACGACAACTTCGACAGGTTCATAAGTGAGAGAAGCCTGTATCTGTTCGGCAATTCTCAGTGACTCCACGGAAGAGCCAATAAATAATTTGGGAATTTCATTTGGTGCTTCGAGGAGCCTTCCTCTTTCCCTTAGCCTACCTGCCAAATCAACTGCGATATTTCTCCATAGCTCCGGGTGCTCCTCAGCTACTTCACTAAATACATCTTCTGAAATTTTTAAAGCGACGACCGGAGTTCTTGCAGTTACAGTTGCACTTCTTGGAGCTTTCGGATTAACGAGGCACATCTCACCAACATTTTTTGGTGCCTTCCGTGTTGCCACCAAACGACCATTAACTAAAATATCAATTTCCCCAATTATCAGAATAAATAAGTCGTCATCGGTTTCATCTTGCGAAATCAATGCTTGACCTTTGCTAAATTCTAATAATTCACCCACTTCAGCAATTTGGTTTGCTGCATCATTATTACCTATAAAAACCTGACATTCTTTAATTGCTCGAATGAGCTTTCGCTTACCAGATTCACCTAAAAATCTTGAAATCATAACAATATTAGTTAAATTGCCCAATAATAATTGGTGTGCCAATATTTTTCGTTTTTGTCATTGTAAACCATCCATGCTGAATTCCACATATTAACTTTTTCAACTTGTCCCCAAGAATTTTTTCGGTTGTGATATTTTACATTGTCGTTTAAGTTTTCATAAACTTTATTTGAAATTCCTATATGATTGGGTTTTGAGCATTTGTCCCCAATCACTGTAGATTTATTTACTGCATTCCCAATCCAAATTAAGTCTTGATGATTGCTATTTCTTCCTAAACCAATTTTTGTACAAAGTACTTTGCCATGGTCTAACCCTATTCCAAAGTCAACTGAAGAATATTTTTCTAAGTATGGGTTCACAACTTGGGTCAATGCATATTTCATTTGCATTGCAGCTTTTACAGCATTGCTCAACGAATTTTTTGTAGTTCCTTGAAAAAACACCAACATACTATCACCATTAAAGCTTCTAACTTCTCCGTCCATAGATTTCGCTATATTTATAATCGTATGAAAATAAACCATGTGGATTTTAGCGACTGTTGATTTATTGTGACTGTTAAGTATTTTGGTAGAACCTCGCATGTCAATAAAAAGAACTGTTGATTCAAATTGTAATCCAGTACACCCAAATGTCAATTTGGTATTTGTAATGTCAGGTACATAATCCACGTCTGTTACAACAAATTTTTCATCAACTATTGCTTTTGCCTTGTTCTTAATGTCGTCTTTCAAAGCCATATTTTTGGATTTAATTTATTTTCAAATTATCAAGTTTACAATTTCACTTGCCCCGACATCAACCTCGGCAACAGCCCATCCCTTATTTGCGAAAGCGTCAAATTCTCTTTATGCAACTCCTCTTTCTTTTCCAAAAAAGAATTAACCAATCCCGTGAATTTATCAATCACTTTTTTTGGTGGAAGAAAAAATTGCGGATATTCCAATCCATCTTTCGAAAGCATATTTACTGTTGTGCCATTGGTCGCACCAATCATTTGTTCCCGAACCATTTTTTGCAAAAGCAAATAGTGGAGGAACGGTTTCGAAATCGGTGAGTCCGCTTTTGGCCTGACCCGGTATATATGTTGACTAAAAATCCCTTTTTCACCAAAGTATTTTGGAACTATCGCCGGGCAGCCAATCAATAAATATTTATGCCCTTGCTCCGTATTGGTGACTATGACATCACCCGGTTTCACCAAATGCCTTTCTTTATATTCCCCATTATAAAATTTAATCCCTTTGTATTTATATCCTCCACCTTCAAAAACAGAATTGAGGTTGTGCATCGGCACTCCGTTTTCATCTTCCGCATTGGTCAGCCCTGCACCTTTATAACTTAGCCCCCTTCCTATTTCCACATGGTTTTCCAAAATATCACTGCTCCAACCTTTGGGTAATCTTTTATCATCTTTCGGTAAACACATCTCCCGAAACAATGCCCCCGCCATCTCCTCCAGTGTCCGGTTCATCTGTCGGTTCACCTCTATTTTGTCATCAAAGGCGGAAAGGATGGAGGCGATGCGGCGTTGGGTTGACTTCGAAGGTATTTTAATGTCAATAGTTTTTAAATAGCCTCTTGACAATTCAGTTTGACCTGTTGAACCTTGGGCAAGGCTTTCAATAAGTGTCTGCCTTGATTTCAAAAAATATCCTAAAAATATTGGCTCAACGAATTCCTTTTTCGCTCTTACAATTGTTACATGAGAATCTACCGTAACTGGAAAATGAATTTCTTTTATTTGTCCAACTCTTCCTAAAGTTCCTCTTCCTGTTGAATTAATTAAAATATCGTAATCTTTTAAGTATTTGACATTTGGTATTTTGCTAAATTCAACATTGGTATGTCTTGCTAATCCAAAATCAACTTTCCCATTTCGAATACATCTTTGATTAATTACAGGTACACCATCTTCAATATATTTCGGAGTAATTCCTCTTGTAATTAATTGAGTAACAGATTCCAAATTGCGATATGTTATATTTTTCTCAAATTTCATATCCAAGCCCTTTTAAATTTTCACTAATCAATTTTTCAGAACGGAGGCTGGGGCATACGTTTACTAAACCTTCAAGGTTTAGTAAACGTGAACTACACGAACCTCCATGTTTTTTGAACCTATCCAATTTCATAGCCTAAACCTTTTAAATTCTTTTTAATCAATTTCTCCAACCTTTTGCTTTCCTTAAACTGCCCGGCCAAATCCTTCGTCAGCTTCTCCATTTTTTCCTCAAAAGGGACACCGTCATCTTCCGTTTCCGCCACGCCCACATACCGACCGGGGGTGAGCACAAAATTGGCGGCGGCCACATCTTCGAGGGAAGCGGATTTGCAGTAGCCCGCCACGTCCCCATATTTTCCCCGCACATTTCGCCAAGCGTGGTACGTCCCGGCTATTTTCAAAATATCGGCCTCGGTCAGTTCCCGGTTTCGTCGGCTAATCATGCGGCCCATGTTCCGGGCATCAATAAAAAGGATTTCGTTTTTCCTTTTTCTGAATTTCCCGTTCGCCTTGTTTTTGGCAAAAAACCAGAGGCAGGCGGGAATCATGGTATTGTAAAAAAGCTGTGAGGGCAGGGCGACCATGCAGTCCACCAGCCCGGCCTCGATGAGGTTCCGGCGGATGTTTCCCTCGCCGCCGGAATTGGAGGTCATGGAGCCATTGGCCAGCACGATGCCCGCCGTTCCCGTGGGGCTGAGTTTATGGATAAAATGCTGGAGCCAGGCATAATTGGCATTGCCCGTGGGCGGTGTGCCGTACTGCCATCGCACGTCGTCCCGCAGGTGTTCGCCGCTCCAGTCGCTGACATTGAAAGGCGGGTTGACGAGGACAAAATCGGCCTTGAGGCCGGGGTGCTTGTCGTTCATCAGGGTATCTCCGAGTTCTATTTTGGCATCAATGCCGCGGATGGCGAGGTTCATTTTACAGAGGCGCAAAGTGGTGGGGTTGCTCTCCTGCCCGAAGATGCTCACGTCGGTCAGGCTGCCCTCGTGCGCCTCGATGAATTTTTCGCTCTGCACGAACATGCCTCCGCTGCCACAGCAGCCATCGTAAATGCGCCCGCGGTAGGGTTCGAGCATTTCCACGAGCAGCCGCACGATGCTTTGGGGGGTGTAAAACTGCCCGCCCTTTTTGCCCTCGGCATCGGCAAACTGACCGAGGAAATATTCATAGACCCGCCCGAGCAGGTCTTTGGCGGTATGCCCCTCTTGGTTGAAACCGATGGTGCCGATGAGGTCAATGAGTTCGCCGAGGCGGCGCTTGTCGAGGTCGGGCTTGGCGTATTCTTTTGGCAAAACACCTTTGAGGCCGGTGTTCTGTTTTTCGATGGCATCCATCGCATCGTCAATGAACTTGCCGATTTCGGGCTGTTTGGCCCGGTCTTGCAGGTACTGCCAACGGGCGGCCTCGGGCACGAAGAATACGTTTTTGAATTTGTATTCGTCAATGTCCTCGGGGTCGGCACCCTCGTATTCGCCTTTTCCGGACAGCAGTTTTTCGTGCAGGTCAGAAAAGGCATCGGAGATGTATTTTAGGAAAATAAGCCCCAGCACGATGTGCTTGTACTCGGCAGCGTCCATATTGGAGCGCAGCTTGTCGGCTGCGGCCCAGAGGGTCTTTTCGAGTTCGTGGTTTTGTGTTTTGTCCATATATATACGGCAGTATTAGGTATTGCCGGGAAAATTGTTTTTAAAACGATGTAAAGGTAAGTTTCCTCAATGAGCCGTTGAAAAAAATAAATGCGGGTAATATTTGATTGGCCTTCAATTAAGTGCCACGAGCCAATTAATTCGGTAATTTTAAAGCATCTTTTTCCGCTATTTTTCCTTAAAAAATTTTCACGTAGCCCCACTATGCTTGAATTTTTTAAGAAAAACTATCGAAAACCTGCCTGCCGGCAGGCAGGAATCTTGCTTAAAAATTTACCGAATTAATTACCCCGTGGCACTTAAAATATGCGCTAATATAAAACAATTCGTAACTATTTATTTAGCCCCCTCCCGAAGAATTCCAGGATTGGGCAGACTATATGAGCCTACCCAATAAACCTGCCTGCCTGCCGCCGGTTGGCGACTACTTCAGCCACCTATCCAACCACCCAAAAAACTCCCTTTGCCACAGCACCCCGTTCTGCGGCGACATGACCCAATGCCCCTCTTCCGGGAAATACAGCAACTTGCTCGGAACGCCCCGCAACTGCGCCGCCTGAAATGCCTGTAGCCCCTCTTGTGGGGGCACCCGGAAATCAATGCCGCCCTGCACCACGAGAATCGGCGTGTCCCAATTTTGCACGTAGCGGTGGGGCGAGTCGAGGCGCCAGGTTTCGGGCAGGTCTTTTTGCCAGTAAGGTCCTTCGAGGTCGTGGTTGGCGAAGAACATCTCCTCGGTGGTGAGGTACCAACTTTCGAGGTTGAACAGGCCGTCGTGGGAGATGAAGGCCTTGAAACGCCCCTCGTGGTGGCCGGCCAGCCAATACACCGAGTAGCCGCCAAAACTTGCGCCCACTGCGCCGAGGTTGTCCTTGTCAACATAGGGTTCTTTGGCCACTTCGTCAATGGCGGAAAGCAGGTCTTTCATGGCTTGGCCGCCCCAGTCGCCTGCGATTTCGTCGTTCCATTTTTGGCCAAAAGAAGGCAGGCCGCGGCGGTTGGGGGCGACGATGACGTAGCCGTTGGCGGCCATCATCTGGAAATTCCAGCGGTAGCTCCAAAATTGGCTGACCGTACTTTGTGGCCCGCCCTGACAGTAAAGCAGCGTCGGGTATTTTTTTTCTGGATCGAAACCGGGGGGGTAAATTACCCACGTGAGCATGTCCTTGTCGTCGGTGGTTTTTATCATTCTTTTCTCCACTTTTCCCATCCCGATATTGGCGAGCTGGTCTTTGTTCGTGAATGTAAGCTGCCGGGCAGGGCCGCCATTTAGCGACAGCGAAAACAGTTCGTGCGGCTCGGACATGGAGCAGCGGCTGACGGTGATGCCGTTTTTGCCGACCGCAAAGGAGCCGTAATTATAGGTGCCGCTGCTCACCTGCACCACCTCCTCTGCCCGGTCGCGGTCAATGTAAAACAGTTGGTAAGTGGCATTCACCGGGCTGTTGAAATAGATGCGGTTGCTGTTGCTGCCCCACTGCGGGTTGCTGGCGTTTTGGTCGAGGCCTGCGGTCAGTTCTTCCTTCTTTTTGGTCACAAAATCATAGACAAAAATGCGGTGGCGGTCGCTTTCGTAGCCGTCTTCCTCTTGGCTTTCCCATGCGAGGTAGCGGCCGTCGGGCGAGAAGGCGGGGTTGAGGTCGTAGCCCATCATGCCTTTGGTCAGGTTGTCGGTTTTTCCGGTCAGGAGGTCGTAGAGGTAAATGTCGGAATTGGTGCTGACGGCGTATTTTAGGCCCCGTAATTTTTTGCAGGTGTAGGCGATGTAGCGCCCGTCCTTGCTCCAAGCGATCTGCTCCATCCCGCCAAAAGGTTTGAGCGGCGAATCATAGGGTTCGCCCATTATATTTTTTGGTTCGCTGCGCAAATGTCCATCCGAGTAATCGGCCACGAAGATGTTGCTGTATTGGCCGTCCTCCCATTCGGTCCAATGCCGGTACATGAGCCCGTCTATTATTTTGGCATCCGCTTTTTTCAGGTCGGGGTGCTTGTCGAGCGTTGTCTGGTCGTATTTTACATCAGCGATGAAAAGGATTTTTTTGCCGTCGGGCGAGTAGTGGTAGCCGTTCATTTTCAGGTTGGAAACCTGAGTAGCATTGCTGCCGTCAAGGTTCATTTCCCAGAGTTGGCCTTTGTGGAGGAAGCCGATTTTTTTGCCGTCGGGGCGGAATTGGGCATCGCCCTCGCTGCCCGGCAAGTTGGTGAGTTGGCGGGGGCTGCCGCTGCCGTCGGTGGCTACGGCGAACAGGTCGCTGCTGCCGCTGTTGGCCTCCAGGTCGTAATGCCGGACGCTGTAAACAGCGGTCTTGCCGTCGGGCGAGAGGTCGTTGAGACCGACCCTGCCGAGCTGCCAAAGGGCTTCGGGCGTCAGGTTTTTTTGGGAAAAAAGGGAAATGGAAAGGAGGAAGGTGAGGAGGTAGAAGAAGTGTTTTTTCATGAATTGTTTTTTTGTAGCCGCCCTCCCGAAATACTTCGGGAATTGGGCAGGCTTTATTAATATTTTGTGCAACTGCTTAGCACCCCCTCCCAAAGGGAGGGGGTGCTAAGCAGTTAATATTTTGTATCTTTTAATCTTTCAAGGCAGACGACCGAATCCGGTAGTTCGGCTTCCTGCCCTTCCGAAAGAGGGGGAATTAATTCCCCCTCTTTCGGAAGGGCAGGAAGCCGAATGGATATTTTTGCGCATTTACCTTGGATGATTAAAATGATACAATATTTTCAATAAATAACAAGCGAGCCTGCCCAATTCCCGAAGTATTTCGGGAGGGCGGCTACATCAGCCCTTCCACGCGCCGTCCCGTTTTATATCAATCCTGCCGCCCTCATAAGCACAGGTGCCCATGCGGGGGGAATTGACCACGGGCAACCGGGCGTAATCATCAAAATCATCGCAGGTCTTGGCATGTGCCTTTGCGCATTTTTTGCAAAGCAGGCCTTCCCCTTCCCATAGGTGGACGGTGCATATTTCGCTTGCGGGCTGCTTTCCGCATTTATGACATAATATGTGGAGCGGCTCGTTGCGCGACAAAAGCTGCACGCCGTCCGGCACTTTCAGGTTGTATTCGTCCAGTATTTTCACGTTCAACCGAGTGGTCGAACCGAAGTCGTATTGGTAGTCCAGTGCCAGCCCTTTTTTGAAAATGCTGCCCATCTTGGAATCCATTTTTTCGCCGAAGTCATCGTCGTTGAAAAAATCAATGTTGTAGTTTTTCTCTTTTACCTCAAAGCTGCTCTTGTGGCCGCAGCACTCCAGCCAGATTGCCCGCAGGAAAGCATCCAGCTCGCGCAAAGGCTTGTTGCCGTCCACCAATAAATTCAAAAACATTTCGGCGGCACTGACGCGCACATGGAATGCTTTTTTGGTGGTTTTGGAGGTGGCCTCCATTTTTTTGAGGTGGCTTCCCAGATGGCGGGAGATGCCGCTGCCGGCGTACATTTTTTCGCAATAAACGCAGGTACCTTCTGATTTTAACTTGCCCATTTTAATTGTTGGTTGGTTAATAAATGTGGGGACAAAGGTATTGAATTGAGGGCAGAACAAACCGGGAGCAGGAAGGAATTTTATCCAGCGCCCAGCGGCAGTGCCCCGAATTGCCTAGCCCCCGAAACGAGGCCGGGAGGCAAACAGGAATTTGGGAAAGGCCCTTTGCAGAAGGCGAGCGCATACGACGAAATCGGCAACCTTATTGCAAATGATGCGGAGGGGACTTCGGACATAGAGTGAACGGTCTATGGCAAGGTGAAAAGCGGCCTCATTGATAATGGCCGCCGTTGCCACAAGTGTTCAAACATCAACCGACAAAAAGGAGATGCTATATTCTTTGAAATTAAAGTAAAGAGCCGATAGTTGTTGTCCCGAACTGACTTCGGGATTAAACGAGCTTCAGCGAGTGTCACTTGCGAAGGTTCGGGACTGGCATTGCGACCAGCCAAGCAGAATGGTTGCAAGTGACACTCGCTGAAACTCGTTTAACACTGGCAACAACGGGGGCTCAGCTTTCATAAGTACCACCTCCGTTTTAAACGATGACAATGATGAATAATTTAATTTGGCTAATTATGTTTTTGGTATTTCTTGGAGCCTCACTAAGATGCTTTGGGCCACCACCAAGTTGTGAAGAAAGGTTCTATACCTTAGAATTAAACGGCCCTTTAGTGAAAAAGTATAAAGTAGAAAGGCACGGGCGAGTAATTGAGATAAATTCTTCAAATAAGGTAATAAAAATTGATCTTTTTATTTTTTCAGATGAACTGTATGATTATTTATTCATTACCGTACACTTTTAGTTGCACAAAAAGTTGATTGAAAATTTGGAAAGAAATGCAGAAATAAATAAGGGTTTTCCTAGCCTTGCGGCTTTAAACAGAAAACCCTTACAAAGATGTACTGCAAAGATGTAAAAAAAT
>DROJ01000380.1 GCA_011321935.1 Bacteroidota bacterium | reverse complement strand
TAACCTTCCGATTTAGGCGACGTTATTTTTGATGCAGGCGATGCAAAAAAATAGAGCATAGTGGTTCTATTTGATATTTTTTTAAAGAAGCCTGCATTAAAAAGAACAAGCATAAACGGAAGGTTATTATTCGCCGAGCCCTAAGGTTTCGCCAAGTTCCGCAAAGCAAGGCGAATCTGCGTCTAGCTTTGCGTGACTCTGCGAAACCTTAGCGTGACTTTGCGGGAAATCCATAGAAGTGCCGAACAGGTACCAAAAAAAAACAATGAATACAGCAAAAGAAATATGCGGGTTCGACGACAAATGGATGATGATCATCGGCATCCCCGTGGTCTCTTTTCTGATGGCGGCCTTGATGTTCGGGGACGTAATGGTGGAGGACTTTCCCCTTTTTATAAGATCATGCTTTTTGATATCGGTAGCCTATACGGTCATTTATTGGATATTTTTCCGGTACCTGATCTTTTATTTCCGGCGGCAATTTCCAGACAACAAAGACACTGTCCGCAGATTGGTTTACCAAACAATAGCGGTAGTGGTCGGCTATTTTGGTTTGAAAATATTTATATCCCCGCTCCTCCATTCCATATTTGGCGACGAGCTGTCTTATGATATACGGCATAAAATCGGGATGAGCATTTCCTCGCTGTTGGTCGCTTTTCTGGTGCTGGGCATTTATGAAACAATTGCTTTTTACAATCAATTGCAAAACTCGCTGCTGGAAAAAGAACGGCTGATGAAAGAAAACATGCAGAGCCAATTGGAGGGTTTAAAAAACCAGGTCAACCCGCACTTCTTTTTTAATAGCCTGAACACCCTCGCCTACCTTATTCCTGAAGACCCCAAGAAGGCCGAAAATTTTGTGCAAAAACTCTCAAAAGCCTACCGCTATATTTTGGAAATAAGGGAACGCGAACTGGTGCCCCTCGCCGAGGAACTCCGTTTTTTGGATGCTTATAATTGCCTTTTAAAAGAGCGCTTTGGAAATAACCTAAATATCCAGATCAATGTGCCGGATATATTTTTGAATAGAAAAGTTGTCCCCCTTTCATTGCAAATGCTTTTTGAAAATGCCATCAAGCACAACATCGTTTCATCGCACGACCCGCTGACCATCGAGGTGTCGGCGCAGGAAGGCAGCTTGGTCATAAAAAATAATTTGCAGCGAAAAAACCAAGTCATGAACTCCACCAAAATAGGTCTGGAAAATATAAAAAGAAGGTACCGGCTCGCCACCGGAAAGGAAGTGGAAATCATCGTAACCCAAGAAACTTTCACCGTTGTTTTACCTCTAGTAAAAGAAAAAAAAGAGGTGCGGAATGCTTTAACGGCTTGATGTATAAATGGCTGGGGCTTACTTCAAAGCCAAAGTCCCCCAGCCGTTAAACCATTTAGCCATTAAACCCTGCCTGCCGGCAGGCAGGCATTAAACCATTCATCATGAAAACCCTCATCATAGAAGACGAGCGGCCCGCCGCAAAAAGGCTTGCCAAATTATTGGCCGAGCATTGCCCTTCCTGCGAAATATTGGCCACCCTCGACAGCGTAAAGGCTGCCGTAAAATGGCTGCAAAACGCCCCTTCGCCCGACCTTATATTTATGGACATACAATTGGCGGACGGCCTCAGTTTCGATATTTTTTCTAAAACAGAAGTCAGCGCACCCGTCATTTTTACCACCGCTTTCGACCAATATACCCTCCGCGCCTTTAAGGTCAACAGCGTGGATTATTTGCTGAAACCCATTGACCCGGAGGAGCTAAAAGTGGCCATCGGCAAGTACCATAAATTCTTCCGGCAGCCGGGCACTTATGACCGCACGGGCATTGAAAAGATGCTGGAAACAGTATTGAACCAACAGAAATACAAAGAACGTTTTTTGGTAAAAACAGGGCAAAGCCTGAGCTATGTCCCCGTCAATGATATCGCTTATTTTTATTCAGAAGATGGCATCGCTTTTGCGCAATGCGCCAATGGCAAAAAACACATCATCGAATATACGCTAGACCAGTTGGAAACCTTGCTCGATCCCAGCGACTGTTTCCGCATCAACAGGCAGGTCATACTGCGCATAGAAGCCATCCAAAAAATCTCCACTTGGTTCAACAGCCGCTTAAAACTGGAACTTTCACCGAACAACGACCTCAATTTTGTGGTTAGCAGGGAAAGGGTACAAGACTTTAAAAAATGGTTGGATAAGTAAACTATTCTTTCTTTTTTTTGAATGGTGTCAAAAATCATATGTTTTTAATTTCGGATATTAAACCTATTGCCTACCTTTGAATCTAAGGTTTTCATTTTCTGTTATCCACTGCCTTTTGGTCTTACCTGTTAGGTTTTCTAATCTATTGCATTAATTCTACTCCAATATATCTTTAACCAATTAATAGAAGCCCATCATGAGAACAAAGAAAAAAAATCCCAACACAGACGAGATCATCGCTTTTGTCTTGTTCATCATCTGCATCATCATTTCGTTTTTCAGGCATCCCGCAGTTACCGAACTCCCGTTCACGGGCATCAACTGATCAGTCTTTCTTTATTTCCGTTCAGCATTTAGGCATATCTCCGTTTGCCAAATGGCCAACTGGATGTGCGCTAATCCGTTGAAAAACATTTTATTATAATTGGCTATTTTTGTTATTATAGGAATAGCGTTTTCAAAAATATACTTTTAAGGGTATGGGCTTCTTTTCTGCGGGAACTAACTTTGTGGGGAAATAGAAGCAAAGCCGAGAACTGCCTTTTAATAAACCAAATGAAAAATCCATTTCTCATCTTTTATTCAAAAGATACAGCCACATAGCTTCGCCCAAGCAATAAATTTCCGAAACTACAGACTGATCTACGGAACACTTTTCAACTGACTTGTTGGCAACCGCATTCGGGGTTCGCCTATCGAGGGTAGCCGCCAAACAGTTTGGCATAAGTCATCAACCTAGTGCCTTCGGCACTATATTTTTCAACGCAAGGCCGCTAGGCCGCAAGGGAACGCAAGGCAAGACAAGACAAGGCTTTTAACCCTTGCGGCCTAGCGGCCTTGCGTTGAAAAATATAGTGCCGAAGGCACCGTTAAAAGCCACGCCTTGCGTTGAAAAATATAGTGCCAAAGGCACTAGTTCCGTTTAAATTTTAGCTGCCCATTGGGCAATGTTTTTTTCACAGGAAATAAGTCTAGAGGTGGGGGATTATGCCTCAGACTTAATCAAAGAGCAGTTTTTGGGATGGCCTCTCTCCACTCGTTGGAGAGGGGCTCCTTTTTTGTATTTGGGCTTGTGCTGGGTTTCAAATTAGTGTTTACATTTGCCTGTTCCTACTTGTTTATTTTTCTTAGAATTCCAGAGCGGCGGCGTTCCCGAGAAATCGGGAACGCCGCCGCTCTGGAACGAAGGCTAATTGAGACAGATGGAAAAGGGCAAAACCTATTTCAATTTTTTATAAAAAAAACCTTCTTTTATCTTATTGCTTCATGCCATTAATTACCAATATTTATGAAAACGGCTCCAGCGAGGGAGTGCCTGATATACGGGCTGCTATTATTTTCTTTTTTCCTGATATCGGTATATATAACAGGCCCGGCCGGCAATTTCCCCATCGGTGACGATTGGCAATATGCCTACCCCGTAAAAACATGGCTGGAAAACGGGGCGATGGAATTCAAGGGCATATTTGCGCCCAATACTTTGCTCCAAGTGGTGTGGGGTTTTTTGTTTTGCAAGGTGGCGGGAAGTTTTGATTTTACGTGGCTGCGGTTTTCGACATTGGCTTTGGGCATATTGGGCGTTGTTTATTTTTATAAAACAATAAAGCTGTCCGGGGCACAAAAAAGAGCAGCTATATTCAGCGCCTTTGCATTATTGTTCAATCCTTTGTATTATCACTTATCGTTCACCTTTTTTACCGATATACCTTTTTTTGCCCTCTGGGTTTTTTCTGTTTATTTTTTCGTAAAATATATTATTGACAAAAAAAGCAAGCACCTTGTACTGGCTGTTTTTTGGGCAGCGGCCAGTTATTATATCCGGCAGCCGGGGATTTTATTGATCCCTGTTTTTGGCATTTATTTATTTTTTGAAAAACGTTTTTCGAGGGCAGGTACATTTAGCGGGCTTATTCTTTTTATTGCAGCGGCAGCCATCTATTTTAGTTTGGAAAAATGGGTAAAACCCGCCCTCGGCATCAGCGGCAATTATGTGCCAGTCGGCGGCAGGTTTTACGATGCACTTGTCGGGCAGCCATTTCACACCGCTCTGGAATGGGCAAAAAAAGGAATTAAAACCACGATATATTTAGGCTTTTTTGCGGTTCCTTTTTTGCCGTTTTTTATAAGTCAATTAATTGGCGGGAAATTGGTTGATAAAAAAACAATCGGCCTCGCCATGTTTTTTAATGTTCCGCTTTTTTTATTGTTGGTATATATCGGGAAAACATTTCCGTTCGGCGGCAATATACTTTTCAATTTCGGCCTCGGCCCCGAACTATTGGCGGACGTATATACGCGCGGCCTGCCCAATACGCCCCGTTTGCCCGGATGGGCGATGTTGGCAGTTCAATTTATCAGCCAACTGAGCGCCACTTTTATATTTTATTATTTTTATAAAAAATTCAACACATTGCGGGAGAGTCAAAAAAAAACGATTTATTTTTTAGTGCTTTTTAATTTGGTTTATTTGCCCGTCATGTCCATCACCAGTTTTTTTGACCGGTATTTATTGCCGGTCATTGCTTCCTTTTTTATTGTGCTTTCTATTTTTATTAAATTAAAAAAATATAGCAGGCAAGCATGGAAGTTCTTGCCGCTTGTCCTTTTGTCTGTTTTCAGCATATTGGCCACGGCCGATTTTATGAACTGGAACAGGGCAAAAAACGAGGCTTTTTTGTTTTTACGAAAAAAAGGGGTTTCCATAAAAGAAATGGATGCGGGCTACGAATACAACGGGTTTTACAATTACCATTTTCCGCGCAAAGAACAAGAAGACCGCTCCTTTTGGTGGGTAACGGACGACCGTTACATGATTGCTTTTGGCCCTGTGGAAGGCTATCGGCAAATAGCCCGTTTCCCGTTTTTCCGGTCCCTTTATTGGAGGCAGGACAACATCCGGGTACTCGAACGTACCGATTGATTGTCCGATTTTGGACACAGCCCGTTCGTGGACGCACGTTCTGGATTTTAAAGCAGATAAAGTTTATTTTATAAAATACTGATAGTTAGTCGTTTGTGCTAATGGCACACCCGTTGTAAAATAGCTTTCCACAAAGGCAAAAGGTCTGCGGCATCCGCACAAACAAACCGCAAACCATTTGGCCCCATTCGGGTTTGCGTGCAGCAACACACAAACCGTCCAGATTCATTGCTTTTGAAAAGGCTTCGTGCAAAAAATTTTAGAATAAAGTCTATTTTATAATAGACCTTATTCGGATTTGTGTGCGCCAGCACGCAAACCGTCCAAATTCATTGCTTTTGAAAAGGCTTCGTGCAAAAAATTTTAGACTAAAGTCTATTTTATAATAGACCTTATTCGGATTTGTGTGCGCCAGCACGCAAACCGTCCAAATTCATTGCTTTTGAAAAGGCTTCGTGCAAAAAATTTTAGACTAAAGTCTATTTTATAAT
>DROJ01000379.1 GCA_011321935.1 Bacteroidota bacterium | reverse complement strand
TAGATTGAAAAAATTTCGAATTTTAAAAAACAGGTGTCGGTTAAAATGTGATAAATTAAAAAATCAAATAATAGGAATATGTGCAGGGTTGGCAAATTATCAATTAGCTATAAAAGGCTGAAAATCAAACCCGAACAAGTCTATTTGTAAAACTTGCCAATTGCATCCCTTTATCATTTCCTTTGTTGGAAAAAACATTGTACCATTTCCATCCGGCCCATTTTCTGTCCAAAAATTTTGTGAACCTCAATAGGTCGTCAAACCTGTATTTCACACAATAGGCCGTCCCGTCACCATTGTTCCTTATTTTGACTATTGCTATATAGTTCTTTGGCCTGTTGTACTGTTTTTTTGTTTTTTTCAAAACCATGGGTCAAGGTCTAAAGCAGTTGCCATTAATATAGTATATTTTTTATTTCAAACTTTTTCGCCTTCACTTTTTGCAGTTTGCCGTCCGATTCCGTTGAAATAAAAATCTTTTTCTGCCCCAACGATAAGCGGCAGAACACAAAGAGGTTTATCAGGTCCTTTTTCAAAGTGATTTCCTCGCCGAGGATATTTATGGACCCTTTTTCGTTTTTTCCATCTTTATCGCCTTTGCGCCTGACAATCCTTAAAAAAAATATATCCTTTGTCCTGAACTTTTCCACCTGCCTGTTTGCCAGGTCCCGGTCCTTGAAACCTGATATTTTTCTCTTCTTTTCAAGCGGTGGGTTATTGGAAATCAATTTTGAATATTTCTCATATTCAAAATTAAAATCTTTTATTTTTATATCTATTTCTTCCTCATTTTCAAAGCTGATACGGTTCCAGAACTTCTTTGAGAAAACATTGTTGAACCCCTCCACTTCACCGTTGTTCCAAGGGCTGCGGGGGGCTATGTAAAGTGGTTTTACCCCCAGGTTCAATAAAAACAAAGTAAGCTTGCCTATGCACTTCTTGTGCGATAAATTGCCCCCAAAGGCACTGTCATTATCAACTTTTAATGTATCCGGTATATAATAAGTTTCCCATATCCCTTTTAGCATTTGTATTGTCTGTTCGGCAGTCTGGCCCGTGATTCGCCTTACAATCCCTTCTTTTGTCGGGCGGATATACTTACAGGATAAAAAATTGATCTTGTCCGGAGAACCCTCTAAATACCTGGGGCCGATAAAATCCAAACTCATCATAGAGCAACCTAATTTATTTATTGTGTGGACAGGGTACATCATATATTTGCTTCCGCCTTTTTGACGTTTTACATGTTTCTTTGACAGGCCTTTTTCCCTCAGAACAGAATTTATGAACCACAAAGATGCGTCTTTATCTGTTTGGTTGAAAAAGTTGGACCTGATAACTATATCGCCCCAAAAATAGCTTTCTTCTTTGACCAGCCCTTCACGTATCGAAATTACTGCTTCTTT
The DNA here is from genome assembly GCA_011321935.1 of Bacteroidota bacterium. Classification (GTDB taxonomy): domain Bacteria; phylum Bacteroidota; class Bacteroidia; order Chitinophagales; family Saprospiraceae; genus UBA6168. The sequence continues at coordinate 15,732 of DROJ01000379.1, read as the reverse complement.
GTCTTCTTGCCTGTATTTTCGCAACCTGCCCTTTTGCCATCCCCTGTTGTCCAACTGGATTTTGTCTTCGTCCATTTTGACCCAACGGCTGACACTGCTGCGCCCAGATGATAAATGCTTGGCAATTTTCCTTATGCTCCATTTCTTTTTGGCATATAAGTGTTTTGCTTTTTTTCTTTTTGCTATCAGTAAAATTTTTTCCATCTTTGATGTTGCAAATATAATTTTTTTCCCATCAAAGGTGGCCTCACTTCATACCAAAGTTACCCACTAATCACTGCATTAGTAACTATTCAGCGCCAGCCCCTCTGGGGCTGGCGCTGAATAGTTATCATTATTATAAAAAATGAAAAACACCCTGCCCTTAGTTCTAATTATTTTTTGCTTAATTATTCTCTCTTGCAATGCACCAGAAAAAAATAAAAAAACAAACCCTTCAATGGAAACAAACGAACCCAGTTCCACCCTTCTATATGTTGGAACGTACACTAAAAAAGAAGGCCATGTTGACGGCAAAGCGGACGGTATATATATTTTAAAAATGGACAACGAAAGTGGTCAACTAACAGCCGTTGACACTATCCAAAATGTGGTAAACCCTTCCTATTTGGCCCTCCATCCAAACGGAAAATATTTATATGCCGTCAATGAAATAGCTGCCGCAGGCGATGCTGAAATAGGGGAAGTCAGTGCTTTTTATTTTAACGATAAAAAAAATAAATTTGATTTTATAAATAAAGTATCTTCAAAAGGAGATGCACCCTGCCACATATCCGTGGATGCCTCCGGCAAATATGTATTGGTCGCCAATTATGTTTCTGGAAATATAGTTTCATTGCCCATTTTGAAAAACGGACAACTCGGCGAAGCCGTTTCGGAAGCACAACATATAAGGACCGGGAAAAAAACGCCCCGGCAAGAAGCAGCCCACGCACATATGGCATTGCCGGCCATTGACGGCCACTCAGTATTTTCAGTTGATTTGGGAGCAGATAAAATATACCATTATCAATTAAATAAAAATGGCGAATTAAAGGAAGTTGCACAAACGCCGACATTGGAAGGCGGCGGGGCGAGGCACATGGTTTTCCACCCTTCCCAAAAATGGTGCTATGTGGTGAACGAACTGGCAAACAAAATAGAAGCCTTTAATTTTAAAAATACAAACAGCCCTTTCCAACGTTTTCAAACAATCGAAACTTTGCCTGAAGGCATGGAAAAAGACGGCATGTATGCAGCGGCCATACACATCCACCCGAACGGCCGTTTTTTATATGCTTCCAATAGGGGCACAAAAAACAATAAAGAACAGAGCATCGCTATATTTAAAATAAACCCCAAAAACGGGAAATTGATTTTTCTCGGGACACAAAACACGAAAGGCATGATCCCCCGTGATTTTGCAATCGGCCCTTCTGGAAAATTCCTTTTGGTTGCCAATCAAAATTCCGATAATATAGTCACTTTTAAAATAAACATGGAGAGTGGGCTATTAGAGGAAACGGGAATAATAGCGGAGGTAAAAACGCCGGTTTGTTTGAAGTTTGGAAAATGATTTTCACATATTCAACCAATAAGTCAGCTTCGCAACTACCGCCCTGTTTTTTACCCTGAAATCTTCTGGAAAATAATTGTCCGTATATACGAGGAAAAAATCGGACACAGGTTTGAAGCGCCATTGGAAACGCGCGTTAATATTTAAATTATCAATTTGGCTATTATATTGGATAAAGGTAGTGAGGAATATTTTTTTGGTAAAGGTGAGGTCAATGCGCGGGCCGACCAAATATAAATTGACGGGCGTAAAAGGCGCCGCCAATTTAATGCGGTTTAAATTATAGTTCAACGCAATATTGCCATAAGGCTGAAAACGGTAAGTCAGGTCGCCGCGCAGGCCAAGCCGGTGCCCGTTAAAAAACTCGCCAAACCTCGGCTCAATGCGGAAAGAAAAAGCCTGGCTGCGGTCGGAATTATATTGCAGCGAATAATTGGTATAAGTATAGCCCGCCCCCTCCGGCAAATAATGGTTTCCCTCGCGGGTCGGATCAAAATCGTCGAACAGAAAAGTATATTCATTTTTCACCTCCGCCTGAAACCTTGAGCTGTTCCGCATCCTCCACGTCCACCTAAAACGGAACTCCCTGTCCGTGTTGCCATAGCCCGGTTTGACCAGCCAAAGTGCCTCGACGCTTGGGCCGTGCTGCACCACTTTGCCATTGCTTGGGTAAAAGAAATAACTGGCTTGCGGCCGCATCTGAAAAAAATCCTTGCGGGGCACAAAACCCACCTCTGCATCATAGCCCTCGCCCACCCACGAGTGCCGCCAAGTGAGGGCGAAATGCCGCACCCGGTAGCCCAAGCGCAGGCCATGTGCCAATTTGTCTTCGGCATTTTCCGGTGTGATGGCTTTGTGGACATAGGCTTTGCCCGACCAAGTATTGGTGGTCGTGGCGAGGTTGTAATCAAGGCCGATAATCCGGTTGTAGAGGTTATAGGTTTGGGTTTCTTTATTGTTGAGCGCCTGTTTGTTGACAAAAATAAGCCCCACGTTGGAACGGGCAAAGAGCTTGCGCTGAATGGCCGCGACGGTATAATTAAAGCTCGGCAGGTCATTCTGGCCATCGTCGGCAGTCTGCATGCTCAATAGGCCGACCCGCCAGTTTTCATCCAGTTTGCCGCTCAGGCGGGCACCAAAATAAATGGGGTTCTGTATCGTCGCACCCGTTGCCGTATCCTTTGCCACACCAATGCGCCGCGAGAAAAACGGGTTGATCCGCCGGTCACCAAAAGAGCCGAACAGGTCTGCGTTTTCCAAAAAAAACTGGCGTCGTTCTGGAAAGAAAATCTCGAAGCGTTGCAGGTTGGTCACTTGCCGGTCCACCTCCACTTGCGAGAAATCAGGGTTGATGGTCAGGTCGAGGTTGAGGCCAGAAGTGATAGCCACTTTGGCATCGCCGCCGAAGTTGAAATTCTTATTATAGCCCGAGCCGCTTTCCTCAAAATCACGGCTCATGTCTGCTGAAACATATGGAATGACCGCAAAATTGGCGCCCGATTTTTTCAGCGGTTCTTCCCAGTTCAGGTCGCCCATAAAAGCCAAATTGGTGAGGAACTGGTTTTGCGGAATCCTCGTCCAAGAAGAGCGTTCCGTGATCTGCGTGTCGAAGCGGTAGGCATTGAAACGCCATTTTGTGCTGCCCTCCTGATAGCGGACGGTCTTGAAAGGAATGGCCATTTCGGCAGCCCAATAGCCGTCGTGGATTTTGGCAGTGCCCGTCCATTTGTTGTCCCAAGACCCCGAAAAGTCCTGTCGGTTGGCGCCCCCGTTGGAGATCAGGCCTTCGCGCAGCACTCCCGCTGGGTTGGTCCCAAAAAAGAAGGCGTTCGTTTCGTCGTTGAAAGTATCAAAGAGGAAGGTCAAGTTGTCGCTGCCGCCGGCGCGGAAATCCCTGCGCAGGGAGGGCACCACATATTCCTTGCGGGGGGCATAGCACTTGGCTGCCACGTAAAAGTTGTCGTCGTCGTAGGTGAAAAATATTTCCGTTTGCAGCTCGGCCATGACGCTGTCGGTGGGGAAAAGCTGCCAAAAATTATCGGCGGGCACGCCGCTGTACCAAGCCGCTTCGTCAATGTTGCCGTCAATCACGATCTTGCTTTCTGTTTTTTTGGCATTGGCAAAAGGGGTTTTGGCCACCTGCTCGTTTTGGCCGAACATGGCAGGCTGCGCCCCGCAAAAATACGGGCAGCCGAACAGGACGAAAAAGGATGTCAACAGGGATACTCTCATTTTGCAAAAGTAGGAATCTGTTCTGGTGCTAAGACTTTATATATCGAAAAAATTGTACCCACTTAAAACCATACCGCCTCCGCTTGCCCCGGCAACCGGGGATATATATCCTCGGTTGTACCTCACTCAAAACCATACAGCCTCCACCCGCTCCGACAACCGGGGATATATATCCCCGGTAAATACCAGAGACAGGTTTTGGTTTTAAAAAAAATCACTGCGGGGCTATTTCCCTCCATTTGTCCCCGTCCGAAAAAATAAAAACCGCATCTTCTGCCGCCTTTTTTATTTTTATTTCGCAGCCCTTTGGCACCGGTTTAAAATCATATTGCTCCCGTTCATACGCACCCGTCCCGATTCCGTTGCGCCACCACCAACTGCCCCATTCATGGAAAGACAATTTAATCAGTTTGCCGGAATCAACAGTTGCCGTTAGGCCATTGTTTTTGTCGAACATATTAAATTGGGCAACTTGATAAAAACGGCCTTTTGGTTTTTTATCGGCCATATATTTTAAGGCACCTTTTAATGACAGATCTTTTCTGGAAAAATCTTTGAACATGGGGATGCCTTTATAGTTTTCGGGAAAGGCCAGCACATATATTTCGGAATTGTTTTCCCAGCGGAAATCATTCAACAGACCATGCACCACCTTTTCGCTCTCGCTCCAATAATTATTTATTTTAATTAAATTAAAAATAGAAATGCCCAATAATGCAGCATAAAAAACATAGCGTATTTTTTTATTAAAATATTGAAACAAAGCGACCATGCCCATATAAAAAAACAAGGACGCAAAATAACCGTACCGATCGTTTTCGCCGTGCAATATCCATGCGACATAAAGGTTGCTGACGGGGGCAAGGGCAAGAAAAAACAACAGCCATAAAAAGCCGACCGCCTTTATTTTATTATTTATTTTTTTATAAAAAACAATGCCTGCAATAATTATTGCAATTCCAATAAAAAGAAAAATATAAGCTATAAAACCAGTGTCGCATGTTTTAATTAATTGCTCTTTTATAAGGTGCGGCCACTCCCGCCAAAACACTAAATATTTTGAAAAATATTTCAGGTAATTGGCAGCTATTGGTTTTATGCTAAAATTTAAATGAACGCCTTCCCCATAATGCCCGACCCACCCGCCGAGTATTATTTTATTCATTAAAAAATAAATAGCGGACAATATAAAAAAGGGAACGGCTATCCAAGGTGTCGGACGCCCTTCGAGGCGTCGGACACCTGCAACAACCCCCGGTGTCCGACGCCTCGGAGGGCGTCCGACACCTGAACCACCTTCCCGCCAATAAAACATAAAAACCAAAACGATCAACGGCAGTGCCAATGCCAGTTCAAAAGTGAACAGCGCTGCCACAAAAAATAATATTGAAAAAACAAAGTCTTTCCTTTTATTCCCCTCCATATATTTTATAAAAAACAAAAGCGAGGAGAGCATGGTAAATGTGCAGAACAAAAAATTAAAACAGACCTTCCAGATGACGGCCTCGGCATTGTACGGGGAGAGGAGGAAAAGGGAAGCGGCGATGAGGGCGGGGACAGCAATTCCTCCTCCCGATTCGTCGGGAGGGGCGGGGGGAGGAACAGCTATGCCACTCTTTTCAAAAACTTTTTTCGCTACAATATAGCCCAAAAAACCATTCGCCACATGCAGCGAAGTATAGACCAAATACCAGGGCCACGGCTCCGTCCCGAATATTTTATAAAAAATAAAAAGAAAAAAATTGGTGACCTGGTGCAGGGCCGGAAATCCAAAACAATGCAAAAAACCGAGGAAGGGCGCACCTTCGAGGCGCTCTTGCAGGCCAGTAAAATCAGTGACAAAACCTGCATTCATGGTCTTGGAATAAAATAAATGCACCGCTGCAAAAAACAGGGCAAGCACTGTTGCATTTTCACGGAAACCACATTTGTTCCAAAAGCTGTTCATTGCATTTTTTGTAACTACTCAGGTCTTTTGGGTATTGGTAGCACAGCGTTCACGCTGTCCCGGTCACAGACGTTTACGTCTGGGCTAGAGTAAACGACGTAAACGTCGTTTACCAGGACAGCGTGAACGCTGTGCTACCGACACACACGCATCCTGAGTAGTTACCATTTTTTGACTTGGCCGCCAATGTTTATTTTTGCGCCCGTTTTGAAATTGACTGTAGTGGTCACCCAAATTACTGGGCAGGCTCAAACATATAATAATGCGTCTTCTATCAATACTGTTCTGTTCGCTTTTTTTCATCAGCACCAGCACTGCCCAGTACAGTGCCAAGGCGACCGTGGACAGTACCCACATGATGATCGGCGACCAGTTGAAGCTGCACCTCGAAGTGGTACACCCGCCGGGCGTGGACAACCTGCCGCTCGTTTTCAATAAAGAACAAAACGATGCCATCGAGTTTTTGGCGCAAAGCCGCTGGGACACATTGGCCGAAGGCGGCAAGGTACGCATCAAAAAAGACTTGCTTTTTACTGCCTGGGACTCGGGCTACCAAACCGTTCCGCCCATCCCGGTTGTTTTTCTGAACAACGGAAAACGGGATACTATTTTTACCCGCGACATACCTATCGAGGTGTTGGTGCCGCCCATTGATTCTGTTTTGTCAGACATCAAACCCATCATCGAAGAACCGGTGACCTGGAAGGATTACCTGCCGCACATCGGCACCATTGCCCTGCTGTTGCTGCTTGTTTTGCTTTGGTATTTTTATAAAAAGAAAAAAGGGAAAGAGGTGTACGTGCCGCCCCCGCCCCCGCCGTTGCCAGCGCATGAAATTGCCTTGAACAAACTGGCGAAACTGAAAAACGAAAAGCTCTGGCAACGGGGCAACGTGAAGGAATACCACAGCCAATTGACCCACATCGTGCGCGAGTATTTGGAGAACAGGTACGGCATCCAAGCACTGGAACAGATAACGTCGGAGATATTGGCGCAGATGAAAAAGATGAACCTGAGCAAAGAACTGACCGAGCAAATGACCCGGCTTTTGCAGACCGCCGACCTCGTTAAATTTGCGAAAGCAGAACCGCCCGCTGAGTACCACGAGAGCGCATGGAAGTTGGGAGAAGACTTTGTGCGGGCAACGAAAAAGACTGTTTCACCATCAGAAAACACCGCTACCAAAGATGTTCAATAACATCACATTCCTGCACCCCTGGTTTTTCCTTTTGCTGCTGCTTTTGCCAGTGGTGGGCTATTATTATTACACCCAAAGGGACGAGCGCCACGGCAGTTTCAAGTTGCCGACCCTCGAAGCAGTGCGGGGCACCGGCTCATGGAAAGCAGCGCTGCAAAAGTGGCTGCCGCTGCTGCGGGCACTGGCATTCATTGCGCTGGTGCTTGCATTGGCACGGCCTCAACTTACCTTGAAAGAAGAAAATGTGACTGCTGATGGAATTGATATTTTCCTGGTCATTGACCTGTCGAGCAGTATGTTGGCCCAAGATTTCAAGCCCGACCGGTTGGAGGTGAGCAAGCGGGTAGCGGCCAATTTTGTGGACAAGCGGCCTTATGACCGTATCGGCCTCGCAGTGTTTGCGGGGGAGGCATTTACCCAATGCCCGCTGACCACCGACCACCGCGTGCTGAAAGATTTTATCAGCGGCCTTCGCTGCGGCATGCTCGAAGACGGCACTGCTATTGGCATGGGCCTCGCCACTGCTGTCAACCGGATCAAGGACAGCGGGGCAAAAAGCAAAGTGGTCATTTTGCTCACCGACGGGGTGAACAATGCGGGCTATGTGAAGCCCCTGACGGCTGCCGAAATTGCCAAAGAATTTGAGGTAAAGGTATATACTATAGGTGTCGGTACGGAGGGGCAAGCACTGTCGCCGGTGAGCCGCCGCAGCGACGGGCGCTATGAATTTGGCCTGACGAGGGTGGAAATAGACGAAGACCTGCTGACGCAAATCGCGGAAATGACGGGCGGCAAATATTTCCGGGCAACCAATGAAAAACGCCTCGAACTGATTTATGCAGAAATAGACCGATTGGAAAAAACGGAAATTGAAGTGACGACGATCAAGAGGTATAGCGAGGAGTTTTACCGGTTTATATGGATTGCGATGGGGCTGTTGTTGGCGGAGATGTTGCTGCGGTTTACGGTGCTGCGGTCGGTGACTTGATGTTTGGTTTAGATTTTCCAGATTTTGAAAATCTGGATTATGCGGATTGTCTTTTTTTCAAAAGCCTTTCCCTGATGCCGGCAGGCGGGAATTTCTTTTGGATCTTCTGCTGCAAGGCTTTCGCCGCTTTCTCGTTTTCGCTCAAGTAAGCATCAACTGCTTTTTTGTTTTTTAAATAAAACCCGATCACAGCGTATAAGTCGGACAGCTCAAGGGGGGGGAACTGCAAGGCAATCTCCTCGGTCGTTGCGCCATTTTTAAAGGCATGCAAAACTGAATCAAGGGTCACTCTTGTGCCGGCTATCCGGTAAAGCCCCGTTTTGTCTTCTGCCAAAGGCAGTGGTCTTGGTTCTAAAGAAATACCCATTTTTAATAGATTTTGATTTCCAAAATTATTCAAAATTCCGATATTCTCAAATTGCTTGTCTTCTTGCCTTCCAAGTAAATATTTCAGGAAGTTCAACAGGCCGCTACATTTACTTCAATTTCTCTCACCCCTTCCCTAAACATCTCCAACAACAAATCAATTTCCCGCAAATGCGTTCGGAAACAAAGGATGGCCACCCGCATCCAAAACACCCCGCCGATGGTCGTTGACGAAACAAAAATGCGCCCGTCCGTCTGCACATGGTCGAGCAGTTGGGCATTGAATTTATTGGCGTCTCCTTCTTCTGGAACATAGCGGTACATGCAAACGGAGAGGTCGGGGAAGGGACCAACCTCGAATCCCAGCTTTTGTATTTCACCATAAAAATAGCGGGTGAGGAGTATCTTTTCTTCCAGCGCAGCTTTGAAAGGGGCGGTGCCGAAAAGTTGCAGTGGCAGCCACATGCGCAGCCCCCGCCAATGCTTGGTCAGTTCGGGCGAGAGTTCGGCGGGGCTGTACTCTTCGGTGAGCGAGATGGCGTCCTGCATGTAGTTGGCCTGATAGCGGTGGGTAGTGGCCTGTGCCTGCACATCTTTTATCAAGACCGCTCCGAGGCCATAGGAAAGGAACAGCCCTTTGTGCGGGTCAATGGCCAATGAATCGGAGCGTTCGATGCCTTTGAAACTGTCTTTTATGGTCGAGCCACCGGGCTTGTCCACGTCGGCCAAAATGAAAAACCCGCCGTAAGCTGCGTCCACGTGCAGCCATAAATTTTCCGCTTCGCAAATATCGGCGATGTCGTTGAGGGGATCCATTGCGCCTGTATCGGTAGTACCTGCGGAGGCCACCACGAGGAAAGGGTTTAGGCCATCGGCCTGGTCTTTTGCCACCAATTTTGCGAGCGCTTTTGCGTCCATCCTGAAATGGGCATCCATCGGGACATTGCGGACGGTGGCCGCTTCCATGCCCCCGATGCGGATGGCTTTGTGGACGCAGTGGTGTACCTGCGCAGTGAGGTAAATGACCGATTTCCTGATTTTTTCCGGCCTGATGTTTTTGGCGTCCCTCGCCGTCACGAAGGCTATCAAATTGGCGATAGAACCACCGCTTGTCAGGTTGCCCAATGCCCCTTCGGGGTAGCCCATCAACTGGCACATCCACCGCAGCAGCATATTTTCGATGCGCACTGCTGCCGGCCCGCCAAAAAATATCCCCGCGTATTCATTGGTCACCGCGGCAAGGTAATCGCCCAAAGCGGTCGGGTAAATGCCGCCGCCGGGGATGTAGCCGAGGTGGCCGCCAGAAGCAGGGTTGACGCCGGAAGTGTGCAGGTTTTCTTTTAGAACGGCAAGTAGTTCTTCGATGGGTTTGGGCAGGCCGTCAATGGGGCAACCGAGGATGGCTGCGGCGGGGTTCTTTCCGGGTTTTACAAAACCTTTTAGCTGCGGCAGGTTGTTCAAAAAATCATGAGCATAGCCCTGCACGGCATCGTCCCATTTTTTTCTTTTTACTGGTTCGAGTTCGAGTTGTTTGGCGGTCTGTTCGAGCTGTTGGATTTTTTTGCGCATATAAAATGAAATTGGGAAATTAAGAAATTAAGAAATTGGGAAATTGGGAAATTGGAAATTAGAAATTAGAAATTAGAAATTAGAAATTGGGAAATTGGGAAATTGGGAAATTGGGAAATTGGGAAATTGTTGAACCCTGAAAACCGGAGTTTAACTAATTTCCCAATTTCTTAATTTCCCAATTTCTTAATTTCCAATTTCCCAATTTCTTAATTTCCCAATTTCCAATTTCCAAGCCCCGCAAAGAAAGGGATTGATAAGCAATTGAATTTACAATTCCGAAATATGCAACCAAAATCCGCGTCAAATGTCTTATTTTTGCACCAGTACCTACCGACCATTATTTTCCAATAATCTTGGTCAAAAGTTCATACATGAAAAACAGGATGCGGCATGGCCGTTCCTGTCCCGTTTTTGAAATTCACCCGAAGAAAGTAAGTATGCGGAAAACGTTGCAGAAGCAATGCCGGCTTGGCCTTTACAAGCCCGCTTACTCGCCAACTTCTATTTTTCACCTTTTTAAATTTTTGTAAAATGAGCACACAAGAAGTCGCAAACCGATTGGTCGAACTTTGCCGCAAAGGCGAGTACGAAACCTGTTACAAAGAACTGTATTCGCCCAACGCGGTGAGCATCGAACCGAATGCCGATTTCGGCCCTCCCCGCACGGAAGGCATGGAGGCCATCAGGAAAAAAGGAGAGGCATGGAGCGCCATGATCGAAGAAATGCACGGCAGCAGCGTGGGCGACCCCGTCGTGGCGGGCAACCATTTTTCCTGCGCCATGATGGTGGACTGGACCATGAAAGGCGCGGGACGGCAGAAGATGGAAGAGATCTGCGTTTACAAAGTGGAGGAAGGGAAGATCGTTTCGGAGCAGTTTTTCTTTTAGGATTGGTCTTTGGTTTGCCGGCGTGGCCTTTGGCTGCGCCGGCAATACCCCCCCGGCAGTTTGCCCTCAAATCCTATTCGGGCACTCCTTCCCGAAAATTTCTTTCCGGCCAACAAATCCGCCCTGCCCTTACCTCTTAAAATAGCGGCCGAACTTCGTTCAATTTTCGCTCCCCGAAGTTGTTTAACTTTCCCAAAAATGTATCTTTGCGCCGATTTTTCACAAAGTGATTCCTTTGGAACGGAAAGCCTCTTTTTTCCGGCCAAAATCAAATACCAACCACAAACAATAAATCTGTAAAATATCATGAGTAACAAGGGTAAAATCAAACAAATAATCGGAGCGGTAGTAGATGTTAGCTTCGCTGATGAAGGTGCTAAATTACCTGAAATACTGAACGCCCTCGAACTGAAACGCGCCAATGGCGATACCCTCGTGCTGGAGGTACAACGCCACCTCGGCGAGGACGGTGTGCGTACCATCGCTATGGACTCTACCGATGGCCTCACGCGGGGCATGGAAGTAGTGGACACTGGCCAACCGATAGCCATGCCTGTTGGAGAAGCTATCAAAGGCCGCCTTTTCAATGTGGTTGGTGATGCCATTGACGGCATCGGGCAAGTATCTAAAGAAGGCGGTTATCCGATCCACCGCAAGCCACCTACCTACGAGGAGCTTTCGGTGGAAAAAGAAGTGCTTTACACAGGCATCAAAGTAATTGACCTGATCGAGCCTTATATGAAAGGTGGAAAGATCGGCCTCTTCGGAGGTGCAGGTGTGGGCAAAACGGTCTTGATCCAAGAACTCATCAACAACATTGCGAAAGCATACGAAGGCATTTCTGTTTTTGCAGGAGTGGGCGAACGTACCCGCGAGGGCAACGACCTCATGCGGGAGATGCTCGAATCAGGTATCATTGACTATGGCGAGGAGTTCATGGAATCCATGGAAAAAGGTGGGTGGGACTTGTCGAAGGTAGATAAAGAAAAACTGAAAAACTCGAAAGCAACATTTGTTTTTGGCCAGATGAACGAACCTCCCGGCGCCCGTGCCCGTGTGGCCTTGTCAGGCCTGACGGTTGCCGAATATTATAGGGACGGAGACCTCAACGACCCCACAGGCGGCCGTGACATCCTCTTTTTCATTGACAACATTTTCCGCTTTACGCAAGCTGGCTCTGAAATGTCGGCACTGCTCGGCCGGATGCCTTCAGCGGTGGGCTACCAACCGACTTTGGCCACTGAAATGGGCGTGATGCAAGAGCGGATCACCTCCACTAAAAGAGGTTCGATCACCTCCGTGCAGGCCGTTTACGTACCTGCCGATGACTTGACCGACCCTGCCCCCGCAACCACATTTGCCCACTTGGATGCCACAACGGTACTGAGCCGTAAGATTGCATCGCTCGGCATTTATCCTTCTGTTGACCCACTGGATTCTACCAGCCGTATCCTTGACCCACAAATCATTGGCGAGGAGCATTACGACTGCGCACAAAGAGTAAAAATGACCCTGCAACGTTACAACGAACTGCTCGACATCATCGCCATCCTCGGTATGGACGAATTGTCAGAAGAAGATAAATTGGTGGTACACCGTGCCCGCCGGGTACAGCGTTTCCTATCGCAGCCATTCCACGTTGCGGAACAGTTTACAGGAACGCCCGGCACCTTGGTCAGCATCGAAGAAACCATCCGAGGCTTCAACATGATAATGGACGGAGAAGTGGACGAATACCCAGAAGCAGCCTTCATGCTGAAAGGCGGTATTGACGACGTGATCGAAGCTGGCAAGAAGATGTTGGCAGAATCTTAAAAAAATGGTTTAATGGTTCAATGGTTTAATGGTTTAATGGCTGCCATGCCTTGACCGGTAAACCATTAAACCATTGAACCATTAAACCATTTAAAATGAACATTTCAATCCTTACTCCGGATAAAGAGATATTTCAAGGTGCCATCACATCGGTGAAAGTGCCGGGTACGCTTGGCCAGTTTCAAGTACTCAAAGGCCATGCGCCCATCGTTTCTTCTTTGGGAAACGGTGAAGTCGCACTAGTCACAGATGGCGGCTCGTACAAGTATTATGACGAGGAAAGCGGAACGATCAAGGAAGGCTCAAAACCTGGACATGAGATCAATTACAAGATCAGTGGAGGCTTTATAGAAGTATTGAACAATGAAATTTCGCTGCTAATAAGGGGCGTCCAAGCCTAAAAAATATTTTTTCTATTTTTTATTTCGCTGTTGTTAAGGGATTAGATGAAAAGTCTAATCCCTTTTTTTAATACTCAAAGCTGGGCGTCTATTTCGGCCAAGTCGTCTTCGTTGTATTCCCCAAACCAGTCTTTGAGCTTGCTTTTTGCCTTCCCCCTTACTTCTTGGTTGATATAACAAGCAAGTGTAACCAAACCAAAACTGAGCACCCCAAGGTCGTCGGTATAGCCTATCAGCGGGGTGAGGTCGGGCAGGGCATCAATGGGGGCAATAAAATAACCTAAAATGCCAAGTATGATATTCTTTGCCCAAACAGGCGTTTCTTTTCGGGTGAAAGCATAGTACAGCAAAAGGGCACTGTAAACAACCTTGATGCCCGCCTGTTGGAAGTAGTTTTTGATCTTCCCCAACAGGCTGTTTTCTGAAAAAAAATCAGCGTATTTTTTAAATGGATTTTTCATGTAAACGATGCCGGAAGCCCAGCGCTAAGTAGTCGGCCAATAAGGAGTTGTTAAGTTATTATTGGCCGACTACTGCAGTGATTAGTAATTAGTTGACTAGTAATTAGTTCGCCAAATTCTTGATAATGTGGCATTTAACCAAGAGCTAAATAGTTAGCTAATTACGATTTGTACCACTACTTATTTTAGTTTTTTCAAAAGCTCTTCATATACTTTCTTTCTCCTCTGGTTGTTGCCATAAGTCCCTGTTGTGAAAGTGGTATAAACGAAATAGACCACCCCGATAACAAAAATGGTAACGGTAATGTTGTTCATGCCGACTTTCCAAAGGGAAATACTGTAAGCCAAAAACCAGGGCAAGCCAACCCAAAAATCGCGCTTCATCAGCCTATTGGTACGTTCGATATTTTCTTCCAGCCATTCTACCGACAATTCTTGTTCTTGTATTTTCTTGCGATCCTTGGATGAAAGGTTTTTTATGATCTCTTCTAATTCGGCAGGCTTGATCTTTTTTGGCATTTTATTCTTTCAGGTTTCACCCAGATCAAAACCGGGAAAAAAATTCAATTTCCGAGTTGAGAAAACGGGCTGGTTTTCAATAGTTTGGTTGGCCTTATATCAATATGCCCACAAAAAAGGGAAGCCCCTTTTTTGCTTAAAAAGCAACAAAAAATACCACTGGAAAAAAAATTGAAAGATGCGCAAGCCAATCTCAAGGCGCTCAATTGCTCAACATCACCGGCATTACCAGCATCAATATCTCCTCTCCTTCCGTCTCTTCCATCGGCAATAAGATACCTGCGCGCGAAGGTGTGGAAAGTTCCAGCTTCACCTCGTCCGATTGCAGCACGTTCAACATTTCAATCATGAACTTGGCATTGAAACCGATGGTGATGGGCGTTCCTTCATAAGTGCAGGAAAGCTGCTCGTTGGCCTCGTTGGAGAAGTCGAGGTCTTGCGCCGAAACGGTCAGGCTGTCGGGCGAAATATCGAGGATAACCTGATTGGTCGTTTTATTGGCATAGATGGCAATGCGCTTGAGGGAGTTCAACAGGTCGGTGCGGGAGATGGTCAAAGTATTCGGGTTGTCAACTGGAATGACGGCGTTGTAATCAGGGTAACGGGCGTCTATCAGGCGGCAGACAAGGTGGGTGTTGCCGAAGGTGAAAAAAGCATTCGCCTTGTCGAAAGACATCGTGACTCCACCTTCTTCCGGCAAGGCGTTTTTCAGTAAGTTCAATGCCTTTTTGGGGATAATGAAAGTCGTGGACACTTCGCTCGGCACATTGGTAAAAGTATAGCGCACCAATTTATGCGCATCCGTCGAAACAAATATCAATTTGTTGAAATCCAAAGAAACGTAAACACCTGTCATGGCAGGGCGCAGCTCATCGTTACTGGTCGCAAACAGCGTTTTGGTGATGGCTTTGGAAAGGGTAGCGGAAGGCACTTTTACGGTATCCACCTGGTCGGCTTCGGGAATGCGGGGAAAGTCTTGTCCGTTCTCCCCGGCGAGGCGGTATTTACCGTAGGCAGAGGTGATAGTTATGCCAAAATTCTCCTCATCAATGGCCATGGTAACGGGCTGGTCAGGAAGTGCTTTGAGCGTATCCAATAATATTTTCGCGGGAACAGCAACTGTTCCGTCTCCGTCCGACATGACTTCGATCTCGTTCGTTATGGAGGTCTCCAAATCAGTGGCAGCAATGGTCAATTTGTTCTTTTTGATAGTAAAAAGAAAGTCGTCGAGGATGGGCAGAACGGGGCTGGAAGCAATGGCACCGCTGGCTACTTGCAGGTGCTTGAGGAGTTCGGATGAAGATACACTGAATTTCATAAGTTCAATTGCTATTTATGTTTTGCGCAAAAATAGGTTTTGGGCAGCACATATGGCACCAAAACAACCAACAGAATGTGGATAACTTTCGGGCAAAAAGTATAAGTAAAGGCCAATAAAGGCCAAATGCCCAAATGGACTGGCAATCAAGCGGTTGTTACCCTGAAATTATGGTTGGAAATGCAGAAATACAAATTTGGTGAACCTGTTTGAAACCGTACATCCCTGCAGATGCCGGGGAGCCGGGCAACCATGCCGTTTTGAGAGGGTACAAATTTGGCCTTACCAGAAAAGTCGTATTTTGCGCAGCTAAACGGGCTGGTAGTGCAGTGATTAGTAATTAGTTGATTACATACTACTATACATCAGTTTATTGTTAGAAAGACAGATTGTTGCCAACTAATTGGTTATGAGCGGGTTACAAAACCCACTGGCAGTATGTCCCATTTTTATCCAATAAGGTTTCGCCCC
>DROJ01000378.1 GCA_011321935.1 Bacteroidota bacterium | reverse complement strand
GTGTGAGGCAACGCCTTTCCTCCCGCCGCCCCCGCCCAAAGAGCTTGTCCCGAACCCTCGGGGCATCACCTCACCTCAATGGCCCTGCAAACAGTTACAAAAAAAACAAGGCAATGAACCTCCGCCAGCAATTCATCCAGCACCTTGCCCAAACGGGCGACTCCCCTTTGATGCTCGAAATAGTGCGCGCCGAGGGCTGTTACATTTTCGACAAAAACGGCAAAGCCTACCTCGACATCATTGCAGGCGTCAGCGTAAGTGCCCTCGGCCACTGCCACCCGGCCGTGGTGCGGGCCACCAAAAACCAGCTCGGAAAATACCTCCACGCCTCGGTTTATGGCGAGTACATCCTCTCCCCGCAAGTGCAGCTTGCCACACTGATTGCCGATAATTTGCCCCAGCCCCTCGCCAGTGTTTACTTCGTAAATTCGGGCAGCGAAGCCACCGAAGGCGCCATGCGCTTGGCCAAACGTTTTACCGGCCGGCCAGAGATAGCCGCCTGCCGCAATGCCTACCACGGAAGCACGCAGGGGGCGGCGAGCCTTATGTCGCCCAACATTTATTCGCAGGCCTCCTACCCTTTGCTCCCCGGCATCCGGCACATTGATTTTAACAAGGAAAATGATTTGGGAAAAATAACCCGCCGCACGGCGGCCGTCGTCCTCGAAACAGTACAGGGGGGGGCGGGCGTCATCAAGCCCGAAAACGGCTATTTGAAAAAACTCCGGCAGCGCTGCGACGAAACGGGCGCCCTGCTCATTTTAGATGAGATACAGACAGGCTATGGGCGCACGGGCACGCTGTGGGCTTTCGAGCAATACGGCATCGTGCCCGATATTCTTTTGTTGGCAAAAGGGATGGGCGGCGGCATGCCCATCGGCGCTTTTGTTTCATCAAAAGAAATAATGTCCTCACTGACCTCCGACCCGCCGCTTGGCTACCTGACTACCTTTGGCGGACACCCGGTCTGTTGCGCAGCGGCACTTGCCACCTTGCAAGTTTTATTGAAAGAAAATTTTATTGAAAAAGTAAAAGAGAAGGAAGCTCTTTTCCACCAACTGCTGAAACACCCGGCCATCAAAGAGGTACGCACCGCCGGACTGATGGTAGCCGTGGAGCTGGAAAATTCAGGAGTATTAAAAAAGGTGCAGAAAAGGTGCTTGGAGGCAGGGCTTGTCACTTACCCGTTTTTGTTCAATGACAAAAGTTTGCGCATGTCCCCTCCGCTGATTATTTCAAAAGAAGAAATAAGGAAAGCTTGCTCCATTATAAACGAGAGTTTGAGAGTTTGAGAAACCAGAGTTTGAGAGTTTGAGGGAATGAGAGTTTGAGAGTTTGAGAAAATGAGAGTTTGAGAGCAGTATAGTGGAGGGACTCTTTGGTTTTTGTTCGAAAGGCCAAAGAGTCCTTCCACTATACTGCTCTCAAACTCTCATTTTCTCAAACTCTCAAACTCTGGTTTCTCAAACTCTGGTTTCTCAAAGTTCCTTGCGCAGCCTCGCCACGGGGATGTTCAATTGTTCCCGGTATTTGGCCACTGTACGGCGGGCGATGTTGTACCCTTTTTCCAGCAGCATATTTTTCAATTTTTCATCGGAAAAAGGCTTGCGTTTATTCTCGTCTTTGATGATGTCCATCAATATTTTTTTCACTTCGAGGGTCGAGACTTCCTCGCCGTCTTTGTTTTGCAGGCTTTCCGAGAAAAAATCTTTCAGCCGTTTGGTGCCAAATTCCGTTTGCACAAATTTGCTGTTGGCCACCCTCGAAACGGTGGAAATATCGAGGCCTGTAATGTCGGCGATGTCTTTCAAGATCATCGGGCGGAGTGTCCTTTGGTCGCCCGACACAAAGAAGTCGTACTGGTAGTTCATGATGGCGTACATGGTATTGAACATGGTCTGTTGCCGCTGGCGGATGGCATCAATGAACCACTTTGCACTGTCTATTTTTTGCTTGATGAACATGATGGCCTCCTTTTCGTTTTTCGTTGCCCGCCTGCCTTTTGTGGTGGCTTTGTAAGACCGCAGCATGTCCCTGTACTGGCCGTTGATGTGGAGGTCGGGGGCGTTGCGGGTGTTCAGGGTCAGTTCGAGTTCGCCATTGTTGTTGATGATAAAATCGGGGACGACGTAATGGGTGTTGCGGGTGCTCGACACATATCCGCTGGCCGGTTTTGGGTTCAGTTTGAGTATTTCGTCAATCGCCTCTTTCAGTTGCGGCTCGGTCAATCCCAATTGGCGCTGCATGCGCTGGTAGTGCTTTTTGGTAAATTCATCAAAATGGTGGGAGATGATTTTGCGGGAAATTTTGAGTATCGCTTTGGTTTCATCAGAGACATCCTCTTTTGTCCGTTTATTGTCGATCTGCAAAAGAAGGCACTCCTGCAAATTCCGCGCGCCTATGCCGGGCGGGTCAAAGTGCTGTATCCTGGACAGCCATTTTTCCACTTCTTCTTTTGTTGCGCTCACATTTTGGGAAAAAACGAGGTCGTCGAGAATGGCTTCTGATTCCCTGCGCAGATAGCCGTCGTCGTCAATGCTGCCGACGATCTGGCGGGCAATGGCTTCCTCTCTTTCGTCTTTGAAATCGAGCATGCCGAGCTGTTGCTCCAGGTATTCGTGGAACGTGCTTTCGACTGCCAAAGGAATGGCTTTTTGCTCCTCATCTGGATTGTAGCTGTCGCCCCTCGTTTTATAGCTTGGCTCGTCATCGTCCATGTAATCGGTGAGGTATTCGTCCAAAGACACTTCTTCTTCGGGCGGCGTTTCGTCCCTTTCCAAGTCGTCTATTTCTTCGGAGTCGGAAGGCTCGTCATCTGATTTGTCGTCATCTGCATTGCGCAGCATTTCAGTGATTTCGTCTTCCTCTGCGAGTTCGCCCTCTTCGAGGGCAGGGTTGGCTTCCAATTCTTCTTGTACCCTTTGGTCCAGGACTGCTGTCGGGATTTGCAACAGCTTCATTAATTGGATTTGCTGTGGGGAGAGTTTCTGTTGTAACTTGTGACTAAGTTGTTGTTTCAGCATCGCTTTTACGTGATTTGTGTTCTCATTATATTAGCATTATCCAAAGTGAATGTTTGCGAGTAATTTTCCTCAAAAATACAAATAAAAAAAGGAAAAAATCCAGTACTTGACTGAAAAAGAAATTATAGTTTATAAAAATTTAGATATAAAAATGTCTAATAAGTCAATAAATACAATGGGTTTGGAGGCAAAACGGCGGGAAAAAAAAAGTCCACTAAAAACATGCCATTTTTTGCTAATCTATGGGCGTACAAGGGCGGGCTTTTACGGCCCCTTTCGTGGCGGAAGCCCTTTGGCCATTGGTTTATTAGTTGCGCCCATTCTGTTTTTCCTACGCTGAAATTGCTACTTTTGCTTTTCAGGGAGCAGGCTATTTATTTCGGGCTGCTCCACCGTGAAAAAAGGATATGACTCAACAATTTGAATTTTCATTGCCGGCCTTTCCACGGGGTTTTCATTTGATCACCCAGAAAGTACTCCAACAAACGGGAGAACTGCCCCCCGTCGGTTTTTTGCACCTTTTTATCAAGCACACCTCTGCCGGGCTGACCATCAACGAGAATGCAGACCCATCGGTGCTTACAGACTTTGAAAGTGTATTTAACCGGATCGTCCCAGAAAACGAGCCTTACCTGACCCATACCATGGAAGGCCCCGACGATATGCCTGCGCACATCAAATCTACGATGGTGGGCGCTTCCGTCACTATCCCGATCACCGCTGGAAACCTTAACTTTGGGACTTGGCAGGGGATATACCTTTGTGAGTTCAGAAATAACGGGGGAAGGAGGAAATTGGTTGCGACGGTTTGGAGTTGAAATTTACATTTAGTCCACAAATAGTTGATGTTTAGCTATTTGTAAATTAACATTTTTTTAAATTAAAATTTTGAACCAGCAGCATTTCTATCACTGCCAGTCAATGGTTTAGGCATTCCAAGTTTCAAAAACTTGGAATGCCTTTGTTCCGGCTACCGAAATACTTGGTAACAATCTTTCAAACCTTTCAACATGGAGCTACTTTGGGACGGGATAAAGTTTGGCCTCGCATTGAGCATCTTGGTAGGGCCGCTGTTGTTTGCGCTCATACAGACGAGTATCGAGGAGGGCTTCCGGGCAGGCTGGATGTTGGGCTTGGGCATTTGGGTCAGCGACCTTCTTTTTGTGGCCGTTACTTATTTTGCCATTTCATTGGTGGCGGCCATCACGAAATGGGACGGGCTGGAAATGACGCTGGGCATCGTTGGCGGCATCATTTTGATATTGTTCGGCACCGGTTCATTGTTGAGCAGGCCGCCGGCCATCAAGAACATGAAAAACAAGGCCATCCGGCACCACTCTTATCTCAGCCTCTGGCTGAAAGGTTTTTTGCTGAACACCCTCAACCCCTTTACCTTTTTCTTTTGGATCGGCGTGTCGGGGCTGGTGTTCACCAACCAAGAACCGACCGATGCGGATGCGCTCTATTTTTATGGCGGGCTGATCGGCACATTGGTCGTCACGGACTCTACCAAAGCGGCCTTGGCCAAAGCCATCCGCCGTTGGCTGAAGCCCCATTATATACTTTGGCTGCGGCGCATCGTCGGGGCGGTTTTTATTGTTTTTGGAATTGTGCTGCTGGTGAGGGTCAGTATATTTCATCATCTTACTTGATAGGCCGTTGGCCGTTGGCTATTTGCTTTTGGCAGGAGGCGGCTTGTAAAAATTGTTGTTCGCAAAATAATTTGGAGCAAGGTGCCCGGCACCTGAAATAACTAATCATGGACAAAAATATCATCATCACGACCACCGACTTTGTTCCCGGAAGGGAAATCACTGAAACCATAGACATAGCAAGGGGCAGCACTGTGCGGGCAAGGAATATCGGGAGGGACATTACCGCCGTCCTGAAAGCAATCACGGGAGGCGAGATCCGGGAATACACCAAGTTGATGGCGCAGGCCAGGGAACAGGCCATCGGCAGGATGGTTGCCGATGCGGAACGGATCGGCGCCGATGCCGTTGTTAATGTCCGGTTCACCACTTCGATGGTCATGCAGGGCTCGGCGGAGATTTTGGCTTATGGCACGGCGGTGAAATTGAAATGAGCGGGCATGGCAATGGCCTTGGTTTAATATTTTTCATAAGCCCAAAATTTTAAATGACAGTGCCACAAAAGAGTGGAATACCTATTTGACGGGCCGCGAATGCGCGAATTTCATGGAGGTTTGCCCTGGCATTTATGGTTGTTTTCGTTTGTGCATTCGCGGCAAAACATATTTATTCCACTAATTTGTGACACATTCATTTAAAATAAAACGATGGCTATTCTTCAACCATTCAGCCGTTTGGCCATTCAACCATTTAAAATATAAATGAGCAAAACAAAAGAAATAATCAACCGGAAGGCAAAGTACGAGTACCATTTCCATTCGAAATACGAAGCGGGCATCATGCTCCAGGGCACGGAAATAAAATCCATCCGCAACGGCCATGTGAGCCTCTCCGATGCCTATTGCCTTTTTAAAGGCGAAGAGCTTTTCCTCAAAAGCATGTATATCAAAGAATATGAAAACGGCACTTATGCCAACCACGAAACCCGCCGCGACCGCAAATTGTTGCTCCATAAAAAAGAACTGAAAAAACTGCTCCGGCGGGTGAAAGAAAAAGGCTTTTCCATTGTACCGTACCGGGTTTATTTTTCCGACAGGAATCTGGTGAAAGTGGAAATAGCGCTGGCGCAGGGCAAGAAGGCTTATGATAAACGGGAGAGCATCAAAGCGAAAGATAATAAGCGGGATTTGGACAGGTTGAAGAAGATACGGCTTTGAGAACCCCTCCAATTCCTGACTGGCGTCGGGCTGTACGAAAACACTGGATGACGATTCCCGCCAATTGGGAACAAGGAGAGAAGGTGGTTATTGACCCGGCTATTTCGGAGCATGAACTGAGGGAGGAATTTCCGCAGGGATATGAGGAGGTGAAGCCTTATTTGAGATATACAGTGTTGCCGGGGTGAGGGGGCGATGGTTAAAAATGGGGTGTAGCCCTTCCCCAAAAAATTCCCCTTTGCCGACCCATCCCAACCACCTACATTTGCACTCCGAAAAACAAGAACAAAGACTTCCGAGGCCACCCTGCGCCTTTGAGGTCTTTTTTTTAGGCAAAATAAAGTTTAGGGCAAGGTCGGCAAGCTGCATATTTCTTGGCCCTGATTTGCCACTTGCCACAACAGGCAGGTTTGGCGGGTGTTATATTTCCGGGTTTTTGTTTTTGTGTAGTTTTCCCGGAGTATGTTTGAAAATTAGAAATAGTCAGAGAATTTTTATAAATTGGTGTTCTAAATTTTAGTCATGACTGCACTACAACAAGCAAAAGACTTGCTGCCCAATCTTTCAAGGGCCGAAAAAGCCCAACTGATGAAATGGATTTTCACCGACTTGGGCGAAACCTTTGTGGGCGTTGAAAAAACGCCCCATGTTTGTGGCGGCAGTGCCTGTATTATCCGCACCCGAATTCCCGTTTGGCTCTTAGTGGAAGCCCGGAGGGCAGGGGCTTCGGAAGCTGCTTTGCTGACTTCTTACCCTTCCCTCCGCGCCGAAGACCTCATCAATGCCTGGGCTTATTACCGTGCCAACCGGAAAGAAATCCACCGGGAAATTCAGGAAAACGAAGCAACCTAAAACGATGGCAAAACTTTACGGGAATGAAAATTTTGACCATCAGGTAATGAAATACCTGACCGCTTTAGGCCACGATGTTTTAACTTCTCTCGATGCAGGTAAAGCCAATCAACGCATTCCCGATGAGGAAGTCCTTGGTTTTGCAATTGCCCAAAACCGGGCGCTGCTCACCTTCAACCGAAAAGACTTTTTCAGGCTTCATTATCAGGATGTCGATCTTTGTGGCATCATTGCTTGCACTTACGATGCCGATTACTCGGCACTTGCCGACAGAATTCACCGGGCAATATTGGATAACGAACCACTGGACGGCAAACTGGTTCGGATTTATTGCCCAAACCCTAAAACTTGATCCCACAATCACCAACTTGGCAAAAACTCCTTTTGCTTTGCGAAGAGTCTCCTTGATTACTGTTTCCAATACTCCACCCTTTGCTCAATAGCCGTTCGCTATTGGCTATTAGCAGTTGGCCAAAGTCAATGGCTAATAGCCAACTGCCAATAGCAGCTTGAAAGTGGATAGAAATTATTTAACAAATATTAAAGATTCACCTTCCCCCCTCCCCAAAAAATTCCCCTTTGCCAACCCGCCCCAATCACCTACATTTGCACCCCGAAAAACAAGAACAAAGACTTCCGAGGCCACCCTGCGCCTTTGAGGTCTTTTTTTAAGTAAATTAGTGGAGCAGTGATTAGTGACCAGTGACCAGTGACCAGTGATTAGTGATTAGTAGATCAGTGATCAGTAGATCAGTGATTAGTCCACCAAATCATTGGCTATCAATAATTTAGTAAACTGATCCACTGATCCACTGATCACTGGTCACTAATCACTGATCACTACATTTCCAGAAAGCAACCATGCCAAAAAATACTTCCATAAAATCCGTCCTCATCATCGGTTCTGGCCCCATCATCATTGGCCAGGCCTGTGAATTTGATTATTCCGGCACACAGGCCAGCCGGTCTTTGCGCGAAGAAGGGATCGAGGTGAGCCTCATCAATTCCAACCCCGCCACCATCATGACCGACCCCATGACGGCCGACCACGTTTACCTTTTGCCGCTGACCACGCAGAGCCTCGTGCAGATTTTGGAGGAGCGGAAAATAGACGCCGTGCTGCCGACGATGGGCGGCCAAACGGCACTCAACCTCGCCATCGAAGCCGACAAATTGGGCATCTGGGAAAAGTACGGCGTCAAGATGATCGGCGTGGACATAGCGGCCATTGACCTGACCGAAAACAGGGAAGCCTTCCGCCTCCATATGATAGCGCAGGGCTTGGGCGTGGCCCCTTCAAAGATTGCCAATTCTTTTTTGGAGGGCAAAGAAGCGGCGCAGGAAATAGGCTTTCCGTTGGTCATCCGCCCCTCCTATACTTTGGGCGGAACGGGTGCGGCCTTTGTCCACAAGGAAGAAGATTTTGATGACCTGCTGCGCCGTGGCCTCAACCTTTCGCCCAGCCATGAGGTGCTGATAGACAAGGCAGTGCTTGGCTGGAAAGAGTTCGAATTGGAATTGTTGCGCGACGCCAACGACAATGTGGTCATTATATGTGTGGTCGAAAACCTCGACCCGATGGGCATTCACACGGGCGATAGCATCACCGTTGCGCCTGCTATGACCTTGAGCGATACGGCCTATCAGAAAATGAGGAACCAGGCTATTTTGGCCATGCGCTCGCTCGGGAATTTTGCCGGAGGCTGCAATATCCAATTCGCGATGAACCCCGATACGGAGGAACTGATCGTCATCGAAATCAACCCGCGGGTGAGCCGTTCTTCGGCATTGGCGAGCAAGGCAACGGGCTATCCGATTGCAAAAATTGCTGCAAAACTGGCGCTCGGCTATAATTTGGATGAACTCAAAAACCAGATTACCAAAACGACTTCGGCTTATTTTGAACCCACCCTCGATTATGTGATCGTAAAAATGCCGCGCTGGAATTTTGCCAAATTCCCCGGCGCAAATACGGAACTCGGGCTGCAAATGAAATCTGTGGGCGAGGTGATGGCCATTGGCCGCAATTTTTTGGAAGCCCTGCAAAAGGCATGTCAGGGTTTGGAAAACAAACGGCAGGGACTCGGCGCCGACATGAAGGAATGGATACGGACGGAGGACATTTTGCACCGCTTGGAACATGCGAGCGAAGACCGCATTTTCAGGTTGAAAGATGCCCTCCGCTTGGGAGTGACCGATAGGACAGTGCATAAATTAACAAAAATTGACCCCTGGTTTATCAAGCAGATCAAGCGCCTCGTGGACATGGAGCATGAACTGATGCGCTATAACCTGCCAGAGGACATTCCCGAAAAATTCTTCCGCGAACTAAAAGAGGTCGGCTATGCCGATGCGCAGATTGCTTGGGTGATGCGGGTAAAAGAAGAGGATGTGCGCAAGGCCAGAAAAGCAATGGGCATCCGCCGCACCTTTAAAATGGTGGATACCTGCGCTGCCGAGTTCGAGGCGCAGACACCTTATTTCTACTCCACTTTTGATAGCGAAAACGAAAGCATCCCGACAGCAGACAAGAAAAAAATCATCGTCCTCGGTTCTGGCCCAAACCGCATCGGGCAGGGCATCGAGTTCGATTATTGCTGCGTCCACGGGGTGATGGCCATCAAAGAAGTCGGATACGAAGCCATCATGGTCAACTGCAACCCCGAAACGGTTTCCACCGATTTTGACATTGCCGACAAGCTCTATTTCGAGCCGGTTTTTTGGGAGCATTTGGAAGAAATAATCGAACTGGAAAAACCCGAAGGCATCATCGTGCAGTTGGGCGGGCAGACGGCGCTGAAACTCGCCGAGACCTTTCACGAAAAAGGGATCAAGATCATCGGCACCGATTTTCAGAGCATGGATTTGGCCGAAGACCGGGGCCGGTTTTCCGGCCTGCTGCGCGACCTCGATATCCCTTATCCAAAATTTGGCGTTGCCACCGACGCCACCGAAGCTGTCCGCATTGCCAAAGAAATAAAATACCCCGTGTTGGTGCGCCCAAGCTATGTGCTCGGCGGGCAGGACATGCGCATCGTCATCAACGACGACGAACTGGAGCGGCACGTACTTTCTATTTTCAAAAAAATGCCCGACAACAAGGTGTTGGTTGACCACTTCCTTGACCGGGCAAAAGAGGCCGAAGTGGATGCCATTTGCGACGGCGACGATGTTCACATCATGGGCATCATGGAACATATCGAACCCGCCGGCGTCCACTCGGGCGACAGTGCGGCGGTGCTGCCGACTTATAGCCTCTCCGTCGCTTCGGTCAGCAAAATGGTGGATTATACGGAGAAATTGGCGAAAGCATTAAAAATAAAAGGATTGATAAATGTGCAGTTTGCCGTTAAAGACGAGCAGGTATATGTGATCGAAGCCAACCCCCGGGCAAGCCGTACCACGCCGTTTATTGCGAAAGCATATGATGTGCCTTATTTGAATATAGCAACCAAAGTAATGCTCGGCACACATAAATTAAAAGACTTTAATATCAATCCAAAACCAAAAGGCTTCGCCATTAAAGTACCTGTTTTTTCTTTTAATAAATTTCCCGGCGTGGACAAAAACCTGGGCCCGGAAATGAAATCTACCGGTGAGTCCATCCGCTTTATTGTTGACCTGAGCGATCCGTTTTTTAGGGAACTGGATAATCAGCGGTATATGTATTTGTCGCGGTAGGGTTTAGGTGTCGGACGCCTCCGAGGCGTCCGACACCTTTAAGCGAATTAATTCCCACTCCCGCAATAGCATTCAGAATAGACTGTGATAAATAACTCTCTCGTAAATTCAATTTCCGAGAGCAATTCTTTTTGCCGATTTTGTTCTTTTGCAAAAAAGGCCATGTACTGCAAATCTTTGCCTATATTATTTTCGGGCGAATAATTGTCGTATCTTTTAAGGGCTTTTTCTATTTCTGTTTTTGAGGATGAAAATAAATTAATCACAACCGATGGATTACCTGTTATAAAATCCTGTTTTCCTAAAAATATTTTTTCTTCTTTATAAGCAATGCTAATAATGGTGGCCTGCTTTTTCTTTGGCATCAGCATTTCCCGATCTGAATTGTTTCCGGCAAAAAAGGTTTCTTTGTCAGCGGTATTTAATCGGTACAAACTTTTGATGGAAGAATATATGACATATGTATAAACCTGATCGTACTCGCTCCCATTTTTTACAAATACTTCTAATCCCTTCCTGCCCCATGTTTTTGGTATTGTTCCAGTATCAATATTGATCCAGCCTGTATTTGTCCACTCGAAGCCATAAGTTTCCATTCTATATTTTTCTCTTTTAAAAAGTAATTTTTTATATTCCTCGGTTACCTTTTTTACTTCCTCGTTTTCTTTTTTTCTTTTTTGTAAAAACTCTTTTTGTTTGGACTCCAATTCTTTTCGCACTTCTTTTAACCTTTTTTCATAATAGCCTTTTAATAAGGTTGCATATTTTTTTCCGCCTTTTACGTTGGTTAGTTTTTGGCTAGAAAAATTTCGGAATGTTTGTTCTATCTCTTTAAGGTTAGTAGGTGAACACTCCATTTTGTCTCCACTATTAATGGCATCTGGGTCGATTTTCCGACTATTCAAATAATCCGCTGCCATCATGTCTAACTCCCACATATTCTTGTCAAGGTTTTTAGAGTAAATTTCTAAAATGGAGTTATGGCATGATTCGTATATATAAGCCAATCTTTTTTCAAATTCTCTTGTTGCGATTAATGTATTTTGAAAAGGTTTCGACCTGATAGTTTTTATTAATACGGGGTCAATGCCTTGAAAAAAAGAATAATTGTATGCGCTGTCAACGCCATGTTCGTATTCTGTTTCATAAGAATCCGCTGTATATTTCCCATCGACGACTTGTTTATTTTTATTATAATACGGCTCATTGTATCCAGTCGCAGGAAGGTTTTTTTCTAATTCATTCATCCTAATCAAATTGTCGAAAGACAAGCTATAAAACAAACTGTCTTTTAATTCTTTCGACGCATATTCATGTCCTTTATACGGCATATGCGCTTCCACCTCAGCTTCAAATCCTTTTGGGTAAAAATCCAATAAACCGAGGTCAACAATATTTAAAAACGTTTCCAATTTTTTAGGGTCAACCCAATTTATATTTCCATTTTCATCCCGCTCACCTTTATATGCCTGCATATCAGGTTTTCGCTCGTCTGTTGGTATTTCGATATATATCGGATTGTTTTTATTTATTTTTAATTGCTCCCCGTTTGAGGTGGCATTAAAATAAATCATGCCATCGGTAATCAATTGTTTACCATCGGAAACAGTGGCGAGATTTGACAATAATATATCGGTTAATGAAAATGCTTCGGCGAGTTCTATGTCAATATTTTCTTCCACTATTTCGCCTTCTTTATTTAAAAAACAACCTTTCGGAAAACCATGACCGTTCCCTGTTCGCCTTCCAGCACATTGTTCTCATTGCCTTTTATTTCAAAAAATTGACTGGGCACGATAGTCTCTTTGAAAGGATCGTTTAAAGATGTTTTCTGTGTGTTCGGGATGGGCGTATTATGGGAAGTTTTGCAATTGGATAGGAATATACAAGCAGCTATCAGAAAGCAAAAAGAGTGGAAACGTATGGTCATAATTTTGATTTTATATTTATTTAATTATGAATATTAAAGCGGTATTTTTTTATCGAAAAATTGAAACCCACGTTTACTAAACTTTAAAAGTTTAGTAAACGTAAATCGGAAAGTTATTTTTGAGCATTACTTAATGCTGAATATTGCAACAGTTTTTTCATGTCAAAAAATAGTTTCGACCATTATTGTCAAAAAGCAGATGAGTTCAATCATGTTTATTGGCGTTGCATATACCGATATTTTTTTCTTCTTAAAACTATTCCCCTTTGCAACCATTTCCTAACTTTGCCCAACCTTAAACCAAATTTATTTGCCGAGAGGCAAAACCTTCTTCGCTTCCATTCATTCCTTTAATACAGAATCAACCTGCTACTTTTGCGGCACATCGGTAATTAATTTCGATAACAAACAACCCTTGCATTATGAGTGAGAACCTGCTCAAGAAGTACGGACAGCCCATTGTTTACAAAGTCATCAACCCGTTCATTGACCTGTTGGTCAGATGGAAAGTACGGCCAAATACCATCACCACCATTGGCCTGCTCATCAATACGGCGGCCACCGTTGTTTTCATTCTGGGCGCCGAGCGCGGGGCGAGGAACGACCATTCCTATATTGGCTGGGCGGGTGCGGTCATCCTGTTTGGCGGCCTGTTCGATATGATAGACGGGCGCTTGGCAAGGGTGGGGAAAATGGCCTCTAATTACGGCGCCTTCTATGATTCCGTGCTCGACCGTTACAGCGAGATGATTATGTTCCTCGGTATCTGTTGGTACCTCGTGGCGCATGATTATTTTTTGAGTTCGCTTTTTGCTTTCATTGCCATGATCGGGTCTATCATGGTCAGTTACACCAGGGCAAGGGCGGAAAGTTTGGGGGCCACTGCGGCTGTCGGGTTTATGCAGCGGCCAGAACGGGTAATATTGATCGGCGTGTCGGCAGTGGCCTGCGGTATATTCTCTGCCCAATTTGGCAGCGATATAAAAATAACCAAAGACTGGTTGCCGTTCCCCTTGTTCGAGACCATATCTGTATTTACGCTGCCTATTTTTTTTATGGCCATTTTAACGAATATCACTGCCCTGCGGCGTCTATTGCATGTTAAAGAAGAATTAGAGAACTAAGGGTTAATTGGAAATTGGGAAATTATGAAATTATGAAATTATGAAATTGGGAAATTAGAAATTTCTGAATTTCTTAATTTCCAATTAAACCCTAATATTGATCGAATGAAATATTGCAGCTTTGTTTTTTTATTGACTTTTTTTACCAGCACTTTCTCTTTTGGACAAGATTTAGAAAATGGCAGGCCTGCCGATTTTCCGATCCCTTCAAATATAGATAATTTCCTGTTTTTTATTCAAAGAAACCAAAACGAGAACACCATCGTCTATGTGGCAAGACTGGACAAGGACGGGAATTTTCAAAAATCAAAACCCGCCGAAGTTTATTGGCTGCGCTATGCCAGCGAAAACGGGAAAAGAAGGGAACTGGGCTGGCTGGAGCGGACTTTTGCCTATGGCTTCAGTTCGAAAAAAGACAAGGGCGGGAACGGCTATTGGATTGAGCTGACAGCCTATGACGGCAGGAAAATCCATTTGGAAATGGACGCTCAACACAAGCCCATCGCCACCATCACTTGCAATGGGAGGTACTCCAAGCTCGATTATATCTGGGTATTCGTGGATGAGGAAAGGGTCTGGCCACATGTGCTGCACGTTGACATACATGCGACAGATATGGAGACGGGGGAGGAATTGATGGAAAGGATCGAGAATAAATGAGGGCCTAAACCTTCCAAATAAAGGGTGGTTCCAAAATGCCGGTGTCTATTTCTCTCGGTGTCCGGGGCCCCCGGACACCGAGAGAAATAGACACCGGCATTTTGGAACCACCCAATTTTAACTACAAATACTGCTGCACGAGGTTCTCCGTCACCACCTGCCCATCGAGCAAACGGACGATGCGGTTGCCAAACTCGGCGCAATAAGGCGAGTGCGTCACCATCACGATGGTCGTTCCTTCCTGGTTGAGTTCGGCGAGTGTTTTCATAACATCATCGCCGTTGGAAGAGTCGAGGTTGCCGGTAGGCTCATCCGCAAGGATCAGTTTTGGGCGGTTCACGATGGCACGGGCCACGGCCACGCGCTGCTGCTGCCCACCGGAAAGTTGCTGTGGAAAGTGGTTGCGGCGGTGCATGATGTTCATCCTTTCTAGCAGTTCTTCCACCCGCGTTTTGCGCTCGGCGCCCGGCACTTTGGTATAGAGCATGGGCAGTTCCACGTTCTCGAACACGGTGAGTTCATCAATGAGGTTGAAGCTCTGGAACACGAAGCCGAGGTTGTGCTTGCGCACGTTGGAACGCTTGCGCTCGGGCAAATTGCCGACCTCTTCGTCCATGAAATAATACTCCCCTTTGGTGGGGCTGTCTATCATGCCGAGGAGGTTGAGCAGCGTAGATTTTCCGCAGCCGGAGGGGCCCATTATCGACACAAACTCGCCTTGTTTGATCTCAAGGCTCACGTCGTTGAGCGCAGTGGTTTCCACCTCTTCGGTGCGATAGACTTTGAATAAATTGCTGGTGCGAATCATTGTTGAATTAAATGGTTGGATGGTTGAATGGTTGAATGGTTAACCATCTAACCATTCAACCATTTAGCCATTTATTTTTATTTTAAAATCAATTCATCTTTGTCCCCAAAGTTGTCGTAGCTCGATACGATGACCACATCGCCGGGCCTTAGGCCGCCCAATACTTCGTAGAAATTGGGGTTTTGGCGGCCTACTTTTATGTCCTGTTTTTGGGCTACGTTCGAGCCGGGCACTATTTTGTAAATCCAGTTGCCGCCCGTTTTTTGGTAAAAACTGCCCCTCGCCAAAAGGAGCCCTTTTTCTTCTGCGCTCAGTTCCAGTTTTATCGAAACAGACTGCCCACGT
Organism: Bacteroidota bacterium; assembly: GCA_011321935.1. Lineage (GTDB taxonomy): Bacteria > Bacteroidota > Bacteroidia > Chitinophagales > Saprospiraceae > UBA6168. Next base: position 1,087 of record DROJ01000378.1, on the reverse strand, counting down.
TTGATATTGGAAGGCACCTCGTCGGTAAAAACGAGGTCGGCTTCAAAAGAGCCGTTGGTCACTTGCGGGTAAATCTTTTTGATGCGCAGGTTGTAAGTTTTTCCACTAAATTGGAAAGAGCCTCGCTGGTCTATAAATATGCGGCTGATGTAATACTCGTCAATGCGCGCCCTGATTTTAAAGTTGTCGAGGTTGTCAACCTGGGCAATGCTTTCTCCCTGGTTGATGAGTTCTCCGAGTTCCGTATTGAGGCCAGAAAGCTGGCCATCTATTGGTGATTTTATTATCAGGTTGTCGAGGCTTTGCCGGGCGATGGCGAGGTTGCGTTTCATCAGGTCAACCGAGTTGGTCATTTGTTCCTGCTGCAAAACTTGGAACATGCTGTCCTTTTCGATGGTCATTGCCAGCATTTTTTTGCGGCGGTAGAGGTGTTCCAACTGGTCGGTCGTTTCTTCATAATCTACCTTTGCCACGGCTTTGGCTTTGTAGAGTTCTTGGTTGCGCTTGTTTCTTTTCGAAAACAGGTCTATCTGGTATTCCACGTCCAAGGCCTGCTCGCGGAGGGTGAGGCTCTGTTGCTCCATCATCAGCGAAGTGTTCCTGATAGAGTTGATCTGGGCGACGGTCTGGGCTTCTTGGTTGAGGTAGTTGAGCTGGAGGTCGGAGTTGGAAAGCCGCAGGATGGGCTGCCCTTTTTTCATCATGGCGCCGTCTTCCACAAATTTTTCTTCCACCCGCCCGCCTTCTATGGCATCAATAAAAACCGTTTTGATCGGCTGCACGATCCCGGTCACGGGAATGAACTCTTGGAAGACCCCCTGATGGATGGTGTCCACCAAAAGCCGCTCTGTTTCCACGTTCAAGCTGGATTTGCCTGCATCTTTATAAATGGCCGAAAACAGGAAACCCGCCCCCGCCAAGATGGCCACGTAAAGGGCGATTTTCTGCCAGGTCCAATTTTTCTTTTCTATTTTTTTATCCATTATAAAATAGACTTTATTCTAAAATTTTTTGCACGAAGCCTTTTCAAAAGCAATGAATTTGGACGGTTTGCGTGCTGGCGCACACAAATCCGAATAAGGTCTAT
>DROJ01000377.1 GCA_011321935.1 Bacteroidota bacterium | reverse complement strand
TATTCAGCACCCTCAAAAGTATTTCCCCGAAGGTTCGGGACACGCCCGCAAAGTCGCGCAAAGGTTTCGCAAAGTCACGCAAAGCAAGGCGAGTACACGTATAGCTTTGCGTGACTTTGCGAAACCTTTGCGTGACTTTGCGGGAAACCTCTTTTATTTGCTTGTGCTGAATAGTTACAAATATTTTTCACTCCTTTTGCACAAAACATTACGCATTGGTACTAAATTGCGTCGTCATGGGAAAAATAAACATCCTCATCGTCGAAGACGACCCCATCATCGCTGCTGACCTGGAAGACAGGCTGTCGGAAATGGGTTTTGGTATCATGGGGCCGATTGCTTCGGGCGAAGATGCCCTGCCTTTTTTCAATCAAAAACCCTTCCCCGATCTCGCCCTGCTCGATATCCAATTGGAGGGCGAATGGGACGGCATCGAGACCGCCCGCCGCATCCGCCAAAAACAGGGCCTCCCCATTATTTTCCTCACCAGCAATTCCGACGATGCCACCTTTGCCCAAGCGCAAAAAACCAAGCCGCAGGCATTTTTATCAAAACCTTACCGCGGGCGCGACCTCAAGCATGCCATCGAACTGGCACTCAGCCATTTTATCAAAAAAGAAAGTACGGCCGAACCTGCTGATAATGCGTACCTGCTCAATGACCGCCTTTTTATAAAAGTAAAACAGCGTATGCAGCGCCTGTTTTTTAAAGACATCCTGTGGATTGAGGCAGATGATTATTACTGTAAAATAATCACCCGTGAAAAAGAAATACTCGTGACCAAGACCCTCAAAAAATTCAGCGAGGACATTTCAGCTAAGCCAGAATTTTTGCGCGTGCACCGCTCTTATATTGTCAACCTTTCCCATATCGAAGCCATCGGGGAACTGTATTTGCACATCGGCAAAAACAAAATCCCGGTGAGCCGCAACCTGCGGGAGGAACTGTTGGCGAGGTTGAAAAATATTTGAAAATGGTCGCCACCGATTGTTTTTTTAGCCGCCACGGATTTCACAGATTATCACGGATTATCATGGACTTTTTTATAAAAAAAATCCATGCCTATATAATCCGTGAAAATCCGTGAAATCCGTGGCGAAAAATATATCCGCGGCAAATAAACAATCTGCCGCAACTTCAAGCTAATGGTACAAATCGTAATTAGCTAACCATTTAGTTTTTGGTTAAATGCCACATTGTCAGGGATTTGGCGGACTTATCACTCTTCAACTAATTACTAATCACTTCAGTAGTTACACTTTATTTATAATACGTGTTTAATCTGTGCAAATCCGTGGCGACCTTTCTTAAACACAAAGAAAGCCCCCAATACCAAATCCATATATCCAAAAGAAAATGAAAACAATATTCTGCATCTTATTTTCATCTTTTATTTTTTTGCAAAATGCAAGCGCCCAAACTGCTGGCCTCGACAGCTTGGCCTCGGCAGTAGGACAATTGCCCGAGGACACCACCAAAATCAGGCAGCTTTATGATCTGGCAAAAAAGTATGATAAAGAAAATTGGGACGACGGCCTGAAATTTTTTCAGAAAACATACGCCCTCGCAAAGCAGTTGGATGCACGGGAGTGGTTGCCCAAGCTGGAATATGCCATTGCCAGGGGCCATGCAAATATCGGTAGGCTGGATTCCGCACTTGTCTATCTTGAGCCCGCCTCTAAGGGTTTTGATGAACAAGGAAACTGGAAAAAACTGGCATCCTGTTATAAAGTATTCCTGTTTATATACAAGCGTTTGGGCGAATATGAAAAAGCGACCGAATACGCTTTTAAAACCCTCGAAATCAATGAAGAACACAAATACACAAAAGGGATTGCCCTGGCTTATGGAAAAATAGGAAGCCTATTTTATTGGCTCGAAAAATGGGACGACGCACTAGCCTATACCCAAAAATCTTATGATTTGGCAAAAAGAGAAAACCTACTGTCTGAACTTGCTTACGCCGCTCAACTGTTGGCTGATTTGTGGGCAGAGTTGGGCGAATATGAAAAAGCACTTGCCTTTCAAAGTGAAGGCCTCGCACTTAGCAGGCAATTGGGCAGAAAGTACAGTATTTCCAATTCGCTCAATTCGAGGGGAAATATCCTAATGTCTTTAAAACGCTACCCGGAAGCATTGGCTGATTTTGAAGAATACCTGAAAATGTCCAGAAACCTGGGGGCAGATAGGATGGAAAACATTGCCCTTCAAAACATCGGAATTGCTAACAACCTCCTCGGAAACTACCAAAAAGCCCTGCCGTACCACCTGAACGCCTTGTCATATATAAAAGCAACCGACCTGCACTATTTGGAGAGTGTATGTTATGAACAACTTGCTGCCTCTTATGCCGGAATGGGCCGTTTCGACTCTGCTTTTTTTTACCAAAAACTAAACATGGAAATCAGCGACAGCCTGCTCAATGCTGAAAATACCGAGCGGGTGTCTGAGCTGCAAACGAAATATGAAACTGCCCAAAAGGAAGCGAAAATAACTTTGCAGCAAGGGCAGCTTGCCCGGCAGCGTTCCAGGTTGTTGGCCATCGTCGCTTTCCTTGCAATTGCCCTGTTGGCAGGGGCCTTGCTTTTCCGCCTCACCCGCCAATTGCGCAAGCGCAACGAAGAAAAAGAATTTTTGATAAAAGAAATCCACCACCGCGTCAAAAACAACCTGCAGGTTTTGTCCAGTTTGCTCCACCTCCAGTCCCGCCACATCAAAGACGAAAACGCCCTCGACGCCGTGCGCGAAGGACAGACCCGCGTGGAAGCCATGAGCCTCATCCACCAAAAACTCTACATGGGCGACAAGCTCGCCGCCGTCGAAATGCAGGACTACCTCCACAACCTCGGCGACACCCTGCTCGATACTTTTGGCTTGGACGACGGCCGCATCAAAATAATATATGAAGTCCAGCCCATGCACCTCGACGTGGACACCGCCATCCCTTTGGGTCTGATTATCAATGAGTTGGTGACCAATTCGTTGAAATATGCTTTCCCCAACGGCCGGAAAGGAAGCATCGAAATTGCACTTTGGAAAAATAAACCCGGTCGGCTTTGCCTCAAAATCGCCGACGATGGGGTGGGCAAAGATGCCGCGCCCGAATTGAAAAACAGCACTTCTTTCGGTACCAACCTCGTGAATATTTTGAGCAAAAAACTGAAAGGCACACCAGTTGTTTCGGACGGAGAGGGTTATGCCACTTTGATTGAATTTGGGCAGCTTTAATGTTCCCACCAAATTCTTTCGGTAGGTTATACTACTTTGTTCCGCCATTATTTTTTTGCAAAATGTTCTTTTTTAGGGCGCTATTTATTTCATAAAACGTTCGTGTTAATTTTGACGTGATAAACATGAAAGTATATTGACTTGATTTTCAGGCTCCTACATCAAACCCAAGTCTCCGCTCTTTTGTCATCCTGTAAGGATCTGTTCACGTTAGAAGGGAAGCCATGACAGCCGCCCTAACGTGAACAGATCCTTACAGGATGACAAAAGAGCGGAGACTTGGGTTTGATGTAGGAGCTTCTAATCACGTCAAAATTACCACGACCCATAAAACATTATTTTCATCAGTGTTTATCCAGTGTACGAAGTAAGTAATATATTTAAGAAGCCATGAAACAATGAAGCAATGAAGCCATGAAGCAATGAAACCATGAAACCCTTCCCTGAAAAATCCCCGCCCTTCCCTGAATTTCCTTTTGACCTAAAAGCCAACAGCCCCAACTTGCCCCCATGTGCTCCACCAAAATATTGCTGCTCGAAGACGAGCCTATTATTGCCGACGATTTAAAAAAAATACTGGAATCAAAAGGCTACCGGGTTTTTCATGCCGACGGCGCAGCAAAAGCCCTCTCCCTTTGCGCCCGGCACCTGCCCGGTTTTGCCATCCTCAATTTCCACCAAAAAGACAGCGGGGACGGCATGTCCCTTGCTCGCTTGCTCCGCACCCGATACCTCGTAAAAATCCTTTTCATCACCGGCGCAAGAGACCAAGACCTCTCCGGTTCCCCCAGCTATTACGCCGGACACGAGGTACTCCACAAGCCATATACCCAACAGCAGTTGCGGAAAGCCTTCTCCGGTTTCCTTCCATAAAATTCCAAATACGCATCAAGCTCAATACCCACCCCCAGATACCCTAATATCCAATTCCCTCTTTTCACTTCCCTGAGAAATTCCCGCCCTTCCCTGAAAAATCCCCGCCCTTCCCTGAAAAGATTCTTCGTTCGGCCTTTTCTGCCCTTAGTTTTGGTGAAATATCAACTCGAAGTTTATAAAACTCAATTTTCATGAAAAAGATAACCTGCCTTCTCACAAGCCTTGTTTTTGCTGGTTTATTGCTGAGCACTTCAGCCCTTCGGGCGCAGGCATCCCAAAACGTCATTGATGACCTGATAGAATTTGCCGTGCTGACGGACGGGGCCAACTGGTACACCCCCTGGCCCATTGATTTCAGCCAGAACCCTCCCGTGCCCCTTTCCGATGCCTGTGGGTGGGACGGGGTCACCTGCAATGCCGCCAAGGATGAAATTATCGCAATAGCTTTGGACTCCAACGGTATTTCCGGAAACCTGCCCCCCTTCTGTTCCTTCCATTCCAATCCCGGTTCTATAACTTCAATTAAACTCAGCAAGAACAACCTTACCGGGCCTTTGCCGGACATGTCCTGTCTTAGCAGTATGAAAATCATGAACTTAGACAGCAACAGCCTCACGGGCCAACTTGACCCCGTGCTGGCGACATTGCCTTTGCTTTCGTTTTTAGACCTGAGTCACAACCAGTTCGTCGGTGATATCCCAGCATTTCCAAATAAGTCAAATGTTTTTATTAAACTATCGTACAATGATTTAACCAGCATACCACCTTCCTGGAATGTTTTTAGGCGCGATATAAGCTACAACCGCGTCAAACTTGATGCCTTCCCCACGACCTGTGATATTGAAAGCCCCATTAATAAATGCCGCCCCTCGAAGCCGTTCCTGCTCACCCGACAGGGGAACACCCTTTCGGCCATTGCGGCTGCGGACAGCGTGGCCTACATCACCTATGTCTGGATCAACGAAGGGACGGGGGATACCACCACCCTGACCGGCACGGAGCTTTTCACCGTTCCCGAAACGGGGTCTTACCACGCGGTGGCCACTTTGGGCGGGGTTTCTCTCGGCAGCGAATCCATCACCGTCGCCTGCCCGCCCGGCAATATTGCCTATGTCAACGGACAGGCAATGGGCAACAACGACGGCACCTCTTGGGCAGATGCCTTTACTGATTTGCAGGATGCCCTTGCCCTCACGGGTATCTGTCCCAACATCACCCAAATATGGGTTGCCGCAGGCACCTATTACCCCACTACCGGCACTGACCGCACTATTCCTTTCATCATGAAAAACGGCGTGGGCATCTACGGCGGCTTCGTCGGCATGGAGGGCCAGCTTTCGCAAAGGGACTGGGCGGCCAACGTGACTACCCTCAGCGGCGACATCGGTACGCAGGGGGATGATTCGGACAACTCCTACCATGTCATTTTCAACAACAATGGACTGAACAGCACGGCAGTATTAGATGGTTTTACCGTCTCTGGGGGAAAGGCAGATGGGGTGGGGTACCTTGAGGACCGCGGCAGCGGAATGTTCAACTTGACCTCCTCCCCAAGTGTGACCAATTGCTCCTTTAGTGGCAACTCGGCAAACAGCTCTGGCGGCGGGATGCTCAACTTATTCTCCTCTTCTCCAAGCGTGACCAACTGCTCCTTTAGCGGTAATTTGGGATACCAAGGCGGCGGGATGAGCAACGAAAGTACTTCTTCTCCAAGCGTGACCAACTGTACCTTCAGCGGCAATACGGCGGTCACCTTCGGCGGCGGGATGTTCAACCTCGTCTCCTCTTCTCCAACCGTGACCAACTGCACATTCAGCGGCAACTCGGCAGCCGCCGGCGGAGGGATGGGCAACCAAACCTCCGCCTCCCCTGCTGTGACCAACTGCTCCTTTAATGGCAATACGGCAGGTAATGAGGGCGGCGGGATGTTCAACTCTTTTTCCAGTTCTCCAACCGTGACCAACTGCACTTTCAGCG
>DROJ01000376.1 GCA_011321935.1 Bacteroidota bacterium | reverse complement strand
GCCCGAGTGGTCTTTTACGCCGAGTATTTGAATGGTGTGCATAGAATCATGGTTTGGCGGTTTCGTAATCTTCCAGTTTTATTGGTTCGTCTGCCAGGGCAGTGATGATGTCAAGTGTCGTTACGATGCCTACCAGTTCGTCGTTGTCAACAATCGGCAGGGCATGGAAACGGTTCATTTTGAAAATGCCCAGCACGGTACGGATCGGCTCTTTGCTGTCGATTTTTGCCAAGCCCTTGGTCATGATGTCTTTTGCTTTCCAAGTGTTGAGGCGGGTGTTTCGGATGAGGTCGTCGCCTTTGTCCGTGCCGTGGGGCTTGCCGTGGATGAACTTGTCGAAGTCCGTCCGGCTCACTATGCCCACTATTGATTTATAGCGCACCACGGGGATATGGTGGATGTTTTTTTCTTTGAAAATGTCGCTCACTTCTTTCAAGGTAGCATCCTCGACAACAGTGACGAGCTGCTTTGTCATAATGGTTGAGACTGGTTTTAAGACATTCATATTGTTGTTATTAAAGGTGTACGATTAAATGGCAGGCCAGAATTATTAAACAATTTCTTTCTAATTCTGTCCACCTTTTGTTTCTTTTCTGGCTGCAAGTTCCGCCGAAAGAACAATTTGAAAAGTGACATCCGTCAGTTTTTTCTCTGATTAATGTCATTTGGAAATACACCTTGCTATCTGTTAATTTGCGGAAAGGACATTTTTGAAAATTGTAGAAAGGGTTTGCCCGCACTCTTTTCCATCATCTGCCCCAGGGCTTCTGGGCGGCGGGGTTTTGCCACCCCGCATTTTACCCGAAGCCTTGATTTTTGTGCGGGTTGCAAAACCCCGCCGCCCGGAAGCCCATGAAAAAAACTGACGGGAAAAGGCAACTTCGATTGATGATTTTCAGAAAAAAAAGTTCTAGTGAAGTAATTAGTTGATTAGTGATTAGTCTGCCAAACCCCTGATAATGTGGCATTTAACCAAAAACTAAATGGTTGGCTAATTACGATTTGTACCAATAGCTTTCGGAAAACAACCTGTGTGTGAAAAACAAAATCAAAACCAACCTGACTTCAGATGCGGCGCTGCGCTTGAAAGCTGTTATTGATACGGCCATTGATGGCATCGTCACCATTGATGAAAAGGGGATCGTGGAAACGATCAACCCGGCGGCGGCGAAGCTTTTTGGTTTTGCAGAAAAAGAAGTGGTCGGCAAGAGTGTCAATATGCTGATGCCGGCACCTCACAGCCACAAGCACGATGGATACATAAAAAGGTATATCGAGACGAAAAAACCCCACATAATCGGTATCGGCAGGGAAGTGGAAGGCAAGAGGAAAGATGGTACGCTCTTCCCTTTGCGCCTGGCGGTGAGCGAAGTTTTTTTGGGTGAAAAACGGATTTTCACGGGCATCATCCACGACCTCACGGACGTGAAAAAAGCGGAAGAAAAAATACTGAAACTCAACCTCGCCCTCGAAGCCCAAAACGAAGAACTGGAACTCAAGGTGAGCGAACGGACGGACAAACTCGTAGAGGTGGTCAACCAATTGCTGAAAACAAACAAGCAATTGGAAAAGGAAGTGGACGAGCGAAAAACGGCCGAGCATGCGCTGCGCAAAAGCGAGAAAGAACTGAAAGAACTGCTGGAAAAAGAAAAGGAATTGAACGAACTGAAAAGCCGTTTTGTGAGCATGGCCTCCCACGAGTTCCGCACGCCGCTGAGTACCATCCTCTCTTCCATCGAGCTGGTGGAGGCCTACCAAAAAACAGAACAGCAGCCCAAAAGGCAGAAGCACGTAGCCCGCATAAAAAATGCGGTGAACAATTTGACCTCTGTTCTCAATGATTTTTTATCTTTAAGCCGCCTGGAAGAAGGCTTCGTCAAACCACAGCAGGAAGCCTTCCTTTTCAAACCCTTTTGTGAGGACGTGGTGGATGAGTTCCGCGAGCAGTTGAAGCCCGGTCAGGTATTGGAGTACGAGGGCAACGGAGATGGCAGGAAGGTGTTTTTTGATAAAAATTTCCTGCGGCCTGTTTTTTTCAACCTGCTGTCGAATGCCACCAAATATACGCCGCCCGGAAAGCGCATCCACTGCCGTGTCCGGTTTGAAGAAGACCTTTTGAAAATCACCATAAAAGACGAGGGCATCGGCATCCCGAAAGCAGACCAGAAACATTTGTTCACCCGTTTTTTCCGGGCGCACAATGTCGAAAATATAAAAGGCACGGGCTTGGGGCTGCACATCGTGCGCCGCTATGTGGAACTGATGGGCGGCCATATCCGCTTTGAAAGCGAAGAAGGCAAAGGCACTTCTTTTTTTGTTGAAATACCGCTGAAGAATGAAAATTAAAATAGCCTGCCCCGAAACCTCGGGGAAAATAAAAATGAAAAACCCCACCCGTTTGAACTTACTCCAGTCTGGTTTTTCATTTTCCCCGAGGTTTCGGGGCAAGCTATTTTAATTTTCATTTTCATTTAAATAGCTTGGTCATGAAAAAAATATTAGTCATTGAAGACAACGCCGAAGTGCGCGAAAACCTGGAGGAAATCCTCGAACTCTACGGCTATGAGGCAGAGACTGCCGAGGACGGCAAAATAGGCGTCGAGAAGGCGCTGAAAAACCCGCCCGACCTCATCCTCTGCGACATCATGATGCCCGAACTCGACGGCTTTGGCACGCTCAATATATTGAGCAAAAAACCGGCGACTGCCGACATCCCTTTTGTTTTCCTGACCGCCAAATCAGAAAAAGAAGACTTCCGCCGGGGCATGAACCTCGGTGCCGACGACTACGTGACCAAGCCTTTTTACAAGGACGAACTGTTGCAGGTCATCGAGACGCGGCTCAAAAAAAGCGAGCGGCTCAAAAAATCTTTTGACCGCACCGCCAATGGCCTGACTTCCTTTATCAATGAAGCACGGGGCTACGAAACCCTGCGCAAGCTCTCCGGCAAACATGCCACCAGGAGTGTCCGCAAGAAGGACATCCTCTTTACCGAAGGCGACCTGCCGAGGTACCTCTTTTTTGTGAACAAGGGCAAAATCAAACTCTACAACACCAATGACTACGGCAAAGAATACATCCTCCGCATCGCAAAACCGGGCGACTTTTTTGGCTACGCCCAACTGCTCAAAGAGGCGCCTTATGAAATAACCGCCGCAGCCATGGAAGACTCCGAACTCAGCCTCGTGCCAAAAAAAGACTTCCTGCAACTGCTGCACGCCGACCGCAACGTCTCCTCCCGTTTTGTAAAAATGCTGGTTGACAACATCACCGAAAAAGAAGAACAACTGCTGCGCCTCGCCTATGATTCCATCCGCAAACGGGTGGCCGAGGCATTGCTTATTTTACGGGAAAAAGAAGGCAGCGATACTTTTGGCATTTTGCGGGAAGACCTCGCACACCTTGTCGGCACGGCCAAAGAGAGTGTCATCCGCATGGTTTCCGAGTTTAAAAACGACGGCTATATCGAGGTGAAAGGAGGGGTGATTAAAATATTGAACGCTGAAAAATTGGCGAACATGCCGGGGTGACACAATGGGATTGGACACAGATTGAACTGATGCCAACGCCTACTGCCTTGAGGCGATGCCTTTGCGATGGGCGGCGGGAAGGAAGGCGTTGACTCATGGTTTCCGATGCACCTTTGAGTCAACGCCTTCCTTCCCGCCGCCCATCGCAAAGGCATCGCCTCAAATCAAAAACATTTATGCCAGTTGCTGTAACTAACCAGGGAATTGACCAGCCGGGCCATGCCCCCGACCATGCCTGCGTCCACTGCGGCGAAGACTGCGGCAACAAGCCCATCCTTTTGGACGGACAGCCCTTCTGCTGCGAGGGCTGCAAAATGGTCTATCAAATCCTCAACACCAACGACCTCACCGATTATTATAAAATAGACGACAAGCCCGGCATCAGCCTAAAAGGAAAAGAAAGGGAAAAATATACTTGGCTCGACGACCCTTCCATCGCCGGAAAACTGCTCGACTACCAAGACGGTAAAATAAGCAAAATCACTTTTTACCTCCCGCAGATACATTGCGCCTCCTGCATTTGGCTGCTCGAAAACCTTTACAAACTCAACGAGGGCATCCTGCACTCAAAAGTCAATTTCCTGAAAAAAGAAGCCTATATCACCTTCGACAATAAAACCATGACGCTGCGCAAAACGGTGGAACTGTTGGCCATGATCGGCTATGCGCCCGCCATTAAT
>DROJ01000375.1 GCA_011321935.1 Bacteroidota bacterium | reverse complement strand
TGAGAGAATGAGAAAACCAGAGTTTGAGAGTTTGAGAAATTGAGAGTTTGAGAGCAGTATCGAGAAGGGACTCTTGATTATCGGAGCAGAGAAATTAAAAGTCCCTCCAATATACTGCTCTCAAACTCTCAATTTCTCATTCTCTCAAACTCTGGTTTTCTCAAACTCTCAATTTCTCATTCTCTCAAACTCTCATTTTCTAGCGAAGCCCCTCCTTATTTCCGATCTCGAAGAATTATAGATAAATGTTTTTTGTTCTTCCGTAAATTCATATTTTTTTAAATAACAAGGTTTGTAATAGGCCATATAATTATTGAGCATGGGATGGTATTCGGCACCTGTTTCGGGGTCTATATTCCCGACCATTTCGCAGTCGGAATAATTGACATATACGGAGTAAACATTGCCGGGGTCGGCGGGAGTGTCGCACATGCGGTCGCCTGCCGTTGCGCAATTGGAGCCGTCGGCTTTTTCTTTGCCAAACTGATAGTCCTCAAAAGTATGGTACAGGCCGAAAAAATGCCCGAACTCATGCACAATTACTTTATGGTCGCCGAGTTCGAATTTGCTCAAAACAATATTATTGGTCAGCCGCGACATGACATAAGAAAAGCCGCCCGAGCGGGAGCAGCTTATCGAGTTCCCTTCTTTCTTGCAGAGGTCTTTTTCATAATCGAACAAATATAGGGAGATGGTGTTTGGCAGGTCATGCTCTTGCGAAAACTGGCGGTAGGGCATATAGCCGTTTGATTGCAGCTCCGATATTTTAGCAGTGGAAAACAGGGTGTCTATTTTTATCAAATCAAAAGTGATAAAGGCATCTGCAAAACCCTCGTTCAAAATAGCGACCGTTTTTTTTATCAATTGCCGGTCAATATAAATGGGGGCGGCAGGGTTGACAACAATGCCTACGCGCAGCGGGAACACCAATATATCATTGCCGAGGGGCTTCTTGTTTTTTTCAATTGTTTCGGTGTTCTTTTTTTCATCCCCGGCGGCATTGCATTCGGAGAGGCACCAATCGGAATGCTGGGCGGGGGTTTTGCAATTTGAAAAAACAAAAAAGACGGAAAGCAGGAAAAAGATATTTTTCATTTAATAAAAATTATGTGGGAGGTGTATTGCGGCAAGGTAATATTTTCTTTTCAGGCAGCAATTTTTTGTTCCATTAACAATGTATAATTAACCGAAGTTTAGCTTGGCGCTTACGTTTGCTAAACTTTGAAAGAAATCAGGGTTGACAACTGTGCGGTATTTGACATTGCCAAATTAGCAGCCTGTCCATTTTTACAAAAAAGCCCATAATTTTTCAACAATCCTTTTCCTGTTCTGCCGATTATTGTTTTAAATTTGTCCCCAAAATGAAAGCGAAGATTCAGGTTCACTCCTTCTGAAATCAGTCCCCTCTTCTGACCAGCCTGCAATTTTTTTAATCAATCGAACAATACATCAATTTTAGGATATGAACAAACCACACTCCACATCATTGGGGCTATTGCGGGCGACTGCCATTTCCGCCCGAAGCCGTTTTCCGTCAATCGGCAAAACGGGCTGTTTGTCCATTTTCCTCCTCCTGTTTTTCTTGTTCCCCAACTTTTCCATTTCCCAGACCACAAAAATAAAAAAGGTCGTTTTGCAGGGCTTTTGGTGGGACTATAAGAACGACAACTTCCCCCACAGTTGGTCCAATTACCTGACCGAACTGGCGCCGCGCCTGAAGACCCTCGGCATAGATGCCATCTGGATACCGCCGAGCTACAAAAACCAGCACCCCACTTGGGTCGGCTACGGCCCGATGGACCATTACGACCTCGGCGACAAATACCAAAAAGGCGCGCCCAATACTTATACCGGACTGGGCACAAAAGACGAACTGCTGCGCATGGTCGCAGTGATGCATGCCAACGGCATCGAAGTAATACAGGACGTGGTGCTGAACCATGTTGACGGCGCCGGCTCTTTCAACGGAACAGGAGGCCAAGACCCCGAACCGACCTATTCCATGGCCAGCAATGATGGTTATAAAAATTTCCGATATACCTGCTATGCCACCCCGGTCATGGACGGCTCGCAAGATGATTACTGGACCCGCCGCGGGCGCTGGGCAAAGAACTACACCAACTTCAACCCCAGCCCCAATACCAACTGCTCGACGGGCGACATCTGCGCTGCCTATTTTGGACCCGACATTGACTATTCCCTCAATTCTTTTGGCCCGAGTTCCAACATTCCGACCTCCGGCACTCCCGCTGGATTTCCCGCAGGGAGGACTTATTACAACCCTGCGCAGAGCCAAGACTATATGTACGACAATGCGGGCAACTGGATAAAATGGTTGAAAAAGCAAACGGACGTGGACGGCTTCCGCTGGGATGCCGTCAAGCATTTTCCGATCTATGTGCAGCGTGACCTGACCCGCATGGCAAAATACCAGGTCGGCGGTTTTAACGGCGGCTACAGTATGCTCAATATCGGCGAATGGATCGGCAACATCGGCGATATAGACGGCTATGTGACCAACATGGCGCAGCCCAGTTTGGGTTTTGGCTACGAAGAACATACGGGCACTTTTGACTTCAACCTGCGCGCCTATGGCTCGGGCGGCAGCCTTTACGACATGGTGGTCAACAACTTCAGCGGGGGCTACGACCTCGCCAACCTGCCCGGCCTGCAGCAGGCCAAACGGACTTATGATTATGCCTCGCCCCCGGCCAGGGTTCACCGAACCATGCCCTTTGTCAACAGCCACGACACCTACCGGCCTATTTTAGATGCAAATGGAAATTTCTCGGAGGCATTGGGCATTTCGAGCGGCTGGAACGAGGCGCAGGAACTCGGCGGCAACGGCAAGCACATTGACCCCCGCGAGCCGCGGGTGGCCGCTGCCTATGCTGTTACCTTCGCCATGGACGGCAACCCCGTCGTGTTTTTTGAAGACATTTTCAACATCGGTACCACGTCGAAAAGATGGACGCACCTGCCCACCAATACGACCGACCTGCCGACGTGGAACGACATCAGCAACATCATCCAGTGCCACCAAAAATTGGCGTTCAAGGAAGGGGATTACTTTGTGCGCAGCGCCGAAGCGAATGCTTTTTTTCCAGCAGGTTCGAGTGCCAGCGACCATTTGGTTTTTGAAAGGGGCGGCAAGGCCATCATCGGCGTCAACGACCAGTTCAGCACCGACCAAGAGATATGGATTGACTCAAATTTTCCATCAGGCACTATCTTGATGGACTACTCCGGCGCCAACGGAACGGCCACTTCAACGGTGCAGGCCGACCAGCGGGTTTATATAAAAACAAAAGCCGTCGGGCATATGGTCAGCGGCGTTTACGGGCATGGCTATTCTGTTTGGGCGCCCGTGCCGGGCAATACGCCATTTGCCTCCGTGGCCGACATGTTCGCTTGGCTCGACTATACGCCGCAACGGGCTGCGCAGACCACCCAAGAATGGGAAATGGACGACGACCTCGGCGACAGCCACTGCCAATCGCTCGGTCAGGGCGGGCGCACTCCCGACAACTCCCCAAACCAACGGGTGGTCGGGAAAATATTTGCCGAAGGCGGAACAAGCATTTCTTATGAAGTGACCTTGGGCACGCCCGGCACCAGCCTCACTTTTGAAATGTACGACCTCGACGGCAACCTCCTGCAAACGGCTGCCGGCAGCGGCGCTACCGTTTCGGGGACTTACAGCAACCCTTCGACCCGGTGGGTGTGCATGAAAATCAGGAACACGGCGGGCAATACGGCGGGGCAAAAATGTTGGGTGAAAATGACCTACACCGCTCCGGCCACTGTCAGCACGGCGGGTTTTCCGGCAGCCACTACTGTTTCCATTTGGACGAGCAACGGCGGTTCGAGCGACTGGAACGACTGCCACAATTGGGAGGAAGGGAAAATACCGGCCTGCAACGGGACGGTCATCGTACCACATGCCGTCGAATTTATGCCCTCTTTCGACCCCTGTTTTACGGGGACTTTTATCAACCGCGCAGGGCTTTCTTTGCGGCCAAAAATATTTTTGCAAGGCCCTTATAATTCGTCAACGGGGCTGATGTCCGACAACCTGCGCACGGGCGGCTATATCCCTGCCGCCACTCCTTACGGGGGCACCGAAACAGTCTCTGCCACGGTGCTGAACACCACGGGCAACGACGCCATCACCGATTGGGTGAAAATAGAACTCCGCGATAAAAACACGCCTGCTACCATATTATATACCCGCTCGGCGCTGCTGCAGCGCGACGGCGATGTGGTGGGCACGGACGGCCGCTCGCCTGTTTTTTTAAATGGCGTGGCCAGCGATGATTATTATATCGCCCTGCGCCACCGCAACCATTTGGGGGCAATGACGGCTGCGGCTATTAGCTTGGGTACTGCTATTGATGCGACCGATTTTTCGAGTTCCTCGACGGGGACTTGGGGCACAGGGGCGAGGAAGGATCTGGGGGGCGGGGCGATGGGATTGTGGGGCGGGGATGTCGGGCAAGACGGGGCGGTCAAGTACAATGGGTCGAACAACGACAAAAATTCGATCCTCTTTTTTGTTGGATTGGTCACGCCCAATAATGTGGTCGCCGGATATAATGCGACCGATATAAACATGGACGGCCTGACGAAATATAATGGCAGCAATAATGACAAAAATATTGTCCTTTTTAATGTCGGGTTGATTACGCCAAACAATATCATTGCCGAGCAGTTGCCGTGATTATTTGTTTTGTGAATTGATCTTGCTGATGGTAAGGGCATGTTAAACGGATACACTAGGCTGTCTCCGCCGCTTTGTCATCCTGTTAAGGATCTGTTCATGTTAGAAGTGCTACCATGACAGCGCACCTAACGTGAACAGATCCTTACAGGATGACAAAGCGGCGGAGACGGGGCTTGGGGCAGTGCTTGAAAAATTAAGCTAACATAATCACGTCAGATTTAATACTACCAAAAAATCATTCATTTAATTAAAACCACAAAATGAAATTTAAATTTTCAATACTTTCATTGTTCCTTTTTTTTATAGTTGAACACCTTTTCGCTCAATCATTTGAGATCAGGGCGGTCAACAAAGGAAGTGGTATTATTGGCGTTGAAATGAGAGAAACTTCTGGGATGGGGACTCCCGCTACTTCTCATTTTTTGACAGACCTGACATTTGGCCTTAAATGGAGCACAACATGCGGGAACATTGATTTGCAAAATTCCATCACGACTATTTATAATATCCAAAAATCGGGAAGCAGGGGAGAAAGCGGCGGGTTTTATTTTCAGGCTTTTTTTGCAAATATTCCCCCTCCCTTCAATGTCCCTGAAAATTGGACAACCAATATATGGACGGAAATAATGTCGGTGCAAAATACAATGACCGCCCCAGGTACTTGTACTTTTGAAATTGCCGAAACCGGTTTTGATGCTTCAACAAACCCAAATTTTGGGATAAGCTATGATGGCATGTCCAATAATGATTTTACGCCGACCATAAACGGGAGTGCGATGAACGTTGCACTGCCTTTGGAATTGATCCGGTTCAGCGTTTTTCCAAAAAACAAATACATCGTACTAAACTGGGCTTCCGCCAATGAAACCAACTTCTCCGGTTACGAACTCCAACGCTCCACCAATGCTTCTTTTTTTCATAAAATAAAATGGATGGCCGGAAAAGGAAGCAACGGAAACATCCAAAACTATAGATACGAAGACCGGAATATAAAACCGGGCATATTATATTATTACCGCCTGAAAATGGTTGACAACGACGGTGCTTTTTCTTTTTCAAAAATACAAACTGCCAATATAGGTGACGGCTGGGGGACGCCGAGCATCATGCCAAACCCGACGACGGGGAGCAGCATTTTATTATTTAATTCGCCCACAGAAAAACTGGTGGAACTGAAATTAATGGACAGTATGGGGCGGGTTGTTTTTGATAAAATGATTTTGAGCGGCAATGGTTTGAATACTGTTGAGTTGGATATAAACTCGCTGCCGCGGGGGATTTATTTTTTGCGGTTGGTGGAGGGTGGGGTGGTTCGGTGGGGGGAGCGGGTGGTTAGGATTTAGTCAATGCTATAATTATAAAACAATTTGATATGAAACAAAAAACATCATCTTTATTTCGTTTTGCTGTTTTATTGTGCGTGGCATCTTTTTTCGCAGAAATAAATGCACAAACCACAACCCCTTACATGTACGATAACATTGCAAATAACTGGACAGGCAATGGGGTTGCAGGAATTTACAGAAGCTTGGGAACGCCAAACCATAAGTTTACGCGAATAGCCAATTCGACGGGAGATAATTTTTATAAAATTTACAACCAATCCAATAATACAAATAATGATTTCAATAACCCAAGTGGCTCTAAAGTTTGGAGCGGAAGCCTAAGCATAAACACAGAAGGAACTGCATTTGCCTATGGCGATGGAAATGGAGGTGCCGGTAGTTATAGCATAACAAATGGAAACTATTATACCTATTGTTGGGAGGATGTTGGAACAAGTAGTAATGCTAAAGCAATTGTTATGGAAACGTCAGCGATGCCAGTCACCCTTGATTCAAGATCTCAAAGCCCATTGGAATCTAATGTCCACGAAGGACAAAGCGTCACGGTAACTTTAAATTTAAGTGGGGCGCCATCTACTGAGGAAAAATTCTATTTGCGTTATTCTACGGATGGCTTTACCAGCTATGGTACACTCTTATCCCCAAGTAGCGGCAGTGGAACTGCCACCCAAGAATTTACTATACCTTCTCAAACCGAAGGCACAACCGTTACGTACTATTTACTATCTTCTACTTTGGCTGGTTTTGGAGGAAGTAGCGCATCCACAGACTTAGCGACCATTGAGTTTCTTAGAAATGGAGCCTCTAATTTTTCATACACTGTGTTAGCTGCCTTGCCTGTCGAATTAATTTCTTTTGAAGTATATAAAAGAGCGGAAGGCACCGCTCTCACATGGCGCACCGCCTCCGAACAAAACAACTCCCACTTCAACATAGAAAAAAGCAGCAATGCCCGCACTTGGCAAACAATAGGAACAATACAAGGCCACGGCACCACCCAACAAGAGCAACAATATTCTTTCATTGACAAAAACCCAATTAACGGCATCAATTATTACCGTTTAAAACAAGTGGATTTTGATGGGCGCAGCGAATATTCAAAAACAGTGTCCGTTGATTTTTCAAATGATGACGGGGTGTCCATATATCCCAACCCGGTGCGGGACAGGTTGTATATATTGTCAAAAAATAAAGAGGAGGGGCCGGTCGGCGTCAACATATACAATGTTCAAGGGCAGCTTCTAAAAAACGAATTTATTACTTCCGAAAAAGCGGTAGATACATATGCCCTACGTCCCGGCATGTATTTTATTGAAATAAAAAACGATAATGGGAGGGGCATATTGATGGAGCGTTTTTTTAAAAAATGACAAAGGGACAGAATGACAGAGACAGAGGGGGAATAAATTCCCCTTCTTTTGGAAGGGCACGGAGACGGGGCTATACTCAGTCGCATGTTTATAAAAACAAACAAGCCGCATTGGTCGAATTTGAGGGGGAATAAATTCCCCCTCTGTTGGAAGGGCATGGAGACGGGGCTATACTCAGTCGCATGTTTATAAAAACAAATAAGCCGCATTGGATTTGACCGATGCGGCCTGTATTCATTTATAAATGCGCAACTGCCCCCCCCTCCCTGCCCTTCCGATAGAGGGGGAATTTATTCCCCCTCCCCCCCCTGTTGGAAGGGCATGGAGACGGGGCTATGCACAGTCGCATGTTTATAAAAATAAACAAGCCGCATTGGTTTTGACCGATGCGGCCTGTTTTCATTAATCATTAACCATTTCTCACTAACCATTATTTTTCCCCAATATCCTGTCGAAATATTTCCCCAACGCCTCTCCGTTTATTTTCCCTCCGCCGCGCGATTCCTCCACTTCCAATTGGCCGTTTTTTTCCGTCAAAATAAATTTAAAGATATAGTCATTTTCGTCTTTGAGTTCCTCCTCGAACGAGCCATAGCGGAGGTCGTTCAATTGCAGGTGGCCGTCCCTGCGGACGATGACGTTGTAATAATTTTTAGAAAACCATTTCAATATTTTTATTTCCCTTTTATCTTTTAAATGTTCGATGCGTTCGTGGTGCTTTGGCAGGGTGGTAAATTTTTTGATGACCGGTTTTTTATCAAAAAAAGAATAATAGCCGTGGTAATAGGCCGAGTCCCCTTCGGCCACTCCGAGCCATAAAAAATTATTTAAAATAGTGGGGCCGCTCATATACCTTTTATATTGGATGCCTTCCTTTTTTAGCGATGCCTCGAATATTTTATTAAATTGGTTTTTATGGTAAAAAGTGAACAACATATATGCAGAGCTAAGAGCAATGCCCGTCCAGTTGGCGATACGCCGGGCTTTATTATTTCTCGAAATAAAAGATGCAATCAATACTCCTAAAAATAAAGGAACGGTATATCCGGGATCAACGACAGATATATTGTCCCACGAAACCCGGTAGTCAGAAAAGGGGGCAAGCAATTGAGTGCCAAAAACGGTAAAACAATCCAAAATAGGATGGGTGAAAATAGAAAGGAAAAACAGCCAGACCCATTCTTTTCTCGTGGCATATACTTCATTTAAATCTTTTGAAAGATAGCTCGACCAAAGAAACCAGCCCAGCGCCAGACCAATCAATATGCCACCGACAATAAAGCCCGGCGGCGCTGCTCCCGACCGCGACAATATCATGCGCAAGCCCAAAAAGAGCAATATATAAATGGAAAAAATAAAAAAGGCCACCGCTGCTTTATACCGTTTTCGGCGATATAGTCCGGTCTCATATAATCGCTCCACCAGATAGCCCAGCACAAAGGCCATGATAATGGAAAAAAGGATGGAGTGCATAAAACCGCGGTGGAAAGCCAGCGCCGTCATCGGGTCGGTAAAGAAACGGGCGAGCACATCGAAATCGGGGAGCAGGCCACCGAAGGCGCCCCAGACCATGGCCCGGTTGCCTATTTTTTTTCCGAGAACGGCTTCGCCGACGGCGGCGCCCAATGTGAGTTGTGTTAGTGAATCCAATGGAAATAAAAATTAAAAGGCAGTGTATCAAATGTAATGCTTTTTTTTCGAGGGATGTGAATCCCTCGAAAAAAAAAAGAAAAAAAAGCATTACATCTGATACACTGCCAATTAAAATTAAAATAAAAACTGCCGCTGCCGCATTCTACGTCAGCCCCGAAATTCCGAATATAACCGGCCCTCCCGGTACTCTTTCAAAACATGCCGCACCGTGTCCGAGAGGTTGTCGGGCAGGTTGTCCAACGGAAACCAGGCCACCCCTTTGAACTTGTGCGGCTCGCCTGTTTTCAACATGCCGGCCCATTTGGTTGCCTTAAAATAGAGGGTGATCCGTTGCTCTTTTTTTTTGGGCTTTTTGTGCAGCACATGGGCAAGCTGAAGGTCTTCGGCCTGCAGTACAAGGCCTGCTTCTTCGCGTGCTTCGCGGATGAGCGACTTTTTTGAAAACTCTTTGTCTTCGATTGTTCCGCCCACCAGGGTATAGTTCCCGCCCTGCATTTTCCGCTGGCGGAGCAATAAAATATTGCCGCGGTTGTAAAGGATGAGGCGGACTTTTAAAAGTATTTTGGACATGTTTGAGAATGGTTGAGATGGTTGAGGAGGGTTGAGAATGGTTTATAAAGGTTGAGATGGTTGAGAGGAGCTTTCTCAACCCTTCTCAACCGCATCAACCTTTTTCGACCATCCCAAAAATGGCAAATATATCAAATTACAAGCGGGGCGCATGTTGCGTCTCCGTCCCGACATTGCCCGAAAATGCAGCTATTAATAGGAAACCTCAATAATCTGGCCTACCTTTGCGGCCATTTTCAGAGAGCCTTGCGATAATGCTTTACTGCTGGGCTTTTTTTAATGGGCAGCTCAATTGTTTTCTGCCCACTTATTAAAAATTCTAATGTCAGATAAAGTAACTTTCAGCGACCTCGGCCTGTCCGAGGACTTATTGCAAGCCTTGACGAAAAAAGGCTTCGAGTATCCCACCCCCGTTCAGGAGCAAACCATTCCCCTCCTGCTTTCCGGCGAAAAAGACATCATCGGCCAAGCACAGACCGGCACCGGCAAAACGGCCGCTTTTGGCCTGCCGATATTGGAGGGCATCGAACCGGGGCTGCACAAGGTGCAGGCCATCGTCGTCGCCCCCACCCGCGAACTCGCCAACCAGGTAGCCACAGAGATCAACAGCTTTAAGGCTGGCCGCGACATCCGCATCCTTCCCGTTTATGGCGGGCAGGGGATGGGGCTCCAGCTCAAAGAGTTGAAAAGGGGAATTGACATCGTGGTAGGTACGCCCGGCAGGATCATTGACCACCTCAAAAGGAAAACCCTCAAGCTCGACCACATCAAGTTCGTCGTTTTGGACGAAGCCGACGAGATGCTCAACATGGGCTTCATCGAAGACATCGAGGAGATACTTTCTTTCTGCCCCGATGGCCGCCGCATGTTGCTTTTTTCGGCAACCATGCCGCAGCGCATCAAGAAGTTGGCGGAAAAATTCATGGGAGACTACGACATCGTGCGCATCAAATCGGAGCGCCCCTCGGCAGAAACGGTGGAGCAGATTTATTACAGCGTTTACGAAAAAGACAAGCTGCGCGCCCTGCGCCGCCTCATTGATACCGAACCTGAATTTTATGCGCTCGTGTTTTGCCGTACCCGCATGGGCTCCGACCGGCTGGCCGAAAAACTGAACCACCAGGGCTTTGACGTGGCTGCCCTGCACGGCGATGTGTCGCAGGCGCAGCGCGAACGCATTTTGGCAAAATTCAAAAGGGGGCATACCACCATACTCGTGGCCACAGACGTGGCCGCAAGGGGCATTGACATCAACAACCTGACCCACGTCATCAATTTTGACCTGCCCGACAGCCCCGAACCATATGTCCACCGCATCGGCAGGACGGGGCGGGCCGGCAAAAAAGGGATTGCGATTTCTTTTGTCGCACCGAGGGACCGCCGCAAGCTGCGCCTCATCCAGAACGTGGCCAAAGCGACCATCACCAAAAAGACTTTCCCATCGGGCGAGGAAGTACTCGAACTGAAAAAGAAGGCGATGAAGGAGCAGGTCTTCCTTTCGGTAGAAAACGAAATTCCGCAAGAATTTTATGACCTCGCCCAAGATATATTGGAAACGGCCAAGCCCAAACAAATGCTCGCAGCAGTGCTCAACCTCCATTTTGGCGACAAGCTGAACCCCAGTTTCTATCCTGAAATCACAGATCCCGATTCGGGCAGGGGCAGCCGTTCCGGCGGTGGCGGAAGGAGCAGGGACAGACGTGACCGCGGTGACCGCAGAGGAGGAGGAGGAAGAGGATATGGCGGCGGCGGTGGACGGCGCAGCTCTGACCGGAAAAGGTCTTTTTCAAAATCAAGCAGGGATGCCGGTTCCTCTGGAAAGAAGCGTTTTGAAAGAAAAGGGGATAGTGGAGACAAGCCCTTCCAGTTCAAAAAGAAAAAGAAGAAGAGGACGAGGGTCAAGGAGTTTGGGTGATCCCAACTCCCCCCGGACGGGCAAATCGGCAGGGAGCCGGTTTGCCCGTTTTTGTTTTGCTAAATTTCCAAATCCCGATTTCCAGTGATAGATTTGTGTCCATGAAACTACCGGACAAAGTATATCCATACCTCGCCTTTTGGGTCGCCCTCAATTTGATTCAAGCATTTTTTTCTGAGTTGATCCACGACGAAGCGTATTATTGGTTTTATTCAAAAAAATTGGCCTGGGGTTATTTCGACCACCCGCCCGCCATTGCTTTTTTGATTAAAATAGGGGATACCCTTATCCACAATGAACTGGGCGTAAGGCTCGCCATTGTGTTTATGAGTGCAGCTACTTTATGGCTTATATGGAAAACAATAAACGCTCCCAAGAGTCCCCGTGGGAGCAAAGAACCGGCCCTGTTTTTTGGGCTTGTGTTCAGCACCGTTATTATACATATCGGCGGCTTTATTGCTGTGCCCGATATTCCGCTGGTATTTTTCACGGCACTTTATTTTTATTTTTTCAAACAATACCTGGAAAAAAACAATTGGCAAACGGCACTGCTTTTGACGCTCGCCGTCGTCGGCATGGCATATAGCAAATACCAGGGCGCACTGGTCGTTATATTTTCGGTACTGCCCAACCTGAAATTATTGCGCCGACCCAGTTTTTGGATGGTACCTATTTTGACCCTGCTCGCATATATCCCGCATTTTCAATGGCAGCTTGCCCATGAGTTCCCCACCTTCCGCTACCAGTTTCTCGACCGCTCGAACGTGCCGTACAAAATCGAATTTTTCTTTAATTATATTTTAGGGCAAATATTGATATTCGGCCCGCTCATCGGTTTTTTGCTCTTTCCGGCGGCAGTAAAATACAGGGCAAAAAATGATTTTGAAAAAACAATGAAGTGGTGCTTTTACGGTTTCTTTGGTTTCTTTTTATTGCAAAGCACGAGAGGCCGCATAGAACCAAACTGGACGGTGATGGCGGCCGTTCCGATGTTTTATATGGGCTACCATTATATTGTCAATAATAAAAAATTAAAAAAGCGGGCATATAAATTGATGCTACCGAGTTTTGTTTTGATCCTTATTTTTAGGATATATATGATGGTCGGTTTTTTGCCCGCAGGGCTGGTAAAAAGGGATGAGTTTCATGGCTGGAAACATTGGGCAGAAACAATTTCCGAAAAAGCAGGCGACCTGCCCGTAGTGTTCCACAATACTTTTCAGATGCCCTCCAAATATATGTTTTATTCGGGAAAATTTGCCCACTCCGCCAACACCGTCAATTATGCCGGAAAAGAATACGACCTGCGCCCCGACATGGAAGAAAAAATACAGGGCAAAAAAGTATTCAATATACACGGCGGTGGAAAAGATACACTCGACACAGGTTCAACGGGCTTGATAAAATATGACATCGTTCCCGGATTTTATTATTATAACCGCATTAAATTGCGGATACCAAAACAAACCTATAAAGTACCCCTCGACACGGTTTTGGAAATCCCCATTAAAATCGAAAACCCCACCGATAAGGAAGTTGATTTTTCGAAAACCCCAACAAATGAACTGAGCATACAATATTGCTTGTTTTGGTACGGAAAAGTAAAATACTGCAAACCCGCCATGCAAGGTTTTCCTGTCGGAAAATTGGCTGCCGGGGAAAGTGTTGACACAAAAGCCAAAATATATACGCCTCCCGAAAAGGGCAAACACTGGCGTTTCCGCTTGGCCATAAAGGCCAAAAACTTTTATGGCCGCAACAGTAATTCCACTTTGTATAAAATTATTGATTGAGATGCCCCACGTTTACTAAACTTTTAAAGTTTAGTAAACGTAAAAACGTAAAGCAAGAAAAGGATTTGTTTTTTTATGAAATACATAATTGCCCCACGTTTACTAAACTTTTAAAGTTTAGTAAACGTAAAGCAAGAAAAGGATTTGTTTTTTCATGAAATACATAATTATCCAAATAATATTTTCTCTTTTCCCTTTAATGGCTTTTTGCCAAAACAAAACCCATGAACGGACAGCACCGCAAAGCTCCCAAAAGCGGCACCTCACCTTCCAGTATTTCCGCATTGACCGCAAACAAACAGGCAACGGAACGGCAGTGCAACTAAATACCAATTTTAATTATTTGAACATATTCGACAACAGCCAACGTTTCGCCCCCGACGAGCCGTCCTCTTTTTCTTCGCTGGAATATACTTTCGTGAAAAAAAATATTTCCCAAAAAATAGGCTATGGAATAGCTGCGGGAATTTACCGCAACCATATAAAAGGCGACTTTATATTGCCGGGCAATACCGTTCATTTTGGAAGGGGCAACAGCCAAGTCGGGCTGAGCGCCTCGTCGGATATATGGCTGCAAATATTTAAAAAAATGGACCTTTCTCTTTCTTTCCAATTGGGTGCTGGCCCTCAATTTACTAAATTGACGGCTGGCGCAAATGAGGTGTCAACGGAGGGCTGGGGCATTAAGGGCTGGGGCATTTCATCCAATACCGGCCTGTGGGCAAACAGCCCTGTTTTTTTTAAACGAGCAGCTATCGGGCTGGGTGCGGTATATAATTATACTTGGTCAAAATATGCCTCCTTTAATGTGAAAAACAATATTACCGGAAATATAGAAAAATATGAAAACGTCCATTTTGCGGCGGTCAGCAAAGGCCCAAAACTGACGCTGGCCTTTAAATATTATTTTTATAAAATAAACAATGCCGACAAATGAAATATCCAATAAACACCTTTTTTGTATACTGCGCCACTTTAGGTTTTCCCGAGGGGTCGGGACAAGTCGTGCATCGAGCGCAGGTTCTCCCCTTTTGGGGCTGGGGGCCGGCGGGGGCAAATGCACGACTTGTCCCGACCCTTCGGGAAAACCTAAAGTGGTGCAGTATAAATATCGCAATTGCCGTTTTTTTGCTGGCAATTCCAACAAAAAAGATATGCGCCCAGCCCGGTATTTTAATAAAAACAAAACAAGAAAATAAAAACAGGGTGTATGCCTATTGGGGCTGGAACCGGGGATACTTCACTGATTCGGATATTCATTTTTCAGGAAATGGCTATGATTTTACATTAAAAGGCGTGGTGGCAAAAGACCGTCAATCCGAATTTTCATTTGCCACTTATTTTGGCCCCACAAAATTTACCATCCCGCAGGTCAACTATGGCATCGGTTATTATTTAAAAAACAATTGCATCCTCACCCTCGGCCTCGACCACATGAAATATGTGGTGCAGCGCCCGCAAGAAGTTACCATTTCTGGAAATATAGACGGCAGCAATTTGCCCTACCGGGGAACATATAAGGGCGAGCATATTACCCTCAAAGATAACCTGTTAAAACTGGAACATACCAACGGTTTGAATTATCTGTCCGCAGGGATCATGCGCACCGACAATTTATTTAAAAATATAAAAACGCTGAAAAATAAACTGGAACTGAACCTGATGGAAGGCATCGGCGCCGGCGCACTGATCCCCAAAACCGATGTCACTTTATTGTCGCAGCCCCGCAACGACCAATACCACCTTTCGGGTTTTGGCCTCTCGGCAAATGTTGGCCTACAAATTGTTTCTTTCAAACATTTTTTTATACGCGGGGAATTAAAAACGGGATATATTAATTTGACCTCTTTTGTCGCTTCGCCGGAAAGCGGGGGCAAGGGAAGTCAGCACTTCTTTTTCCTGCAGCCGAGCGGGCAGTTCGGGTGGGCGTTTTATTTGAAACGTCGTTAGTAGCCAAAAAAATCAATTCAAAGAGAACGCCGCTATATTTGCATTTTTTGAAAAATAATAATCATCCGAAAAACTATATATTCGAAAACGCCCATTGCACTCCTGTTCCCATCCCTGCTCCGCTGCTATTATTTTCATAAATATAGAAACATCATTTTGAAAAGCAATGAACCCATTGCTGCGAAGCCTGTTTTTCACTTCCAAAGTTGTTGTCGCCCCGTGCGTTTTAATTAAATGCGTTGCCGCAAATTGCACGTCCGATTTATTGGCTAATTTTATTGGTGATTTAAATTGACGCATAATTATATAGGTTTTAATTGTTGCCCGGTTCACGTTTGCTAAGCTCCAAAAATTTAGCAAACGTGAACCTCAAAGTAGTAAAGTTGTTTTTTTATCTTTATTTGTAACTACCTACCACCCCTCGAAATCCCGGAGGGATTGAATATGAATAGCCCCGGATGCCTGCCTGCCGGTAGGCAGGAAATCCGGGGCAGCGGTAACGATGGGCAACAACCCCGGAGGGGTTGAATGTCGGCCATCTGGATTCACATTCAACCCCTCTGGGGTTGTCACCGGCCCTCCATCGCACACCCCCGGATGAAATCCGGGGCTATTCATATTCAATCCCTTCGGGATTTCGAGGGGAGTGGTAGGTAGTTACCTTTATTTAATTAATGTTTATTAGACTTTAACCTAAAATAAGGATTCGGAAATTCATATTACTCTAAACGATTGATAACCAAGGTTGCCCGAATTTTTAATTTCTCAATTTTCAATTTCAGAATAAAGACTATTGACCATTACTTCAAGCATGTACTTCCACCAAATACCTGACCGTACATTGCGCTTGGTTGTAAACAATATATTCGTTGTTGATTAAATCCGCTCCGCCTTTTGCGAATACAGAATTATATTTACTGCCCCGTTTTTTTAATTTCTCTTCCGTCAATTGGCTGCACCAGGCAGCGTGGCGTTTTATTTTTAAAGGCATGCCCAAATGCACGTCATATAAGGCGAGGAAACCATTGCCCGAAGTGCCGCCTGCCCAGAACGAACCCCGCACCGAAGAGTAGTTGAGCGACTTGCGGAACTTATCGGCGAAGTACAGCCCATAGCCGAACATTTTGCCCGTGACAATGGCATTTGCAGGCCGCAGCACCAATCCCGTTTTCAGGATGGAAAGCCAATTTTCGTTGCGGCTGCCGTGCCAGAAAAGTTCCGTTGTTTTGTTTTTGCTGTTGCCGACATATTCGTCGAAACTTTGCTGGGTACGGGCATTGGCCACTTTGAACGCCCGGTGGAATTTGCCGCTGTCGCGGCCCATCATTTTTTTTATGCTCTTGATAAGGGCGGCATCGGTCAGTGGTTCAACTTGAATGCCGAGGGCTTGGGTGAGCGTTTGTTTTTCGCCGGGCTGCTGGGCTTTTTGTTGTTCGTGGGCTTCCACTTCGCCCCGCATTACGTCGAGCGTTGCCTGTTCTTCGGCCAGTTTTTTTTCTATTTTTTTCAGGTCTTCTTGAGTGCTTGGCCGCTCTATCAGGTGGTCGGCAACTTTGGTCATGCGGCGGGGGATGAGCGTATAAAGCGCTACCAAGTCTTGGTTGAATTTATTCAGGTGCAGGCGGAGTTTCACTTTTCCGGCCAATTTGTCGAGGATGGCCTGCGCCTGTTCCACCTGTTTGCGGGTCACTTGGTCAGCGGCCACATTATAGTTTCGGAGAATGGATTGGCGGGAATATTTCAATAAATCTTCGATGAGGCCACGGACAACGGCATCAGGTATATCGGCAAAATCAGTGGCAGAACTGTCCTCTGCAAAAAGGTGGGTCTGATCGGCATAGCCTTTCCGCACCTTTTCCCGCAGCTTGCTGCCCCATTTCGACATCGGGTAAGTCGCCGTGGAACTGCTGCTGCCCACCCGCCCATAATACGCGGTGAACGTGCCATCGCCATTTTCTTTCATTTCATAAAATTTATTGTTGTTGGCGGCAGTCACCATGATGAGCTTGGCATGGCGGCGAAGTGGTGTTCCTTCTTCGGCCCCGGTAGCGGCGGGGGCTTCGTACCCGTCTATTTTGGCCTTGTCGGCAGACTGTAAAATTTTGCTGGGCGGCATGGAAGGCACTGGAGAAGTGGCTGGAGAGATCAATCGTTTTAGGAAATTGAGCATGGTACGCTGGTTTTACGTGTCAACTATTTGATGCTATTGTTGTGCAAATTTGTAAACTTATTGGTTTAAAATCAACTATTTATTTAAAAAAATTAAAATTTATTTATCTTTATAACCATATTGATTCCTGGTTGCGGGGCCCTTTCAAATGCTCGCCACCCAAAAAGCAGCAAAGTCAAATTTAGGTTTTGTGCTTTGAAATCAGGCCTGCGTGCTTATACCGATCATCTCAAAATCAATTCTCTTTGAATTGTTTTTTGTATCTTATTATTTGCATAAATAATAAATAAACGGATTTAACAACTATTTTTTATTGTTTTTTATATCTTTGTATTTACTGAAAAAATAATTAAACGGATATAAAAAACAATTTTATAAATGAATTTTCAATGGACTATACTAAAATACTTTCTGGAAGCAGACAATGTTTGTTTTTCCTTTGGAGATGTGAAAGCGGCCTTTAGCGAGAAGAACCCGGCCTATCTATCGCAGGTACTGTCCAAAATGGTCAGGACAGGAAAGTTGATAAAGTTGAAACGGGGGCTGTACTATATTGTCCCGATGGGGCAGGACGGGAAAAGCTATATACCGGATTGGCATTTGGTCGCTAAACATTTAATGAAAGGGAAAAATTATTACATCGGTTATTATTCCGCCATGCAGATCCATAAGCTGATCACTCAGCCCAGCCTCACCGAGACAATTGTTGTTGATACCCAGATAAAACCCAACATCCTCAAAATACAAGGCGTCAGGTTTCAATTTATTTACCACAACCAGCGCCGCTTTTTTGGCATCCAAAAAACATGGATAGACGACTACAACAAAGCCAATTGCAGTGACCTCGAAAAAACTTTGGTGGATTCATATATCGCCCCGCAGCACAGCGGGGGCATTGTAGAAGTTGCCAAAGCAACTTATCAAGCAAAAGACAAAACGGATATTGAAAAGCTGTTCGGTTATTTTACGAAAGCGGGGAGCAAAGTAGCTGCCCGGAGATATGTATATATATGCGACCTGTTCGGCATATCGGGTTTTCACCACGAATTGTTTTTGAAAAATAATTTATCCAATGTTATACTACGGCTCGATCCTTCACTGCCAGACCAAGGAAAAATAATTGTAAAATATGGATTAAGGATCAACCATGATTTTGAAACCATCAAACAAGCTATATACTCATGATCAAGCCCGGCGAAATAGACAGGATTGCAATTAAAGAAGGGGTACGGGCTACCCAAATCCAAAAGGATTATATTATATCATGGATACTTTGGGGGCTTTCCAAAAATAAATTCCTATTTGATAATTTGGTATTCAAAGGAGGGACTTGCCTGAAAAAGATATATTTCAAAGATTACCGTTTTTCAGAAGATATTGATTTTACCCTTCTTGATGATGCCGTTGACAACGACGAAGTTTTGATGAATTTTAACAGCTTGTTTGATAATATATACGAGACCGCAAGAATTCAATTGCAAACCGAAAAAGGTTCATTTGAAATACACCGCCGTTCAGGCAGCGTAAAATTCCGGATCGGGTTCAATGGCCCCCATGGCTATGATTATATAAAAGTGGATATTACGAGGGGCGAAAAAATCCTTTTTGATTGTGGCCCTAAAACCGTGCAAAACATCTATTCAGATTTGGACGAAGAAAACGAAATAAATATCAAAGCATATTCTTTGCAAGAAATCCTGATTGAAAAAATGGCCGCCTTGATGGGAAGGACAATTCCAAGAGACCTTTTCGATTTTTATTTTCTTACCGAAAGCGAAGGAATCGAAATGGAAGAGGTTTATATTGAATTTATTACAAAGGCGGAAAACAAAGGGCACGACCCTAAAACGCTGCTCCAAAAAGTAACTCCGAAAGCAACGATATTCAAAAGGGATTGGGAAATCAGTTTGGCCAATCAAATAAAAAAAGAAAACTTTCCAGCATTCAAAGAAGTTTGGAGGAAAGCGAACGGACAGTTTAGAAAACTTATCGCTTTGTTGGGGGAATGAGCCTACCTACAACTCACCCCTCCATTTCAACAATTCACCAAAAAACATTTTACCCAATCCCTTCCCTGCCACATCTTTGCCCCGTTCTTTTACCCGATAAATAAAATCGTAATTGCTGAGCAGGGTCTTTGAGGCGATGCCTTTGCCGTGGCCAAGCGGGGGGAAAGGCGTTGCCTCTGGCCCCGAAGGGATTGAGGCAACGCCTTTCCCCCCACACTCCTCGCGCAAAGGCATCGCCTCAAAGACCCTGCTCAACAATTTCAATCTTTCTAACGTCATGGAAATCACCCGCACCTTTTTCATTTCCCTTTTGCTCTTGCTGCTATCGGCAACCGGCTTTTCGCAAAACCCCACCCAAAACGTCCGCGGCACCGTCCTCGACCAACAATCCGAAACGCCGCTCATCGGCGTCAGCGTGGAACTGCTCGGCGCAGCCGAAACCACGGGCACCGTCACCGACATGGATGGTTTTTTTGAAATAAACAATGTCCCCGTCGGCAGGCAGGCGTTCCGTTTCAGCTACCTCGGTTACGAGCAGGTGACCATTCCAAATGTGGTGGTGACGGCCGGAAAAGAAGTTTCGCTCGACGTGAAAATGTCCGAGTCATTGCTCGAACTCGCCGAGGTGGTGGTGGTCGGAACGGTGGACAAGGACAGGGCGGGCAACGAACTCGCCACCATCAGCGCCCGGCAGTTCAGCCTCGAAGAAGTGACCCGTTACTCCGGCGCCCGCAACGATGCTGCCCGCATGGCCGCCAATTTTGCTGGCGTCAATATCAACAACGACAGCCGCAACGACATCGTCGTCAGGGGCAACTCCCCGACGGGCCTTTTGTGGCGTCTCGAAGGTGTGCCCATTCCCAACCCCAACCACTATTCTACCCTCGGAACGACGGGCGGCCCAGTGAGCGCACTCAACACTAACTTGCTGAAAAACAGCGACTTCCTCACCTCTGCCTTCCCCGCCGAATACGGGAATGCCCTCTCCGGCGTCTTCGACATCGGCTTCCGCAGCGGTAACAAGGAACACTTTGAAACGACCCTCCAGCTCGCCGCTTTCAGTGGTCTGGAGGCCATGGTGGAAGGGCCGCTCAAAAAGGAAAACAACAGTTCCTTCCTCCTCGCTTACCGGCATTCTTTTGTGGAATTGGCGGAGAGCGCAGGCCTCAATGTCGGCACGGCGGCCACCCCCAAATACAAAGACCTTTCTTTTAAAATCGACCTGCCGAAATCGAAACTCGGCAACCTCTCCTTTTTTGGCATCGGCGGCCTGAGCAACATTGACTTCCTCGGCAACGAACTGGCCGACGACGACTTTTTTGCCGAGACCGACCAGAACAGTTATGTCACTTCCAAGCTCGGCGTCGTCGGCCTCAACCACCGCAAATTGCTGAACCAAACGGCATACATCCGCACCACGCTGTCGGCCTCCACTTCGTCCAACACCTATAAGGAGGAACTCATACGCGAGGATGCTACCAACCGGCAGCACATTGACCTCGACGAGGGCATCAACCGCTATGCACTCGCTTCTTATTTCAATAAAAAATACAATGCGCGGCACACCCTGCGGGTGGGTTTTTTGGGTGAAATATACAACTCGTTCAGTACCCTTTTGGACCGGGAGACGACGCCCGATTGGATCACAGTCCGCGACTTCGACGAGAACATGCTGCTGCTCCAGGCATACGCCCAAACGCAGTACCGATTGAATGAAAAATGGACTTTGAACGGTGGCCTCCATGCCCAGTTTTTGACTTTCAACGACACCTGGGCCGTTGAGCCTAGAGCGGCCGTCAACTTCCACCCGACGCCCCGGCAGACCATCAGCATCGGCTATGGCCTGCACAACCAAATGCAGCCGCTGCCGATGTATTTTTACCTTTCCCGGTTGGCCGACGGCAGCTATGTGCGCAGCAACGAGGACTTGGATTTTACGGAAAGCAACCAGTTCGTTTTGGGCTATGATCTGAAAATCGGCAGCAATTGGCGGGTCAAAGCGGAGACCTATTACCAGGCCATCAGCGACGTGCCGGTGGAGAGCGTACCGGGCACTTTTTCGATGCTGAACGCGGGTGCGGACTTTGTTTTTCCAGAGGAGGGTTTTTTGGTAAATAATGGCAGCGGAAAAAACTACGGCCTCGAACTGACGGTCGAAAAATTCTTTTCCAACAACTATTATGTGCTGATGACGGGCAGCGTTTTCGAGAGCAAATACACGGCAAGCGACGGCATCGAACGCAACACCGCTTTCAATAATAATTACACTTTCAACCTGCTCGCAGGAAGGGAGTTTCCCCTCGGAAAAAGCGGCCGCAATGCGCTGACTTTCGACACCAAGTTTACCACCGCAGGTGGCCGCTATTTTACGCCGGTTGACCTGCAGGCGAGCATTGCCACGGGCGAACAGGTGCTAAAAGATGAGCTCGCTTTTACGGAGCAGTTCGACCCCTACCTGCGCTGGGACGTGAAAATCGGCTTCCGCACCAACAGCAAAAAACGCAAGCTGTCGCAGCAGTTTTTTATGGACTTCCAGAATGTGACGAACCGGGAAAATATTTTTGTTTACCGCTATAACCGACAGAAGGGGGAGGTGCAGCGCTCGAACCAGATCGGGTTTTTTCCCGATATACTTTGGCGGGTGCAGTTTTGAGGAGAGTTTGAGAGTTTGAGAAAATGAGAGTTTGAGAGCAGTATTGCTGTTCGTTGAGTTTTATTGCCGTTTTCTGGGGGGGGGGCTTTGGGAGGTCTTGTTTTTTGGAAATTATTGTTTAGATGATATTTGGGGTGTCGGCATGTGTCGGCACTTTTTTTTATTGCGATATCGGGGATTCTTGCTTCCCTGTTTCTCTGGTTTGAAATATACTGCCTCTTGTTACATTGTCACTCACTATAAATTAAATAAAGGGTTTTCCTATAAAAAATAAAATCAAAGAACTGAATGACTTTTTAATAGGATTCCATCGTAGTCGGGGTTTTGCAACCCCGAACTGGCCTACAATTTAATAGAAATTCGGGGTTGCAAAACCCCGACTACGATGGAATCCTAAGAAAATGACAAAATTAGTGGTCTCTACTTATTTAGTTCTTTTCACTTATAGGAAAGCCCTCAAATTAAATATGAATTTTCGAAAACCATAGCCAGTTCCTTATATATAAGAACTAAAGACGAAAAGTGCTATGAGCCTTACCATTTATATTCTTTCACATTTGCCCTTGCTATAGAATCAAGTTCATTACTTGTATAATAATCAAGGCAAAACCTTAATGTTCGTTTGCCGATCATACCTTCATCCTCCAAATTCTTTAGCTCAATTTCTGAACAATCTCCACACATTTGGTCGGTCCATTTGACACTATCCAAATATATTTTTTGTGCTGTTATAGTTGACAAAGAGTCAATTAACCTATAATCATTAAGCCCCAGACCTAAGTCATGGCTAAAACTTATATCAGTATCCCCCCATCTATCCTCCTTGTAACTTTTACTAACACAATAATAAAAAAAAACTGTTTTAAACTCTCGTGCCAATCCTTCTATATTTTCATTTTTCTTTTCAGGAATCGTTTTTTGGGAAACCGAACAGGATAAGAATAATAGTATTGAAACGATCAAGATATTTTTCATGTTTTATTAATTTAAAGGCCAAAATAATACAGTTCCACCTATCCCGCACCTGCTGCTGCCAGAACAACGGGATCCGGTGTAAATATACTAAGCGGCGTTTAGTATATTTAGGAAAGAGGTCTAATATTAATATGCACTTAATAGATACAATCTTCGAGTAGCGATAGAGTTTGGATAGCGGGAAACACATTAGTTGTCATATAAATACTTTTTCGGTTTTATATGAGCTTTTGCAATCGAATCCAACTCTTCACTCCGGTAATATTCTAAACAATGATGAATTGTTCTTTTTCCGGTTAATCCATCATGTAAAAAATCATTATTGTTTTTTATCCATTTATTATAAAAACCTATCGAATCAACATAGATTTTATATCGAATGTTTTCTGCTAATGAATCTATAAATCGATATGTAACAATACCTAATGGAAAATCTTGAATATTTGTTTCTTCATTTATAAATTCATTATAAATATCTGAATCATTATATCCTCTTTTTAAGCATTGTACAAAAACAGTTTCTTTAAAGTCATTTACCCAGAATTCATAACTTGGATTGTTTTCCAATTGATCTTTTTTTACAATGTTTCTATTGCATGAAAAGCTGAAAAAAAGAATGGAAATTAAGAATACATATTTCATAGAAATCATTTTTTTGTAAATCATACATCAACAGTTCGGTTTTTTTGTTTAATTTCCTTGGCTAATGAGTCAATCAATTTATAATTTTGTTGTCCAAGTAGATAATCAGAAGATGTACTAATATCCGTTGTCGCAAGTGTTGAACGATCCGCCTCTGGCGGAGCGTGTCACTTGTGACCTCCCAGCGCTGTATGGCGCAAGTCACGGCTCATAAATTCGCCTTAGACTTGCACAAGCTGGTGACAATTCAGAAAAAGAGCATGAAAATATTTACAGAACAGCAAAGACGTTTAATTTTGAAAAAATAATTTTAGTGGGGAATGAATACCAAGACTTAAATACCTGTATTTTTAAAAATGTGGTGGAATTAAAAAATTGGTTTATAGAACAGGTTTTTGAAAATACTCATTTTTTATTAAAAGGTTCGAGAAGTGTAGAGTTGGAGAAATTGTTGGGCACATAAAAAACATTCTGTGTCAGTCTCTTTTGATTTTCCAGTCTATTTTACTTTTTCTATTTCATAAAAATTAAAATCCTCTTTTTTACTTTCTCCCCTTATGTATACACTGTTTATTTCCCGATAAACCTTCAACGGGAAATTATATTTATCAAAAACAAGGTAGTTGAAATCCCTGCTGTTCATCTCTATCTTTTGGTGGGCAAGGGTAGAGTCCATTCTTATTGCCATCTCTTTCATTTCCTCGAAAAACTGGTCTTGTAATGTCATACCCTTTTCTCTATCCTCTTCCATTTGGTATTTGACATTACCTTTGGACAAGTTTTCTTTTACCACTTTCATGTAAAGAGTTATTTTATCAGTTTCCCCTTCATGAGATTTTTCGATTTTATATTTTAAAATACCATCAACAGGAACAGGTGTACCATATAATTGGTGCAAAAAGTTTAATTCGCCCGTAAAGATTTTTGACAGGAATGAACAATCCTTCGCCTTTTCGGGCAAACTCTCCATGTGCCGCATCCATGAACCTGTTTCCCCTGTTGATCTATAATATTCAGTTCTTCCATACATAAAAGGCAATATATAATCATACACTTCCTCACAGTTGGTCAACTCATATCTATCGCCCTTGTTATTTATCTGAAAAATAAGCTGCGGTACTTCTTCTGGATGCCAGTTTTTATTGGGTTGTTTTTTTGAAAATAAAATACTTTCCCACATTTCATCGTCTATTTTTAATTCTACAAAATAGGCGGTGTCATTTTTTCCTGTTATAGCATAAGAAAAAATATTTTCCTTTTTTTCGTTTTTGGTGGTATCGCCATTTTCAATTTCTATATCCGTTTTGGTTATTTTATAAATCGCTTTTTGGCCAATCTCTACTTTAGGGACGAGGC
This sequence comes from Bacteroidota bacterium, assembly GCA_011321935.1. Taxonomy (GTDB): domain Bacteria; phylum Bacteroidota; class Bacteroidia; order Chitinophagales; family Saprospiraceae; genus UBA6168. The sequence continues at coordinate 5,731 of DROJ01000375.1, read as the reverse complement.
ATTCGTGGCGGGTATCAATGGAATAGATGGTGGTGTCGGTTTGGTAATTGGGTTGCGAATGACAATACTCAAAAACAATTACAAAAATTATCGTTAAAAATTTTTCCATGTTGTTAACCTTAGCTTTGGCCTTTATTTTCAATAGCTTTCCATTTAGCCTGAATCGCATTATGCTCTTGCAGCCACCGCTCTGGGAAAAAATCCTTAACAGGCCCTTCTATAGAAATTTTATTCATAATGACTTCATATTCTGCCCCAAATATTGTTCCTCTCCTATCATCCTCAAAAGCCTTTAACTCGTACAGCAAATTAAGAGCTGGTTCAGAGACAATTAAACTTGTTCTCCATTTCATAAAATCAGATTTAGAATTAATTTCGTCTCCAATCAATAACCAATAATCATCATTAAATGTAATTGCATTTGGTAAAAGACCGTTTTCATCAACCATATATTCACGTATAATTTTATCAACTACTCTAAACGACAACCCAGACAGACCACTTTCCTCCAATGATGTCTTTAATTTTTTTGAAACAATAGTATAAAAGCTATGCATTAATAAATCTTTATAACTGCCATAGTCCGCCTCAAAGACGACAACCAAAGTGTCATCATTCGTCAAACATTCTTTAGTATTAGGTAAAGTATTTTTTTCAAAAAAACAGTACCCAATTATTACATCAGGGTTAATTGAATAATACTTCATAATTTTCTTTTTAATTGGCTTTGTTGCATGAATATTTTTCCTTTGGTAAAAGGTTTTTCATTAGATAAATTCAGCAAATATCTGAAAAACCAAATATTTTATGTTCATGCAACAACCCCTTTTTTATTTATAAAGTTGTTAAAATTGTTTTAAGCAACACCAACTATTTCAGTAAAACCCTTCTAAGAATTTACTGAAACAGTTGGTGCAAGTTATTCATCTCAACATTGGTTTTTACACTGAGCACTCATTTAAATTTTGATCACAATCCTCTCTGTTATTTTTAACGAATTATTGGGTCAAATAAGTGACCGAAACTATCATCAATTTGCTGAGCAAAGGCGGTCAATTGTTGAAAATCAGGCACAGTCCCCGCCTGCTCAAAAGGCTGCAAAAAGTCTTCCCATTCAGTTGTAATATGAGAGTGCAATCCTTTTTGAGTGCCATCAGGAAGTGTTATGGTCGTTGTATTTCGAATACCTCGAAGGTTTTCAAAAGAATGTATTTGCTCTCCAGTTAATCCTAGTGTGGGGAATCTCCAACCAAGGGATTGAGGAAAAGCATGATGGACTTGTAGATCGTTCATATCGACTTCAGGGAAATTAGCCTTAAAGACCTGATAACGGTAAAATTGGGATGAATTTGCTCCTTGAACTAGTGCAGGAGCCCCTGGAGCATGGCCTAAAGTTGGGGAAGCTAAATCATCAACATATTTCAAGTAATTTTCGTTGAATTTAAGCGGAGACTTTTTCGCAACATTCCATAGCCGTTCGATTGCGGCCTCCCCCAAATTACCGATTTTATCCCAAACTTTGTTGAGCGTTTTAATAAGGTGCCTAACTTTGTTAGCTGCTTCAAGCGCACTCATAAACTGCCCGACAGGGGTGTTTCCCGCCACCAATTTACCGAGATTATAGGTTAACTCTATCCAGTCCCCGTTTTTAAATGCCTTTACGGCATCCCGTACCTCATCCTGATTTTTTAGGCCCGGAATCAGGTTGATAATAATATCAATCCCTTTGTCACCTAACAGCTCTGCGGCTATTTCCCACATTATCGGCCCCCATGAGAAAGACTCCTCTACTGCCTCACGATATTCATCGTCAACTATCATTCTAAACACATGAGCGTCAACATGCGCCTGTGCACCAGGGTCGTTCGGATGATTATCAAGGAAGTCATCTACGCTTTGTTGATGTAAAGGGTGATCATTGAGCCAGTTTTGCAAATTTTCACGTTGCTGGTTTATCGCCTCATTCAAAAGTTGCGCAAATTCACCCATAGTCATTATAGCACCACAATCTCCGTTTGCATTGTTGATATTTGCTATAAGTGCTTCTATGGCAGATAAAACTGCCGTGTGAACCAGGTTGCTTTCATCGTATTCGATATTTTGGGCATTGTTTGCAGTGTATATTGCATTGGCAATATTACCGGTAGGGTTGTCAAGGGCATTGATAAGGGCAGCTCCGCTATTATTGCCCCACTTTGAAATTATGACATCTGCATTTAAGTTTAGAAATTGATCATAATCAATTGTAGTGACAGCAAAAGGCTGGTATTCATCATTGGTTTCTGTATTATCTTCACACGACTCATAGTGTGGATTGACCCCGCCCATCAGATTGGCAATAATCTTTGTGAGGTCATTGTCCAAATCTCCATATGAGCTTCCGTCTCCGGATCCACCACTCACCTCGGTTCCCCCATTGTTCTGTCCGTCCTCTTCAAGGCCCGAGCCGTCGGCATCTGTTTCAGTTGGCCCTGCATCAGGATTCCAACTATAGCAATCGCTTCCTGCGCAACTAACTATATAATATGGTTCACCTTTACTCCACCACGCATCTTCTCCTTGTCCTGGATAATAAGATAAAGGATGTTCATTTTCATGATATCCGACACCAATTTCACATGCACAATCGGGGCCTTTTAGTTCACACTCCAATAATAAGCATCTATCCAGCCAGCTAAGATTTAGCATTGCAGGTTCTTCCGTGCCACCTCCCGGCTCAAGATTGTTTCCATTCTCTTCATAAATATTTTCACTGCGGAAAAAACCTGTTATGTTGCCATTTTTAAATTCTATCCCGTTATTAACAAACCCGCTTCGGCTTACTTCAAAAATACTTCCGCTAAAATTATCATAAGACTGGCCTGGAGATGCCTCCCAAAAACCCATGATGGCCATATTCTCTTCATTAGCCTCATTTTTAGAATATACTATTTGTAAATTGGACTTGTTCATTCCATTGATTGTCGGAATAAAGACAAGCCGGCTATCCGAAAGATCAACTATTTTACCTTCATCCCATACAGGAAGTATCTTGTTCCATACATGCAATGCAGGGCCACTTTCATCAATAGTAGATAAGTTATTTATTTGTGAATCAAATAACTGTTTTGCAGCCGATAGCTCATCTTGAGTTGGCTGTAGCTGGGCATTCGTGAAGTATCTTGGCAAAACCGGATCACTTTGATTTTCTAATAAGGAACTTTCATCCTTCTTGCACCCAACGACAAGAAAAGTAACAGCTGCAATTGTCAACAAAATTTGCTTGAATTTCATAATCAGTAATTTTAGTGAAAAATCAGTTAGGGCATGTTGGGGGTTTATATTTCGAGTGAAAAAACATCAACATGCTCTTTAATGGATTTAATTGAATTATAAAATGAGTGAAAAATACAGCCCCGCCCCTCCTGTGCAATACACCGGATGGCCATAGTCCAACCATTGGCGCCTCAAATTGGACAAGCTGATTAGCGACAGCAGACCCATAAATAAAGCTGAACGCTGAATTTATTTATCCGCCGATATTTTAGAGAGTCATTCCTGACTTTATTTTGATTTTTTTTTATGGGGAGCGTCGTTTTCCCCATTTATTTAAAATATGTAGATTCCGTAAAACGGGCGTTCTAATATATAGCTCTCACGTATTGAAACGCAAAGCTACACACACACACACACACAGATTCCAAAATATTTTTTGGGAAAATTTGCGGTTGAACAAAACTTTAACATTTCGCCTATTCAATTGTATTGGGCAGGGTAGGAACTGAATGAAGGCGAGAGGCTTGCAAGTATCCTTTCAATATATCTGATGGATTTCTTTTTGAATAGTAAACCCTCAAAATAATGACTTCCTGGCCAGTGAACCAATAGGCCACTTTGTAATTTTTCACCTTGACAAAACGGATTTCTTTATCGCTTTTGCGCAGAAGGCTTTTCCTAAGGCCTGCGCAAGCGGGCATGTATGATGTTTTTTTCAAGCTGCCAATTTCAATTTCTCCTCGGCTGTTGCCGGCACTTTTTATTTACCCCAATAAATCCACTGCCGGAATGGTCAAGTCAAAACCTTTCAACACCAGTTCGTCTCCAATTTTTACGACCTCCTTGCGATATAACAAAAGCATTTTCGCCAGACCTATTTCTAATGACATTAAATTCCATGTCATTAAAATTTTCATTGTTCTCTATTTCCCAAAAACCCAGAAAATTGATGGTCGCCCGGTTGCGCATCCAGTTTTGGATAACGGTATTGGTCCGTTGTTCAACTGTCTTTGCAATATCCGTAATACAGGTATATTCACCAAGCCCATGATCTTGGACCCGGACCTCTATTCCCTGCACATTGATCGTTCTTTTTTTTGCCATATCGTAAAAACTTAAAAGCGCAAAACTTAGCCCACGTTGGATGCTGTATGCCGCTGTATTCAACTTGGCGGATGTTCATTCTTTGATAATCCATTTGATGCTTGCCCATTGCACACCCAACAAATTTATAACTTTTTGCCCCTAAAAAAAACGCCCATGTCCCCTCCCCAACAATTCACCCCGACAATCCGACAGCCCACCCACAAAGCCCTTTCCCTTCTCGCTGATTTATCCGTCCTTTGTAGAAGGTTTGTAAAACCGATAAATCCAATCAACTTTTATAAACCCTCATCAACCTTTCCCCCTGCACCTCACAAATGAAATTGAAGAAAAGATACTTTGCCATTATTGCCTTCCTCGGCCTGTTCGGCACCTGCCGGATGGATTTTTTGCAGTTCCGCAGCAGTGATGCCAAAATAAAAAAGCAGGTCATGGACAGTGGGCAGGCCGCCCCCGATTTTCATTCTTTTGAAACAGAAGGGCAGCCGATGCACTATGTCCATGTTGGCGCCGACACCTTGCCGTTGGTATTGCTGGTGCACGGCGCACCGGGCTCGTCCAACAACATGGTCGGTTTTTTGAAAAACCAGCGGCTGACCGATGTGGCGCAGGTGATAGCGGTTGACCGGCCGGGCTATGGCTACTCGGGTTTTGGAGTGGCTGAACGGTCGCTGGAGAAACAGGCGGCAGTGCTCAAGGCAGTCATCGGTCACCATTTTTCAAAAAACAAAAAAAAGCGGCGGACCGTCCTTTTGGGGCATAGCCTCGGCGCACCCGTCATTGCCCGCATGGCGATGGACTGCCCCGAACTGGTGGACGGACTGCTGATAGTGGCAGGTTCTATCGCTCCCGAACTGGAGCCCAAAAAGTGGTATCAAAAGCCGCTCGACTGGGCCATTTTCAGGTGGATGCTGCCCCCGGCGGCGAGGGTCTGCAACCAAGAAATACTGCCGCTGCCGGGCGAACTGGAAAAGATGTTGCCGCTGTGGAAAAACATCACCTGCCCGGTGACTTTGGTGCATGGCACGGAAGATCAACTCGTGCCCTTCGGCAATGTCGGTTTTGCAAAAAAAATGCTGTTGAACAGCAGCGGGGTATTGATAGATACTTTGGAAGGGAAAAACCATTTTATATTGTGGTCGGAGCAAGAGCGGATGGTTGACCATATCATTGACTTGATAAAAAAGAGTAACCAGTCAGAATGACGGATTTCCCGCAAAGTCACGCTAAGGGGTCGGCGAATAATAACCTTCCGATTTAGGCGACGTTATTTTTGATGCAGGCGATGCAAAAAAATAGAGCATAGTGGTTCTATTTGATATTTTTTTAAAGAAGCCTGCATTAAAAAGAACAAGCATAAACGGAAGGTTAT
>DROJ01000374.1 GCA_011321935.1 Bacteroidota bacterium | reverse complement strand
TAGATTGAAAAAATTTCGAATTTTAAAAAACAGGTGTCGGTTAAAATGTGATAAATTAAAAAATCAAATAATAGGAATATGTGCAGGGTTGGCAAATTATCAATTAGCTATAAAAGGCTGAAAATCAAACCCGAACAAGTCTATTATTGAAAAATATAGGATTGGACACTGATTGAACGGATCGAACTGATTTAAACAGATTATTACTTATCAGTTCCTATCAGTTAAATCTGTTCAACCTGTGTGCAATCCTATTTTATGCAGCAGGTTTTCATTGGCTGATTAATAATCCTACCTTTGCCGCCTTTAAAAATATTCAATCAATCAATTCCTGAAATGAGCTTAGAAAAAGAACTCCTCGAACGCAGTAATTCCGCCTGCGAACTTTGCGGCGCAGCAGAAAATTTAAAGGTATATACCGTCCCCCCAAAAACATCGGAAAACCTCGACGACAGCGCCCTCCTCTGCGCCAATTGCCTGGGCCAAATAGAAGACCCCGAAAAGGTAAACGCCAAGCATTGGCGCTGCCTCAACGAAAGTATGTGGAGCGAAGTGCCCGCCGTAAAAGTATTGGCCTACCGCATGCTCAACCGCCTGCGAGGAGAGGGCTGGCCCCTTGATTTACTGGACATGCTCTACCTCGACGACGAAACCCTGGAATGGGCAAAAACCGGCGAGGCCGACGAAGAAGAGGAAGTCTTTGTCCACAAGGACAGCAATGGAGTAGTGCTGCAGGCAGGCGACTCAGTGGTACTCATCAAAGACCTCGACGTGAGGGGTACGAGCTTTACGGCCAAGCGCGGTGCGGCGGTGCGCAATATCCGTTTGGTGCATGACAACCCGGAACATATCGAGGGGAAGGTGAACGGGCAGCAGATTGTGATAATTACTAAGTATGTGAAGAAGACGGGGTAAAAAATAGCAGCTTTGAAATTAGGAGGTGATTTCAAATCACCTCCTAATTTGGCTCATTCATAACGCAATGTATTTTTTGTAAAACATTCTATATTTTTCAAAATTTTTATTCTTTAACAACCTCCTATAATTGTTTTGTGAAATTGGTAAAATATACGATATAGGTTTATAGTTTGCTTTGCCTTTATATATTTTGCAATAGTTCTGTGCGCTCTCTATATTCTCGAATCTTCGTATGGCTACTATTGACAGTTTGTCCTCACCTGTGCCGAGATAGATATTGTTCATCCTTAATTTTTCGTATCCACTATTGAGATTGAACCCTTTTATATACTTCTTAGTTTCGGCCAATTTACCACTTTCTGTTATTGCTATCACATAAGATAACTGGTTAGTATTGATTTCAAATTTATTACTAATATTTTTATTTTTTTGCTCAATCGGAACAAGCGCTTCACTTCGATTATTGTCGGTAATACATTGCGTCAAAAGAAAAGGGATGATTAAAATAATAAAAAATGTTTTCATGGATCAAAAGGTTTATTTTTTTAAGAAGTTAACTGATGGCTTCCAGCTATTTGCATACTAGCCCGAGCCTTCGCCAAGCCAATCAGGTTATCATAAAGCAGGTAGCGTTCCAGTTCCTTTTTTTCCTCTTTCGATATATTGCCTTCTTTGTTTTTATTTACCAAAACCCGGATACGTTTCTGGACGCTTGCAGAAAATTTAAAAGCCAATATCCGGTCAGGGATGGCATCGGCAATAAAGGTAGCTATTTGGTCTTGCGCAGCAGTTGTCGCTATCATATGAACGAAGTTTTTACAAAGATAATAAATAGCGGTGAATGTTGTCCGGGCTATGGTTTTCCCAAAATTGCTTATTTCATCGGCACTAACCTGAGTTAGTATTTTTTACAAAAAAGTAGGTATTCAAAAAAAAACTAAAAGCCCTGAAGGGACGGCATATACCAACTTGGGGCAAAGCCCTAAGACATAAACTAACCCACCCCCTTCAACTTCTCTTTCAGCGCAAACAATTCATCCCTCAACTGCGCCGCCGTAATAAAATCCAATTCCTTCGCGGCCTTTTTCATTTTCTGTTCCGTCTCTTTTACCATGCGTTCGATCTGGTCGCGGCTGAGGTAGGCTACCACCGGGTCGGCGGCGATACTGGGCGCTTCCGGCTCGATATAATATTTCTTTTTGCCGCGCACATCAAGCACAGATTGACGGGCGAGGATTTCCTCGCGGGTCTTGGCCATTGTTTTCGGGATGATGAGGTGCTTCTCGTTGTAGGCCATCTGGATGGCCCGGCGGCGGTTGGTCTCGTCAATGGTTTTTTGCATCGAGCCAGTCACCTTGTCGGCATAAAAAATAACGAGGCCGTTGACATTTCGGGCGGCACGCCCTGCTGTCTGCGTGAGGGAGCGGTCGTTGCGGAGGAAGCCCTCTTTATCGGCATCGAGGATGGCAACGAGGGAGACTTCCGGCAGGTCGAGCCCCTCCCGCAGCAGGTTGACCCCGATCAGCACATCGAACTCGCCGAGGCGGAGGTCGCGCAAAATTTCGACCCGTTCCAGCGTCTCCACTTCGGAGTGGATATAGCGCACCTTGAGGTCGAGTTTGGTGAAATATTTTGCCAGTTCCTCCGACATGCGCTTGGTCAATGTGGTGACGAGTACCCGCTCGTTCTTTTTTATCCGCTCGTCAATTTCTTCCAGTAAATCATCAATTTGGTTGAGGCTGGGGCGCACCTCGATAGGCGGGTCGAGCAGCCCCGTCGGACGGATGATCTGCTCCACGATGAGACCGCCCGTTTGTTCCAGTTCATAATCGCCGGGGGTGGCGCTCACAAAAACGACCTGGTTTATCAAGCTCTCAAATTCGTTGAAATTCAGCGGGCGGTTGTCCATTGCCGAAGGCAGCCGGAAGCCCCAATTGACGAGGTTGAGCTTGCGGGCGCGGTCGCCGCCCCACATGCCCCGCACCTGCGGAATGGTAACGTGGCTCTCGTCTATCATCATCAAATAGTCGTCGGGAAAATAGTCGAGCAGGCAGAAGGGACGGGTGCCGGGCTTGCGTCCGTCAAAGAAACGGGAGTAGTTTTCGACGCCGTTGCAGTAGCCGAGTTCGCGCATCATTTCGAGGTCGAACATGGTGCGCTCCTTGATGCGCTTGGCTTCGAGGTGGCGCTGTTCGCTCTCAAAATATTTTACCTGCGCAAACATCTCGTCCTCGATGTCGCGGAGTATTTCGCCCATCCGTTCTTTGGGCGCGACGTATAGATTGGCGGGAAAAATAGCGGCGTTTTTAAGGCGTTCGATGCGTTTGCCGCTCGCTATTTCCAGCATTTCGATGCTCTCTATTTCGTCGCCAAAAAAAGTGACCCGGTAGCCGTATTCCACATATGGCAGGTTGATGTCAACGGTGTCGCCGCGCACGCGGAAGGTCGCCCGCTTGAAATCATGCTCGGTGCGCGAGTAAAGTATCTCGACCATTTTATATAAAAAAACGTTGCGGGAAACCCGCTGCCCCTCGTGGATGCGGATGATGCCGCCTTTGAAATCCTCGGGGTTGCCCATGCCATAAATGCACGAAACAGAGGCCACGATGATGACATCGCGCCGCCCCGAAAGCAAGGAGGAGGTCGCCCGCAACCGCAGTTTGTCCACCTCCTCATTGATGCTCAAATCCTTCTCTATATAGGTGTCGCTGACGGAGAGGTAGGCCTCCGGCTGGTAGTAGTCGTAATAACTGACAAAGTACTCCACCGCATTGTCGGGAAAAAATTGGCAGAACTCTCCGTAAAGCTGCGCCGTCAGAGTTTTATTATGGGTCAGCACCAGTACCGGCCGGTCGAGCTGCGCAATGACGTTGGCCATCGTGAAGGTTTTTCCAGAACCGGTAACGCCGAGAAGCACCTGCGCCAGCTCGTTGTTTTTTACGCCGTCCACGAGTTTGCGGATGGCCTGCGGCTGGTCGCCGGTGGGTGTGTATTCGGAATCTAATTTGAATGTGGGCATCGGGAAGAATTAAATGGTTGGACGGCTAAATGGTTGAATGGTTTTTGCCGTTTGAGATTAACAATAGATAGGAAAATTCTTTAGAAAATTGAGAGATAGGTTTACACTGAAAATAGTAATGCTTCATCAATATCCCCGCTTTCCAGATCAGGGTAATATTTCAAAATATCTTTCTTTGAAATATCTTTTGCGATCATATTGAGGACAGTAGCCACGGGAATACGCATATGGCGAATACATGGAACGCCATCCATCTGGGCTGGGTCAATTGTTATTCTTTTGAATTTCATAATTCTAAGCAATTAAAAAACAAGGTTGTCAAGATAAGTTCTACGTCTATGTTTTTTGAGCAAAGTTTTGGCATCAAAACCCTTTTCATCCCAAACTTTGTCTGCCTTTCTCGTAGCTTCATCTGCAAAAAATTGAGCAAGAATATCCCTTATCAAAAGGAGTTCCTGATCGGTAACATTTCTGGAATAAAGTTTTAGCAATTCAAGTTGCATGTTGCTGAACGGTTGTTTTACTAATGGTTTAGACATTTTTTATTCTTTTCCCCAAAAATACAAACTTTGCACAAAACCTAAGCAACACATCTTTTGCTCCTTATTTTTGTTTAAAATTGCAACTTGAAAAAACACAAGTTTGAGCATTTGGTTCTTTGGCGCAGCCGGTACACCTTTAAACCGCTGCACCGGAAAACCAAAAACAATCATTTCACAAAACCATTATCATGGCATTAAAAAACAGGTTCACCACCTCTAGCAACCCCTTCTTGAAAGAAGAATCCTTCCGCGACAGTTCGCGGGAAGTACTCGACGCCAACATGACGGGCGCACATATTGTTTCCGAAAAAATGAGCACCGCGGGAGCGGTCAACAAATCGTTCATCCTCTTTGGCATCATGCTCCTGACGAGCCTTTATAGTTACACCAATCCCAGCCCCTTGTTTATGTGGGGCGGGGCAATCGGAGGTCTCGTCGTTGTATTGATCGCCTCTTTTAAAAGGCATCTTTCACCGACATTGGCACCGGCATATGCAGCATTGGAAGGTCTTTTTGTGGGGGCCATCACTGCGTTATATGCGTCGGCATTTGGCGGCGGCATTATTTTCCACGCGGTCACCTTAACCTTTGCCGTGCTTTTTATGATGCTTTTTATTTATAAAACGGGCCTCATCAAAGTCACCAAAAATTTCAGGACGGGCGTGATTATGGCGACGGGAGCAATCTTCCTTGTTTACTTAATGAGTTGGATACTTGGCATGTTCGGCATGAACGTCCCCTTCCTCCACGAAGGCGGGACGATGGGCATCGGCATCAGCGTGGTCATCATCGGCGTGGCAGCACTCAACCTCTTGCTCGACTTTGATTATTTTGAAAAAGGCGAACAATTTGGCGCACCTAAATATATGGAGTGGTTCGCTGCGATGGGTTTGTTGATAACCCTGGTGTGGCTGTATATCGAAATTTTGCGGCTGCTCGCTATTTTGTCGGGACGCGATTAAACGAGAGTTTGAGAGAATGAGAGTTTGAGAGTTTGTCCGCAGGACTCCTTTGGAGAGAGCAGTATCGAGAAGGGACTCTTTGGTACTCGTTCGAGAAGCCAAAGAGTCCCTTCTCGATACTGCTCTCAAACTCTCATTCTCTCAAACTCTGGTTTTCAAACTCTGGTTTTTTATAGGAAAAGGGTGTGGGAAAAGCCATGCCCTTTTCTCGTTTAAAGGAACTAACTACGCACTGTTCACCCATCTTAAATTAAACGTAACGATTGTATTATACTCGACCATTATAGGTTTTGTGCAATGGGGGTGGATTCTCCCCTTCTGGGGCTGGGGGCTGGCGAGGGCAAATGCACAAAACCTATAATGGTCGAGTATAAAGCACGATCACTTTATAGGTTCGTTTCCCGCAAAGTTAGACCTGTACTCGCCTCGCTTTGCGAGACTTAGCGAATCCTTTGCGGGACTTTGCGGGAAACGAACCTTGTAAAAAAATCTAAATCAATGAAATACCTTTTCACCTTACTGTTCGCTTTCACCTTTTTGTTCAATACTGTATTTGCGCAAGCAGATGCAAAAAAAGCGGAAGCGGAAACCTCTCTCGCCCCTACCAAAAACGAAAATTCCCTGCTCTGGGAAATCACGGGAAACGGCCTCCAAAGCCCATCTTGGCTTTACGGCACCATCCACCTCATCGGCAAAGACGACTTCTTCCTCACCGACAGCACGAGGGCATTCATTGACCGGGCGAAGATGGTCACCTTCGAGATCAACATGGAAGAAATGACCGATTTGAGTGCCCAAATGGGACTGCTCATGAAGGCATTCATGGACGACGGGAAAACCCTCCGCGACCTGCTCAACGACGAAGACTACAAAGTGGTGAGCGATCATTTTAATGAAATCGGCCTGCCGCTTTTTATGCTCGAACGCATCAAGCCGATGTTCCTCACCGTGCTCGCTTCGGGGGACATGTCGCCCACGTCCATGAGTTCGGGCGAGATGCTTTCTTATGAAATGGAGATCATGGAACTCGCCCAAAAAGACGAAAAAGAAATGGGCGGACTGGAAACAATGGAATTCCAAATGAGTGTCTTCGACAGCATCCCATATGATGCCCAAGCGAAGATGTTGGTGGAAAGCATCAAGTCTGCCGATGCCGGCGACGAGGAGTTTGCCAAAATGGTGGAGCTATATAAAAAACAGGACATCAGCGGCATGGCCAACATGATGGGCGAGGAGGAAGGCGTCGGCGAGTACGAAGACCTGCTGCTCACTGCCCGCAACAAAAACTGGATACCCGTGATGGGCAAAATGATGCTCGAACAACCCACCTTTTTTGCCGTCGGCGCAGGCCACTTGGGCGGCGAAACGGGAGTGGTCGCATTATTGCGTAAAGAAGGATATACCGTTTTGCCGGTGCGCTAAAAGCTATTGCAGTGATTAGTAATTAGTTGACTAGTGATTAGTCCGCCATATCCCTGATAATGTGGCATTTAACCAAAAACTAAATGGTTAGTTAATTACGATTTGTACCACTATTTGCTGTTGGCTAATAGCAAATAGCCAACAGCAAATGAAACTTCTTTTTCCAATGCCAACTAAACTGCTGCACCTCTTCCTACTGCTATTAACTTCTTCTTTTTTGCTGGCGCAACCTTGCCGCGAAGTTGTTGCTTTTTATCCGAGTTGGAAATGGTACGACCGGGGGCGGCTCGTCAATCCTTCCACTATTGATTACAGTAAATATACGGTCATTAATTACGCATTTTTTTCGCCGGAAAAAGACGGCGCTATTTCTCTTTTTGACCCGCTTGCCGATAAAACAATATTGCTCGGAAAAATAAACGAGGCGGCACCGAAGGCGTATCGAAAAAATAAAAAGATTGTTTCCCGGTGGCATGTTGCAAATACTTCGCTGGTAAACAAGGCGCACCAAAATGGCGTAAAAGTCCTCATCTCTATCGGCGGGTGGACGATGTCGGAAAATTTTTCAATTATTGCCGCAAGCGAAAAAAAACGGCAGCGCTTTGCGCGAAATTGCGGCGAACTGATCAGGATATATAATATTGACGGCATTGATATAGATTGGGAATATCCGGGATATAAAACGCAAAAAGGAAAAGCCGCCGATAAAGAAAATTTTACTTTATTGATTGCGGATATAAAACGGGTTTTTGATATTTTGGAAAAACAGTCGGGCAAACAATTATTGCTCACTGCCGATTTTGGCGCGGGCGCATCGCACATGGCCAATATAGAGTGGGAAAAGGTAAGTCCCCTGCTCGACCATATCAATATTATGACCTATGATTTTTATGGCAGCCGCCCAAGCCGCACCAATCACCACTCTCCCCTATATGCTCCAAAAAGAGGTGTGGAGGGCTATGACCTCGACAGTTCTATCCGCCGTTTAATGGCTACCTATCATGTGCCTTCTTATAAAATAAATATCGGCCTCGCCTTTTTTGGCAGAACCCAAATAACCAAAGGAAAGGCAGATATACATGTTGCTTCTTATAGAAAAACAGACACCAAAATATTTTCAAAAGACAAAGGCACACCTAATTATTACAATATATCGGCCAGCATAAATAAATTCAATTACCGCTGGGACGAATATGCAGAAGTGCCTTACCTGAAAGGAAAAAAATCGCACACCTTTGTCACTTTCGAGGACGAACGTTCCATTAAAAAAAAGGCGCAATATATTTTGGACAACAACCTGGCAGGCGCTATTGTCTGGGACATTACTGGCGATTATTTTGAAAATAAAAAACACCCCGGCACTATTGAAAAAACACCGCTCGCCACTGCACTGAAAGAAACGCTTTGCCAAACGGAGGTGGTGGCATATGCGGAGCGGCCAAGTGCTGGAGCGGCCCTTTATAGCCTGCCGCAATATTGGTCGCCCATCACCCGAAAGTCATTTGTGCCGAGAATGGCCTATCAATCCGATATCCCAAAAAAATTTAAAAGGAAACTAAAAAAGAGGAGAAAAAAGAAGCACCGGCGCAAAAAGAAAAAGAATAGGGACATAGCTCCGAAGCGGTATTTTGACGGGGGGTGGTAAAATATTTTTTCGTAAATTTGAGTTTCTGATAAAATTTATAGCATGGAAGTACTTGAAAAAAAGATGATGGCCGAAGAATTTTTCGGGCTGGAACTGCCCGACAATGCTGACTATTCATATGAACTTTTAAATGGCATACTCGTGAGAAGAAACGCACCCTCCGGAAAACATCAATTGATCCATGGCGAAATATTTGGACAGTTGTACCTGTTTGTCAATCAAAACGATTTAGGCAAAATTTTTAGCGCCCCAACTTCAGTGGTACTATCTGACAGTGATGTACCACAGCCCGACATCCTTTTCCTGAGCAAAAAGAACAACGACAAGTACGACCCCGTTTGGGGCATCAAGGGCGCACCCGATATGGTTGTTGAAATCTTGTCCCCTTCTTCTTTTAAAATAGACCGGTTCGAGAAAAAAGACCTTTACGAAAAACATGGCGTGAAGGAATATTGGCTGGTTGACCCCAACTACAAATCAATCGAAGTATTTGCCCTGATTAATGGTAAATACCAATTACATGCCTTTGGATTAGAAGACGAAAAAATCACTTCGACTGTATTAAAAGGATTTGAACTGGAACTGAAAAATATTTTCAAAAAATAAAATCGTCGCGCGGGGGCGGGGGAATTAATTCCCCCTCTGTCAGAAGGGCACGGAGAAAGCAATCAACTATCTATTTTTTCAAACAAATATTCCGCTGCCGCTAAATCCTCCAACGCAAAGCCTACCGATTTAAAAAGCGTTATTTCACCATTGTTTTTCCGGCCTGCGCATTTTCTATTTGCCAAATCAGCGAGCGTACCTTTTATATTTTTTTCTTTTAAAATACCCTTTTTTATTGGCCAATAAATGTCGCCGCATTCTTGCACTGCAGCGGGGTTGTCAATATAAACGTTTGACCTTTTTATTAAATCATCGTCCGCCTCCCGCATGTCTTTTTTATAGCTGCCCACGAGGTCAATATGCGTGCCCGGGTTTATATATTTTCCAAAAACAATGGGTTCAAGG
>DROJ01000373.1 GCA_011321935.1 Bacteroidota bacterium | reverse complement strand
TTTGAAATAACTTCTTTTTTCATATGAGGCTTGTTTTTTAGATTTTTTGACACTACAAAAATAAGCCTCTTTTTTTATTCTTCCGCCTAAATTGGCATCTTCTCTACCATCATATTATGGTTTTTAAGTTTTATCATGTAGAGTACCCGGCGCGGTAAAAAAAGGCTTTTCTCCTGTCCGACCGGTAAGTCGCGCCAATAAAAGTCCAATTATATTCATCGGCAGGGAGCGGCGTTTCGTCCGTAAAAGCAAAAGGAAAAAACAGTTCCCCATATTGCCGTTCTAATTCCATTTCAATAGAACTGGAATTGGCAAAACTGATATTATAGGTGCCCGCCAAAACCAACTTAAAAAAGTCGCTCCCGTCGTTCGTAAAATCCAAAACATTCCTGAACCCAATACGGTGCGAATTAATCTTTTTATTTTCGGGATATATAGTATAAGAGCAGGCCGTAAACCCGTGGGTATAACCGATGCTGTGGTCGGTTTCCGTTTCCGAATCATAATGGTTGAGCCAGCTCATAAAACCCATGTCCGGCACATAATTGGAACCGACGCCCATGAGGTTGGTATAAAAGGAAATATTTTTATTGTTAAAAGAAACAATGCCGTGGTATAATTTATTTTTATCGCTCACGCCGTCGGTCATAGAAATGCCGTAGCCAAAATTAGTGCGCAATGAGCCGTCCAATGAGCGGTATTCTATTTCCCCTCCCATTGCCCGGTTATAGTCAACGGAAGAAAAACTGTCGTCAATATATGCCTGCCTGTTTTGGAAATATGCTTTGGCCACGGTGCGCCCAAACAGGCGTTGGTTAAATGCCAGGGCCGTATAATTATTGCCCGGCACACTGCCCTCCTGTTTTGTCTGCAAATTCATCAGGCCGACCCTCAAATCTTTGTTCATATTGCCGCTGAGGCGCGCGCCGTACAATATAGGGATCGCATTTCCGTCTTCGTCCAAACCTATTTTCCGGCTAAAAAAAGGCCGCATCGGCGGGATGCCAAATTCAGAAAATATATCGCTGTTTTCCAAAAAAAAGAGCCGCTTTTCGGGGAAGCGTATATTCACCGTCGAGAGGTTGGTCACTTGCTCGTCCACATCCACTTGCGAAAAATCGGGGTTTAGGGTCAGGTCTAGGTTCAGGTTCGAGCCGATGGCAATTTTGGCGTCGCCGCCGATGCGGAAATCCTTTTCGGCAGCCTCCCCGTCCTCGATATTTTTAAAAACAGAGCCGAGCGTATAAGGTATCACGGAGATATTGCTTTTTGCCTTCGGCGGCGTTTCCTCCCAGACAAGGGCGCCCGTATAGCCGAGGTCAACGCCCGTAAATTGGACCGGCACGGGCGCCCATGTATGCCACGAATTGGTTTTGGAAACGCCACGCACGAAGTTCATGCCCCAGGTTTTTTTGTTGCCGTATTTCAGGGACTTAAAAGGGATGGCCATTTCGGTGGTCCACCTGTCCGCAAATTGTTTGGAATTGCAGCGCCACTTATTGTCCCAAGCCGTGTTGAAGCCGCTGCTGCCGCCACGGCGTCCTCCCCTCGTGCCCGTGTTGGCGCCGATGAGGGTCTCGTGCTGCACCCCCGCCGGGTTGGTGGCGAAGCCCGCCGCATTGGTCCTTTCGTTGACCGCATCAAAGACCACCGAGAACACATCGCCCCGCCAAAACCGTTGGTTGTCCCTTTTCAGCGAAGGGATGACAAAAGGCCCCTCGCCGTGGCAGATGGCGGCGATGTAAATGTTCTTCTCGTCGTAGGTCAGCATCACCTCCGTCTGGTATTCCTGCTCCACCTCCCTGTCGTCAACGGGGAAGCTGTACCAAAATTTGCCGACCTTCGGAGTGGACTGCCACACCGTTTCGTCGAGTACGCCGTCCACTTTTACCGTTTCTTTTGTTTTGTAAATCTTATAGCGGTGGGTATCTTGGTTGCCCGTTTTTTGGGCTATCAGTAGAGGGCTGCACAGCAATAAGAAAAGAATGAAAGGCGGTACTTTTTTCATCTGGGAAATTTTTGCAAAGGTATAAAAGGTGTGACCAAAGTAATCTTCCTTTGTCCTCTAGCACAGGGTCGTGAAAGTTGTCAACTTTTCAAAAGTTGACAACTTTAGCCCCTTTGGCCACCAATAAATGATTTTTTTAAAAAACAAACCTACCGGGCTCGACCAGCTTACCGATCAGCAATTGGTGAGGGCCATCCTCGGCGAGACCGACCCCAAAAAGCAGTTGCTTGCACAAGAAGAACTCTATGGCCGGTATGCCGAAAAGGTCTATTTCAAATGTCTCGGACTGGTCAAAGACAGCGACACGGCCAAAGACCTTACCCACGACATCCTCGTGAAAATGTTTCTCAGCCTGAGCAAGTACCGGGGCGAAGGGGCCTTCAGGGGCTGGCTCTTCTCGATGGTTTACAACCACTGCATCAATTTTCTCAAAAAGCAAAAAAGGCTGCAGCCCGAAGACCTCGAAGAACTTGACCTCCCCGACGAAGAAATAGAAGCCGAACACAAATATTTGCTCGAGCTCCGCCTCTTGCAACTCGAACAACTCATCGGACAACTCACTGACACAGAGCGGCTTGTCCTCCTGTTGCGCTACCAAGAGGGGCTGTCCGTCAAGCAGATGGCCGGGGCAATGGGCATCGGCGAAAGCGCCGTCAAAATGAGGCTCAAACGCAGCCGCGACCGCCTCGCCGAACTTTTCAAAAAACTGGAAAAATGAACGAAAAAAAACAGTCCACAAACCAGGAGGCCGAGGCCTTGAAACGGCACTTGGAAAACCAGTTCCAACAGCTCCGGCCGCAGGGCGAAATGCCCGGCAGCCTGAAAAAAAACGTTTTCGATACTTTGGAGGCGCTCCGCCTGCTCTCCGATGTATTCGACCTTTTCACCGTAAAATTCACCAAGGTCGAATCCACCGTCATCGGCTCCATTGACAGCACTTCCGCTCCTGCTGACAAGGGAGAAGAAGAAAAGGAAGAAGATCAAGACCCTTCGCAATAAATAACTTGTCAATCCCGGTACGCAAGGGGCTTGATTTTTTTGAACGCAATGGTTTAATTTTTTTTTCAACGCGAGGCCGCGAGGTCGCGAGGGTACGCAAGGGGTTTTAATTTTTTTTTCAACGCAATGATTTTCTTTTTTTTCAACGCGAGGCCGCAAGGCCGCAAGGGAACGCAAAGTTAGGTCAGGTTTTTAGCCCCTTGCGTTTCCTTGCGGCCTTGCGGCCTTGCGTTGAAAAAAAAATTAAGCCCCTTGCGCACCCTCGCGCCCTCGCGGCCTTGCGTTGAAAAAAAAGAAAATCATTGCGTTGAAAAAATTTAAAACCCCTGCGTTGAAAAAAATCAAGCCCAGCGTTTCCGGGGCGGCAGCGTACCTTTGACAGGCCATCCCAAAAAATTATTTCCCCATTTTTCCTATCCTTGCATTGTTTTAAAACAATGCACTTTCCAATGACAACAAAAGGCAAACTCACCCTCCCCGAACTCCAGCAAAAAGTCCAGTTCGACGAAATCGAAACCATCGTCGTCGCCTTCACCGACCACTACGGCCGTCTCGCAGGCAAGCGCTTCGATGCGGAATTTTTCCTCGAAAGTGCCGTGCAGGCCGGCACCCACGCCTGCGACTACCTCCTCACCACCGACATGGAAATGGAGCCCATCCCCGGCTTCCGGTTTGCGAATTGGGAACTCGGCTACGGCGACTTCCACCTCCTGCCCGACCTGACCACTTTGCGGGAAGCAACGTGGCTGGATAAAACAGCGCTCGTGCTATGCGACCTCAAAAATGAAAAGACGCACAAGCCCATTGCCGAAGCTCCCCGCTCTATTTTACAAAAACAAATAAGGGCCGCGAAGCGGGCAGGCTACGGGTGCTTTGCCGCTTCCGAACTGGAATATTATGTTTTTGAAAACAGCTACCGAGAGGCGCATGAAAAGCACTTCCACGACCTCCGCCCCGTCGGTTGGTACCTCGAAGATTACCACATCATGCAGGGTACGCGGACGGAAAATTTTACCGCTGCCGCCCGCCGCCACCTGAAAAATTCGGGGGTGCCAGTGGAAAATTCAAAAGGCGAATGGGGGCTTGGTCAGCACGAACTCAACGTGCGCTATGCCGAGGTATTGGAGATGTCCGACCGCCATGTCGTGTTCAAACAATGCCTGAAAGAACTGGCCGACAGCATGGGCATCTCGGTCACATTTATGGCCAAGTACAAAGAGGGGCAGGCCGGTTCAAGCTGCCATATCCACATGAGCCTGTGGAAGGACGGAGAGAACATTTTTGCGGGAAATAAAAAATTCGGCCCAGTGATGGGTTCGGACATATTCCGCTGGTTTTTAGGCGGTTGGATGGCGCATGTCAACGACGTGATGCCCTTTTATGCCCCCACCATCAACTCGTACAAAAGGTACGAAGACGGCTCTTGGGCGCCCACCCGCATCGCCTGGAGCTACGACAACCGGACGGCGGGTTTCCGGGTGGTCGGCAGGGGCAGCAGCCTCCGCATCGAGTGCCGCATCCCCGGCGCCGACTGCAACCCCTACCTCGCCTTTGCCGCCTCCCTCGCCTCTGGTCTCGACGGCATCAAAAACAAGACCGAGCCGCCCCGGATTTTTACGGGCGACATTTACGAGGCCAAACACCTGCCGCGCGTACCTTATACTTTGAAAGAGGCGGTTGCCCATTTCGAGAACAGCAGATTTGCGAAGCGCACCTTTGGCAAAGAGGTGGTGGCGCATTACGCCCATTTTTATAAAAAAGAAATCGAGGCGCATCAGATTGCGGTGACGGACTGGGAACGGAAACGGTATTTTGAAAGGATATAAATGGTTGAACGGTTTGAATGGCTTAAATGGTTTATAAAACGCCGTAGCCATTCAAACCATTTGAACCATTCAAACCATTATTTTATGAGATTAAATAACAAAACCGCCCTCATCACCGGGGGCAGCAACGGCATCGGAAAAGCAACGGCCATCCTCTTTGCCAAGGAAGGCGCCAAGGTCGTCATCACCGACATCAACGAGCCGGCAGGCCATGAGGTCGTCGGACAAATCAAGGCAGCGGGCGGCGAGGCGAGCTACTTCCACGCCGACGTTTCCAAGGCTGCCGATTGCGAAGCGATGGTGGCTTTTGCCGAAAAAAAATACGGCGGCCTGCACATTGTTTTCAACAATGCGGGCATCATGCACAACGACGACGGCGATGCCGTTTCCACCGAGGAAGGAATCTTCGACCTCACCTATGCCATCAATGTGAAAGGGGTGTTTTTTGGCTGCAAATATGGCATCCCGGCATTGCGGCGGGCAGGCGGTGGTTCTATCATCAACACGGCTTCGTTCGTGGCGCATTTGGGTGCGGCTACGCCGCAATTGGCATACACGGCAAGCAAAGGCGCAGTGCTGTCCATGACCCGCGAACTCGCCGTGATTCATGCCCGCGAAAACATCCGGGTAAATGCGCTTTCCCCGGGCCCGCTGCGCACGGAGCTGTTGATGAAATTCCTGGACACGGAGGCGAAAAAGCAGCGGCGGCTGGTGCATGTCCCGATGGGCCGGTTTGGCGAAGCCGAAGAAATGGCGAAAGCGGCGCTGTACCTCGCCTCCGATGAATCGAGCTATACGACGGGCACGGAGTTTTTGGTGGACGGGGGGATTACGGCGGCGTATGTGACGCCGGAGTAACTGATTGATTTTCAATAGAGTAACAACTTTGTTTTCTCAATATTTGCTTTTCATAAAAAACCAACAACTATGGCAAAACGCACGAACGGGCCAAAAAAGAAAGCGCCCGAAAACAAAGAAGAAGGGAACAGCTACGACAAAATTTTTAAAGAAAACCTACGGGAACTGATACCCGCGCTGATCCGCAGCGTGCTGGGCTACAAGGACTTCCGGTTGGAAGCCCTGCCGCAGGTGAAGCTGCAGACCACCCTCGAAAAGGAGCCCGATTTTTTCATGAAAATTTTTGACGAACGCTCGCCCGGCGGGCGGTTGCTCCATTTTGAGTTCGAGGGGCAGGACTTGGAGAGCATGGACTGGCGGATGGAAGAATACCTCGGCATTGGCGGCAAAATCTATCGGATGGAGATACAGCAGGAACTCTTTTACCTCGGAATCGGCACGCCCAAAAACATCAAAGGAGAGATCAAGCACACCCATTTCACCTACCGCTACCCCGTCCATTGCATAGGCCGCATCAGCTATAAAAAATTCCTCTACGGGAAGTCTCCACAGGAGGTCGTTTTTGCCATCCTTGCCGACCCGGAAGAGACCGATGCTGGTGAACTGATCCGGATGATCATCGAGCGGCTGGTACAATTGGCGGGCGATCCGATGGCCACCAAAAAATTTATCAACCAATTGGTAATGCTTTCCAGAAAACGTAACTTGCGAGCCAAGACAGTCAAAATAATAAATACGATCATGGATTACAAAGCATATGAAGACGACATCCTTTATATCAACGGCCGTGAAGAAGGTCAAGAAATAGGCAAGGAAATAGGCAAGGAAATAGGCAAGGAAGAAAAAGCCATCATTGCCATCCGCAACATGTCTAAAAAAGGCTTCGATGCCTCAGTCATTGCCGGGTTTCTTGAAATCCCCATTGAATATGTGACAGGCATCAAAGAACAACTCACCAAAGAAGCCCAGATCACCGCCCTGCTCAAAAAAAAGAACGCAGATGTAAAAAAGATCGCCGAGCAGTTGGAGGTCAACCCGCTGTTGGTCAGCGTGGTACAGGATCATTTGGAGAAATAGCTTATTGTACCATTAATTGTCCATGGCAGATGACCAGACCTGTTCGCCTGGCTCCTTGCCCTTCCGAAAGCGGGGGAATATCCCAAAGGTCCTAAGGATGCCCGTGGCAAATCCCCCCGCTTTTGGAAGGGCAAGGAGGCGAACTTTGCATTCGTCCTTTGCCGCTTTATTATTTTATTTGGTTCTCCGCCTTGTATAGTGGGTTTTGGTAATTTGCGGCATGGATGATATTGCAGTATTTACAGCAGCATTGAATTTAAGAACTTGCTATCATTCGCCAACCAAGTTTCCAAACTTGGACATCAGAAATCTGAGGACTGTCTTTTTGTGTGCAAGAGATTACTATTCTTAGTCCAAAAATCAGAAATATCATTACTTGTTTGTTCATTTTTTTTTCTTTTATGAGGCAGAACGGTAGTCCGTGCAAAAACTAAATCCAATTTTTAAACCCATAACTAATCAAACATAAAATGCAGGCGCACAAAATAATGTTCCTATTAACCTGAACACAAATCCCGTTGCCAAATATTCAATTGTCAGGTTTTTGAATGTCGAGGTTTTTTCACAGTCTGACGGTTTGGCTATGTACAGTGCCGACGTATAGGAGGCATAAACATCATAGTCTTTGTTCTGCCTCGTATTCTTATTTATAAATTTTTGAGCATAAAGGCTTTATACATTTCTATTGGCATCATTCCAATTTCCATTCTTCGCTTATCCAAGTTTTCTATTTCTTCTGTTTCAGCCAATTCTACGGTTTTGTTTATTGGGTCAACTTTTTCAAATTGAGTTCCATATAACTGTTTCTCTCCACTATTCACTTTAATCCTGTCATACAGGTAGGCATAAGTTTGACCATCCAAATCTCCATTTTTTACCGCCCTTTCTATGTTAGCAAGTTGAGATTTCTGCCATTCTCTATCTCCGTCACTATGCTGGATCATTAAAAATATTCCCTGCATAGCATCCTTTCCAACTAATCTTCTGGTAGGGAAACCATGTTCTTCAAAGATTTCTTTTAGCTTATTTCTATTTCGCTCGTCGACCAGCACGCCTCCATTTTTGGTTATTTGTGTTGAGTCAATATTATATTTGCTAATAATGTCTTGCATTAAATTATCTCTTGCCGCCTGGTCATCAACATACATTTTTATTAATTCTATTTGCAGCCCTTTATTCTCTACTTCTTCGATTGATACTCCTTCACAAGGCTTCATTTTTGTTAAAAATTGTTTTGTGCAAATTTCTTGCATCATATCTTTATTTTGAGCATTCAGTATTTCGATTATTTCCTCAAGTTTACCAAGTTTATTCTTTGCTTCAAGTCCTGTAACGAGATATTTCCTGTCGATTTCTTTAGAAATATTTCTTAATGAATCAAATTGCAGATTTGCAAGCTCGTAGTTTTCTTCCATTGAACTTGCTATCATTCGCCAACCAAGTTTCCAAACTTGGACATCAGAAATCTGAGGACTTTCTTTTTGTGTGCAAGAGATTACTATACTTAGTCCAAAAATCAGAAATATCATTACTTGTTTGTTCATTTTTTTTTCTTTTATGAGGCAGAACGGCGGTCCGTGAAAAACCTAAATCCAATTTTTAAATCCAGAACCAATCAAACATAAAATACAGGCACACAAAATAATGTTCCGATTAACCTGAGAACAAATCCCGTTTCCAAATATTTAATTGTCAGGATTGTGAATGTCGAGGTTTTTTCACAGTCTGACGTCTGGAGTATGCGTAGTTTGCCCGCACAGGGGCTATTGCCGTTTTGCACTTCCGTTTTCATTTTTCTTTAATTTTTTCTCTTTCCAATCTGTGTTTATTTATCCAATTTGAACAACTTTTTGATACCAATTCTTCATTTATCATTTTGTATTCGATTAACTTATTCCTTTTACCGTTTTCTCTCTTGAAGTCGCCCAATCCAATTCGAATTTCGTCATCGCTTAAAATATAATGTCTAATGTAAAAATATTCGCCATCTCTGATATTCAGCTCTAATGGATAATATCTGTATGTAGATTCTTTTTCTTTCATCGAGTATTCAAATATTTTCTCCCGAGTGCAATAAGCGAATTTGTCGAATATTATTTGATTATCTTTTATCTCTGCATCAATCGAATCGAGACCAATTCTTACTTTAATGTCTGAAAATTCACTCAAAAATTCATCGTTAAATATAATTTTCAACGTATCTGATTCTAAATTTTCGCTTGATTTAACTTCAATTATTGAGTCCAAATCTATTCCCTCGAAAAGAACTATTTTATTTTTTTTGATTTCCCAATTTCCATAAAAGTGTCCCCAAATATCACAACTATAGTTTTTGGCTTGGTCAAAATGAAACGTTCCATCTTCTCTCAATTCAAGGTGACTATAATCTTCAGAATCTTCAATGCTATAAAATTCCCCGATGATAGATTGAATTTCTATTGGTTCGGATTTTTGGCATCCATTTCCAATTATTAGAATTATCAGTATCAGCAGGTTTTTTGTCATTTATTTTTTTCTTAATGGAAGTGAACAACAGTACATCCATAATATTACACACATCCCCATCTCGGATATACGCCAATTTCGCTAAAAAAAGCGGAACTGCGTATATCTGCTAAGGTCGGTTTTTTTTCAAAAACCGGATAGTTCTAAAGATATTATTTTTCAACAATATATCGCTGTCAATTATAAGCTTGCCAAAGCTCCTTCCCCAAAAAAAAACTCCCCGTCCCTGCCACCAAACCGCACACCCCACGTCCGAAAACGGACATTTGTGATTTTACAATAAAAAAATAATTATTTATAAAAAATTGATAGACAGGCAGGTATATGGCATGGCACAGCCATTGCGGTTGGCAGGGAAAACTTGTCACCATGCTACAAAATTATTTAAAGATGGCCTTCCGGTCATTGCGGAAAAACAAGACCTACGCATTCATCAACATAGTCGGGCTATCGGTGGGCATAGCGGCGGTGCTGCTCATATTCCGCATGCTCACCTACGAGCTGAGTTTCAACAAAAACTTCGATAATTATGGCCGCACGGTGCGGGTCGTTTCCGGGCAAGAGAGCAAAGAGGGGGGGAAGGAGTACGGCGTCTGCATTCCGCTGCCGGCCATGAAAGAGATGGAAACGGTGCCCCAGTTCGAAGCTATGGCGAGGGTGCGGGAGGTATGGGCGGCCATCACCGTGCCCGGTGCCGACAGCGCTGTGCCAAAGCGGAAATTCCAGATCGGCAATGACGGGACGGCATTTTTTACGGAAACCCCGTTTTTTGAAATATTCAATTTTGGTTGGTTGGCCGGCGATCCCAAGACGGCATTGAGCGATCCCAACAGCATCGTACTGACCCGCACTTGGGCCGAAAAATGTTTTGATGACTGGCCCTCGGCGATGGGCAAAACTGTTTTATTGGACAACATCACCCCGGTAACGGTCAGGGGCGTAATGGAAGACCTGCCGAGCAATTGCGATTTCAATTTCCCTTATTTGATTTCATACCAAACGGTTGAAAACAACGGCGACCTCTTTATGTTCGGGGGAGGCTGGGGCAGTTGCAGCAGCAACAACCAAGTGTATGCCCTGTTGAAAAATGCCGGTCAGGCGGGGGCGGCCAATGCTTCGCTCGCAAGGGTAGGGGAGGAGGAGTACACCGACGAGGTGTCGGGCAAAAGAGAGCGATACCACATCGTGCAGCCCCTGTCCGACCTGCACTACAACGAGGACATGTCGAATTCGGGCGACCACCGAATCAGCAAATCGAGGCTGCGGGTGCTGGGTTTTATCGGTATTTTGATTTTGATAATGGCCTGTTTCAATTTCATCAATTTGGCGACCGCCCAGGCCACCCTGCGGGCGAAAGAAGTGGGCGTGAGGAAAACGCTCGGCAGCGGGCGGGGCGAACTGGTCAGCCAGTTTATGACCGAGACGGGGATGGTCGTTTTGGTGGCCGTACTGCTGGGGGCCAACTTGGCGGCCTTCGCTTCGCCGCTGTTAAAGTATGTCTCCGATGTGCCGGGCAGCCTGCCCTTTATGACCGATCCGGTTGTTGTTGCATTTTTGGTAGTGATCGCCCTTGTCGTCACCCTGCTCGCGGGGCTTTACCCAGCTTTGGCAATGGCGGGTTTCAGGCCGGTAGAAGCCCTGAAGACGGATGTCCACAAAAAAGCATTTGCCGGGGCGACGCTCAGGAAATCGCTGGTTGTGCTGCAGTTTGCCATTGCGCAGGCGCTCATCGTCGGGGCCATGATTACCATTTTGCAACTGGATTACATCGGTTCGCGCGACCTCGGTTTCAGCAAAGACCTCGTCTATGTTTTTGGTTTCAACTCCGATAGCCTGACCATTGCCCGGCAGTCGGCGCTGCGGCAAGGGCTGCTGCAAATCCCCGAGGTAAAGGCCGTCAGCTTCAACAGCGACGTGCCGCTTTCGGGCAATACTTGGTCGTCCAATTTCAGGTACGGCACCCGTCCGCAGGACGAAGAATTTCATATCGAGTCCAAATTTTGCGACGAAAACTACCTGGAAACCTTTGGCCTGCACTTGGCCGCGGGGGAGTGGCTCCACCCCTCCGATACCATGCGGGAGGCAGTGGTCAACATGACCCTGCTCCGCAAACTCGGCGTTGATGACCCGAAGGAAGCACTCCGCCAAAACCTCAGTATGCACGGGCGCGACCTGCGCATCGTCGGGGTGGTGGAAGATTTCCACACCCATTCGCTGCGCAACGAACACCAGCCCCTGATGATGAGCACCCTCAAAAAATATTATTGGAACGCAGGGGTGAAAATCAATTCCGGCGACTTGCCCGGCACTATCGCAGCCATCCAAAAAGCATATGACCAAGTGCTGCCGGAGCAAGTATTTATGGGCAATTTTCTGGACGAAGACATCGCTGGGTTTTACGAAGA
This sequence comes from Bacteroidota bacterium, assembly GCA_011321935.1. Lineage (GTDB taxonomy): Bacteria > Bacteroidota > Bacteroidia > Chitinophagales > Saprospiraceae > UBA6168. The sequence continues at coordinate 2,967 of DROJ01000373.1, read as the reverse complement.
CGATAGCCGCCTTGCTTCCACCTGCAAGGGCTTCGGCCTGCTCGCCATCCTGATTTCCTGCCTCGGGCTGTTCGGCCTCGCCACGCATACCGTCGCCCAAAGGATCAAGGAAATCGGCATCCGCAAAGTGCTGGGCGCAACGGTGGGCAGCATCGTCGGCCTGCTCTCAAAAGACTTTTTGATATTGGTCTCCATCGCCTTTGTCATTGCCGCCCCGGTGGCCTGGTACGCCATGAACTCTTGGCTCAACGACTTCGCTTTCCGCATTGATATCGAGTGGTGGGTGTTTGCCATCGCAGGTTTTGGCGCATTGGCTGTCGCCTTTGCGGCCATGAGCTACCAGAGCATCCGCGCCGCCATCGCCAACCCCGTTCAATCATTGCGCAGCGAATAATAAATAGTTGTTGGTTGTTAATTGTTGACAATCAACAACTAACAATCATCAACCATTAAATTATGCCACATATCGCCATTCCCGTCCCGCCCGGAAAGGGCAAGCAAGAAATCGAAATCGAAATGACCATCAACGGTGAAAAACAGCAATTGAAATACCGGGTCGAACTGTTTTATTGGTCGGACTGCGAGCTGCCCAGGGTGAACCGGGTGGAGTGCATCCGGGATATTCTCAATGAATATGACAAAGAGTGGATGCTCTATTTTATTGGCGAGCCGAACGACGATTTTGTGCCGATCACTTTTGTGAGGAAAGAAGATTGGGCGAAAAAAAGGAAGATGCTGATCAATGGTTAAGTTACGTTTGCGGCCTTGCGTTGAAAAAAATGGTTCTTTGACACCTGCCTGCCAGCAGGCAGGTGTCAAAGAACAAAAAAAATTATCCTTGCCTGCATATTGATTACATACCGCCCGACAATTGCACCTTTTGCGAGCGCACCTCTTTTCCGAAAAAGAACGTTCCCTTCTCGTCAAAGTCTGCCGCATCCCCTGTCGTCTGAAACTTCAGTTTCCCAGAGCGGCTGCAATGCCCTGCAATCTCGGGGTGCCTCAGCAAATAAGCCTTTAAACTTTTGGCCACGATGCCGCCCTGCGAAACGACTTTTACCCTTTTTGGGACATTCCATTTTATAAGGGGCAGCAAAAGGGGATAATGAGTGCAGGCCAGCAAGATGGTATCTATTTTAGCCGATTGGGCGAGCAGTGCTTTTAGGTCTTTTTCGATAAAATAGGAAGCGCCCAGATTGTCGAGTTCTCCGTTTTCTACCAAAGGCACCCACATGGGACAGGCCTGCTGAAAGGCTTTCACCTGCGGCCAAAGGCGCTCTATTTCCGTCAGATAAGATTTTGATTTCACCGTCCCCTTCGTTCCCAAAATGCCGACGTGCTTGCTTTGGGTGAAGTTTCCAATGATCTCCGTGGTCGGCCGGATGATGCCGAGCACCCTTTTGTGCGGTGCCAATTTCGGCAGGTCGAGCTGTTGGATATTGCGGAGTGCTTTGGCCGAGGCCGTATTGCAGGCCAGCACGACAAGGTGGCAGCCCTGCGCAAAAAGGTATTTGACCGCCTGCAGGGTATAGTCGTAAATGGTCTCGAAGGAGCGGGGCCCATAGGGCGAGCGGGCGTTGTCGCCGAGGTACAGGAAGTCGTTCTCCGGCAGTTCCTTGACTATCTCTTTGAGGACGGTCAGCCCGCCGTAGCCGCTGTCGAAAATTCCGATGGCTTGTTTTTGCACAGGTCGTTGGTTGGTGGTGAAAAAAATTTTGGGCAAAAGTAACAAGTAGCGAAGACTGGGGGCAGGGCAAGTTTGTAGAACCCGAAAAAACGGCCTCGTTCTCCCCGAAAGGTTTATGATACTGAACCATAATAGGTTTTGTGCATCGAGGGCAGGTACTCCCCTTTTGGGGTCGGGGGCTGGCGGCGGCAAATGCACAAAACCTATTATGGTTCAGTAGAAATAGGATGAGCCAAACATTTGTGTTCAATTTGTGCCCAAACCAATCCGGTTCGGGTATTTTGGTTTGGACTGCCCGAGCAAAATTTTAAAGGCAAAAAAAGAAACGCTGTGGGGGAGGTTGGGCGCTTGGCTTTTCCGGCATTTTGAGGTGATGCCTTTGCGCGGGGAAGGCGGGAAGAAAGGCGTTGCCTCAAGGTCACCAGTACCCAGAGCCAACGCCTTCCCTCCCGCCTTCCCCGCGCAAAGGCATCACCTCAAAATCAAAACCATTTCAGCCACATTTTAAAATCAACACCCAATGAAAAATAAAATCCTCGACCCGTCCCCCGCAGCCACCCTCCAGTTCAAAACCAAAGACGGCGGCCAGCCATACTGCATACCTGTCGAAGGCTCGCTCGGCGTGCTCGCCCTCGGCGACTTGGGCATCATCGCCTGGCGGCAAAAACGGCGGCAGTTCAAACTGGAACTCGCTGCCCGGACACAACAACACCTTCAAAATAAGCAGGCATGAGAACAGGTAAAAAGAAACCCAAACTCCTCCTCCTCGGCTGGGATGCCGCCGACTGGAAAATCATCAACTCCCTGCTCGACCAAGGGCTGATGCCCAACCTCGAAAAGTTCATCAACGACGGGGTCATCGGCAACCTCGCCACCCTCGGCCTGGTAAATGAATACGAACGACAACTGCAAAAGGTGAAACAATGGGCGGCCCGGCAACCGAACGTGGAGATATTATATGTGCCGCACCGGTCGGTTTTGGAACAGCCTTTTGAGCAGGCACTCCGCATCAATGAATTTCTGGGATATGAACTATTGCCGGAGCTGATGGTGCAGGCGGTGGATGCTTCATTGTACCGGGAAAAAGAGGGAGTGGCCAGCAATTAAATCAAAGGCCAGTTTTTTTATAAAAATAAAATACGCTCATGTTCCCTATGGGCTGAAAGCCATGATTTGAATTAGTTTGGGGGTTACTTTTTTCAGGTTGTGCATCCATTCAAACATGGCAACATAAAGGTGCAAATAGTGCTTGCTGACCCCTTTGAACTTCCGCAAATAGT
>DROJ01000372.1 GCA_011321935.1 Bacteroidota bacterium | reverse complement strand
TTTGCGGAAGTTCAAAGGGGTCAGCAAGCACTATTTGCACCTTTATGTTGCCATGTTTGAATGGATGCACAACCTGAAAAAAGTAACCCCCAAACTAATTCAAATCATGGCTTTCAGCCCATAGGGAACATGAGCGAAAAATCCTTCTTGCTGAATAAGGTAAACTAATTTTGCTTATTACTTCCCCAACAGAAATATCAAATTCAACCATCTCTCCATTTTTAATCGCAAATACGCGATCTCCATCCAATGAAAATGTAACGTCCGATATAAACAGACCAATCCCTGTTGATGGAGAAAGAGTCGTCACAACCTCTAAGTTTGAGTTAAAAACAGTTCCCCCACCTTCGATAACAAAATATTCATTATCAGGAGATGAGACTATTTCTGGCAAGGAAAAACCAGCGGAAGGAAAATATTTAACCACACTCGGCCCTAGTTGCTTTCCATCCGTACCATAAAGATACGAATCGACCCGACCAGTGGCCTCTGTTTCATAAACAATCAACTTAACATTGTTGCCAACTCCAAGAAGAGTATATATTTTCCTGCTATAATCAACAATATATATTTCCTGGTTAGAAGAAAGAGAATCTAAAGAGGAACGGCTATAAACCAATATTGGGTTGTCATAGGAACTCATGTTCATAAATATTAAGTCGCCCCCAATAGCCATATTATATATACTCATTCCGGGTACGGAAAAGCTATCAAGCAAATTAAAATCTACGATGTCATAAAATTCCACATAATTTTTCAAAGCGACTAATTCTTCAGCTCCGTTATTTTGAGTAATAAACATTTTACCGACCCCCGAAAAATCATCTATAACTTTAGTAATTTCTCTATTCATATAATCAATCCGGTAAAGTGCCGGAGAACTTCCTTTTGTTCTATAAAACAGTGCTCCGGATTCAGCACTATGTACAACATCAAAGTCTCCATAAAATTCCAACAATTCGAAACCAGTCTCAATTTCATTTTCATCATTACATGAAAATCCTCGCTCCGTTTTCACATACACCTTATAATACAAAGTATTCTCAACAGGAAATAAACTATCAGTAAATGAAGTCTGTTCAATATCAGTAATTATTTCAAATTCATCCACGGGTACAGGCGTACCGTCAATTGGCACATCCGACCGAACCAAATAATATCCTTCAAAATCAGGCACATCTGGTTTTGTCCAAGAAAGAGATATATTATTCTTTACTTTGGATATAGTCAATGAAATACTACAATCGTCGTTTGAGTTGCTCAGCGTACCATCATCGTTTTTATTACAGGAAAACAATGCGGCAAAAACAAGGAAATACAGAAGTGAACGGAAAAACATTTTAGGCAGAAGCATGTGTTATTGATTTTAATATTAAAATAATCAAGCAAAAATAACCATTTTTGCCCCATAATGAAATCAAAACGCCAGCAGATTAAAGACCACGCCGCCCGCCTCTTCCGCAAGCGCGGCTACAAGGCCACCTCCATGCGCGACCTCGCCAAAGAAGTCGGCATGGAAGCCGCCAGCCTTTACAACCATATCCAGTCCAAACAGGAACTGCTCCGGGAACTGCTCATGGAAATGGCCCAACTGTTCACCACGGGCATGGAGGAAGTGCAGACTTCCCCGCTCGGCCCACAGGAAAAACTCGAACGCCTGATCGCCCAATATATCCGTTTCACGGTAGAGCATACCGACGCCATTTCCCTCATCACCAGCGAATGGGTACACTTGGAAGGCCCGGCCAAAGAAGCCTACACCCTGCTCCGCGACCGCTACGAAGACAACTTCCGGCAGGTGCTGACCGACTGCATCGAGCAAGGCCACTTCCGTGAAATGGATGTCGGTATCGCCCTCTTTTCCACCCTCTCCTCGCTGCGGTGGCTCTACTCTTGGTACAGCAAGCACCGCGACGTCAACCCATTGGAACTGGAAAAAGAAATGACCGGGATGTTGCTGGACGGGCTGCGGAAGTAACCCGAATATTATTCTATAAACATCAACAAGGTCGTTCGCAAAATGCCATTTTCCCAAAAAACCATATTTTAATAGAACAATCCACCAATCATTTAAAAACAATAGAACAAAACCCCAAAAATACCTACCTTTATAGTCGCAATGAAACTCCCCGTTCTCAGCCTTTACCAAATAAATTCTCGACATGTTAGCGACCAGTAGCCGGATCAGTAAAAAGATACTGAAAGAAGCCTTCCGTTTGATGTGTTCCGCCAAAGCGATGACGGAACTTTACGAAGCCAATTCCAAATTGACCTCCAAATACGTGCACGCCACGTCCCGCGGCCACGAGGCCGTTCAATTGGCGGCGGGCATGCAGTTGTTGCCGCAGGACTACGCCTACCCCTACTACCGCGACGACGCCATGCTGCTCGCGATCGGCATGCGGCCCTACCACCTCATGCTGCAATTGCTGGGCAAAAAAGACGACCCCTTTTCGGGAGGCCGCACCTACTATTCCCACCCAAGTTTGCGGGACAGCGACAAGCCAAAAATCCCCCACCAATCCTCTGCCACGGGCATGCAGGCCATCCCCGCAACGGGCGCGGCGATGGGCATGCAGTACAAAGAAAAAATGGGCCTGGCCAGTGGTTTTGGCAAAGACAAGCCCATCGTGCTTTGCTCCCTCGGCGATGCCTCCGTCACCGAAGGCGAGGTCGCCGAAGCCTTCCAGATGGCCGCCCTCAAGCAGTTCCCCATCCTCTTCCTGGTGCAGGACAACGGCTGGGACATCTCCGCCAATGCCGCCGAAACCCGCGCCCAAAATGCCGCCGGATATGCCAAAGGTTTCCACGGGCTGGAGGCAGTGAGCATTGACGGCAGCGACTTCCTGGAAAGCTATGCCACCCTGCAATGGGTCATCAAGACCATGCGCAGGGAGCGCCGCCCCTTCCTCGTCCATGCCTCCGTCCCGCTGCTCAACCACCATACCTCCGGCGTGCGCATGGAGTGGTACCGCGACGACCTCGACCAGCACCGCCTCAACGACCCCTACCCTATTTTGCGCGGCCAACTGCTCGACAACGGTTTTTCAAAAAACGACCTCGAAAAAATAGAAACAGCCGCAACGGCACAGGTCGGAGCCGATTTTCAAAAAGCAAAAAAAGCTGCCGGCCCCGCTCCCGAAGACCTCTTTTCCCATGCCTTTGCGCCCACCGAAATCCAAACCGAAATCGGCCAAAGGAGGCCCGAAAACGGGACAAAAACAGTGATGGTGGACTGCGGCCTCCACGCCGTAGAAGAATTGTTGCGAAAGCACAAAGAGTGCCTGCTTTACGGGCAGGACGTGGGCAAGCGGCTCGGCGGCGTATTTCGCGAAGCGGCCACCCTGGCACAAAAATTTGGCGACGACCGGGTCATGAACACGCCCATCCAAGAGGCATTCATCGTCGGTTCGACAGCGGGCATGTCGGCGGTGGGGCTGAAGCCGATAGTGGAGGTGCAGTTTGCCGACTACATCTGGCCGGGGCTGAACCAGTTGTTTACCGAGGTGAGCCGCTCCTGTTTTTTGAGCAATGGTAAGTGGCCGGTGGGCATGGTCTTGCGGGTGCCCATCGGCGCATACGGCAGCGGCGGGCCATACCATTCGTCCAGCGTGGAGTCGGTGCTGTGCAATATCAGGGGCATCAAAATCGCCTATCCCAGCAACGGCGCCGACCTCAAAGGCTTGATGAAAGCCGCTTACTACGACCCCAACCCCGTTGTTATTTTTGAGCACAAAGGCTTGTACTGGTCGAAAGTGCCGGGCACCAAAGCGGCCATGTGCGTTGAACCAGGCGAGGATTATTTGCTGCCTTTCGGCAAATCCAAAACCGTGCTTGCCCTCGGCGCCGGTATTTTACCAAAAGAAAATGTGATGACGGTGGTGACCTATGGAATGGGCGTCCATTGGGCGCTCAATGCCGCCAAACACTTCCCCGGACAAGTCGAAATCATAGACCTGCGCAGCCTCTGCCCGCTCGACGAGGCGGCCATTTTTGCCTCCGTCAAAAAGACCAGCCGCTGCCTCGTGCTGACCGAAGAACCCGTCGGCAATTCTTTCGCCCGGAGCCTTGCCGGCCTCGTCCAAGAAAATTGTTTCCAATACCTCGATGCCCCCGTGATGACAATGGGCGCAGAAGACCTGCCCGCTATCCCTTTGAACGCTGTTCTGGAAAAACGGATGTTGCCCTCGGAGGAGAAGGTGAGGGAGAAAATGGGGGAAGTATTGGGGTACTGAACCAGTGGCGGCGTATATTTATCGCAGGGTACCCTTAGTATCTTACCAATAATATTCGTGTTTTTTTTGGCAAAATATTTTGCCAAAAAAAACACGAATATTATTGGTAAGATACTAAAGTGGTTCAGTATAATTGCCGGGCGAAAATATCTGTATTGCCCAGCAATTTTCTATTGCTGGGCAATTTGCACAAGAGTGCCCACTTAAGGCCAAAAACATGAAACCGTACAGCATGCCCTGTCACATCCTAAACCAAACCAGTCAATTATATCCACAATAATTATCGGTGCAGAATTATATTTAAATATAGCGGCATACTGCCCATGCCCGTTCATTGTTGTTTTTTTTATGCCCCGGTATTTGACCAATGAACAAGTTTTTTTCTCGCTACCGTACACTTTTTGAACAAGATTTTCAACACATTTTGAAGGTTTTAAAAAAGTGTACGGCAGTGAAATTATTTTATATCAGTTTGTAATAAATAGCTTAAAAAGCAAAAACGGATTAACAAACCCCGTGGCCCGGATTATGTGCAACATATATTTTCGTAAAAAAAACAAAATTGTTTTGCCGCACTTTTTGCAAGCCCCAATAAGCC
>DROJ01000371.1 GCA_011321935.1 Bacteroidota bacterium | reverse complement strand
TGTGGAACTGATGGCTTCCGACGCGCCCATTGAAATTGCTCTCAATATGCACTCCGCTTTTGCCTGCAAACGGTATTTTGTATATCATGACGAAGTGGGCACCTCATATGATTATACGGTTTTGGAAAAACAATTTATCGCAAGCGTGCGCGATGAATTTGTTCCAGGAATTGAACCGTGGGATTATTTTGTTTCATGGACTTCGGGCACACCTGACAAATATCCGGAAAGTTGGTTCTGGAACAATCACCAAGAGGCGGTCATGGCCCTGACCTATGAGGACATGAACTGCAGTGCGGCGGGCGATTATGATTTGACGGCACTCGCCATATTAAATGGAATTGCGGATTATTTGGGACTGAACATGACGGCGGCCACGGAAAAAAACAAGCGGGACATTGATTTTACCCTCCATCAAAATTTCCCCAACCCTGTTATATGGTCTCAAAATCCTTCTTTGTTCACGACCGTAAAATACGAACTGGAAACGCCCCAAAACATCCGGTTGAGCCTTTTTGATTCAGGAGGTGGTTTGGTCAAAACAGTGGAAAATGGATTTCGGAGCGCGGGCCTCCATGAGGTTTATTTCGATATGGCCGGACTTGCGGGTGGCCTGTATTTTTACCAACTTGAAACCCCCGGAGGGGTGAAAAACAGGCGCTTGGTTTTAATTAAATAAGTGATGAGAAATGACCATTACCTGCCTGTACGCCAAAGGCGCATAAATCGGCAGACAGGAAATTAAAATTAAAATGTAACTGTTTGGCATATAAACAAGTCGCCACGGATTTCACGGATTTCCACAGATTTAATCCACGGATTTTTTTTTTGACAAAAAAAATCCGTGGAAATCCGTGAAATCCGTGGCGACTTGTTTATATGCTGAACTGTTACATTAAAATTAAAATAGCTTGTCCCGAATTCACTTCGGGAAAAATTATAAACGCCTTTGGCAATCAATGAATTAAAATTTTAATGGCCTATGTGTTTAAAAAAAATTAACTAAGCAGTTACGTCTATTTTATTTTTCTCTTTCACGTATATCCAATGGTTCATAAAATTTTACATTTAAAAATTTTATGAACCTTTGATTTTATGGGAATATATATTTTCTAAAATAAAATAGGGCCGCCCTAAAATATATACGGCCCAATTGTTCCGATTGCGGGGCAACTCCCCGTTGCCCCGCAAATTGAAAAAAGGCTCGGCCTGTAAGCATGCCGCCCGGCACTGTTTGTTTTTTTTTAAATAAAAAAATATGCGGAAAGGGCTTGCCCCGCAAATTGAAAAAGGCTCGGCCTAAAAGCATGCCGCCCGGCACTGTTTGTTTTTTTTAAATAAAAAAATATGCGAAGGGAAACCTGCCTATCGGGAGGCAGGTTTCGGGGCAAGCGTTCAAATTGCGGGGCAACGGGAAGTTGCCCCGCTATTTTTCAAAAATATAGAAACATCACTCCACCGAGTGCATCACCCCCTTCATCAATCCAAAATGCCCCGGATAGGAACAGAAAAAAGGATAGTCGCCCGGCGGTGGGGCGACAAATTGTATTTTCGTTTTTTTGCCCGGCTTCGCCAAAGGGAGCACAAACTTGATTCGCTCGTCGTCGGGGATATATCCGTTTTCTTCGCCCGCTTTCACTGCCGCCAGGCCCAGTTGGTTGATGTTCGATTTGGGGTTGCACATCACCACATTGTGGAGCAATGCCGGGTTGGTGGCCGTGTTGTCCATAATGGCCGTAATGGTGTGGCCGGCCCTGACGGTAAATTCTTCGGTCTCAAATTTCAAGGTATTGCCCACCGGGCGGATGACGATTTTGTCCACCGTTTTTATTCCGTCGCCGCAGCCTGTGGTGAGCAGCAGGGCGGCTGTCGCTGATAATAAAATCAAATGCGAGAAGTATTTCATCATGATTTTGATATTTGTTTTATTAAAAAAAATATGTTCGTGTTCATTGATTTAGGTGTTCAAATTTTATAGAAAAGCCTTTAAAAAAAAATACAGGCTTCGGATGGTTTTCCAATTCCTGTTCTTGAAGTTTATTTAAATATAAGACCCTCTGACAGATTCCGTGAAATGCCTTTTTTGAAGTATTTCCCGCAAAGTACCGCAAAGCAAGGCGAGTACACGTCTAACTTAGCGTGACTTGGCGAAACCTTCGCGTGACTTTGCGGGAGATATGTCAAAAAAGCATTTCACGAAAAATCATAAAAGGACAAAATATAAAAGCCCGGCCCATATAAGGCCGGGCTTTTATTTATTTATCCTAAACAATCATTTCTATTCTTCTTCATGATAAACAGCCCCTCCTTTGTCCTGTCCGATGGAGTGCATGAACTCCACGGCCAATTGGTAATTTTCGCCAATCAGCTTGTCCTTGTAAACTTCCGACTCGGCGATGATGGGCACGCCGCCCTTGTTCACTTCTTTGTGGCAAGAAGCGCAGGTGATAGGCCCGTGCGAGCCGTCGGGGTTGAGCGAAGCGGCCTGGGCATAGGTGGTCTTGTCCACATCGGGCGTGACCGGGTAGAGGCCGTGGATGGACTGGTGGCATGCCTGACAAGCGAGCCCGGAATGCCCTTTGGTATAGCGCATGTTGGAGTATTTGCCGGGCTGGTTGATGGGGAATGCCACGCCTCCCTGCCCCTCGACAAATGGTGCGGAGTGGCAGTCGGCACAATGCGGCTCGCCGGGCGACAGCCAATAGTCGCGGCCATGGGTGGCGGCTTCATAAGGTGCGGCAAAACCGTTTTTGTCGGCATGGGCGGCGGCGTTGTTGGGGTTGGCATCCAAAATGGAAACGTTGACATCGCCGTCTCCATCTTTGGTGACCACGGGCCCCCCGTTTTCGGTGGCAATGACGGCGATGGGCGTGGTGGTGCGCCCCTGTGCCGCCGATTTCCAAGCGTTGAGGGTTTCCCCGGTGTCTTTGCCGTCGGCATTGATTTTCACTTTCGGGTCGAGGTTGGCTTTCAGTTCGTCCACAGTCCAGCCGATGGCGGCGGCTATTTCTTCGAGGGAATTGTCTCGGATGGTATGCTCCGGGTCAGGGTTGAACGCTTCGCCTGCGGCGAGGTTGTCGAGGCGGTAAAGTTCCCGTGAGACTTGGTTGTGGCAGTTGGTACACCACAGCCCTTTCATGTTGCCGTTTGCGTCGCGCGACACATTGTCTTTGAGCCATTGGCCGATGGCATTGAGGTGGGCATCGGTCTTGATTCCGTCCTTTTTCATGTTGGGGTTGGAGTGAACGTCCCTGCCCACATAGCAGCCTCCGGCAGCATCGCGGTTGTCGGCTTTTGCGTAAGCATTTTGGCCATCGGCAGTAATCGGATAGCCGTCGAGGTTGCGGTCTTGGCGGTGGGCCGGGTGGCAGCCCTGGCAAGCGCCGGTGCGCCCCTGTCCGTCGGCAAATGGGCGGTTGGACTGGTGGGCAAAATGGAGTGCTTCGGTCAATGCCGGAATCACGCTTCCATTGGCTGGTGTGCCGGGGTGCTTTGGGTCGAGGTAAGCGATGACTGCGCCTTTTGGCATGCCGAGGTCGGCATTGGCGGCGTTTTTCACCATCACCTTGCCGCCCTCATGCACCACGGTTGCGCTGTTGAGCACACCTATTACATTGTCGGCGTGGCATTTTTGGCACATGACCGAGCCGCGCCCGAGGCGGTTGGAGGTTGCTTCGGCATCGTAATTTTTCATGAACTGGGTGCCGTGCTTGGCATCGTGCAGGGAAATGATGCTGATGGCGGTGGCTTTCAACTGGGCGTACCACTCGGAGGCCCCGGCGGATTTCCAGTACTCGTTTTCGGCCTGTACTGTTTTCCAGATTTCGGGGTAGTCGTGGTTGGCATTGTTGGTGCCGTGGCAGTTGTTGCAATTGGGGATGTCAATCGGCTCGGTGCCGGTGAAGGTGACGGGCTTGCCCTTGGTGTCGAGGACAGGCTCATCGGTTTCGGCATCCACCAAAGTTACCCTTGCAATCTGATAGGGCTGGATGTCCTTTTCTTCCACCTTTTTGATGTCTTTCCCAGCGAGGTCTTTGTCGTGGAAAGGGGTGAGCGGCAGGCCGAGCGCCTCCCAGATGCCGGGGTTGGTCAGCACGATGGGCACGTTGTCGAGCACGGGCGACTTGGTATAGACGACAGTTCCTTTTTCAGTGGAATTGCGGAGGTAGCCGCTCATTTTTTGCCCCGATGGGCCGCCGTCCTGCGGCACTTGCAGCTTGGGCCCGCCGACGGCCATTTTTTTGGCATCGTCGGAAGTGCCCTCGGGGTTACTGCCTTCGAGGTCTTTGTAAATATAAAGGTGGTTCCAATAGGCATTGGCGACGCTTTCGCCGGGTTCGTTGGCCTTGCCGTCGCCGTCAATGTCGTACTGGGCGTTCCAATAGACCATTTTGTTGCCCTCGGAATAGGAGTTGTCGTCGAACTCATATTTGAGGCGGAAGCGCTTGCCCGTTTCTTTGTCCACCAAAATAGTGGGGTCGGCGGGGTCGTGGCCGTCCATCAACTGGGGGTGTTCGCTGCCTTCGCCGACCTTGACCACCTGCGCCTGCAGGCTGTTGTACGGCGGCAGCACACAGCAGTACTCGAAGTCAAAACCGGTGCAGTGCATGCCCAGTTCGTAGTTGATGAAAATGCGGTAGTCGGCATCGCCTTTTGCAATTTGTTCTGTTTTGCAGTTGTACAGATAAAACACAAAGGAAAGGCCGAAAAGGAGGAGGAGGAATGCTCGTTTCTTCATGGTGAGAAGTTTTTCGTTTGTGAGAAAATGAAGGTTGACAAACAACATTTGTCATTCGATTGTAAAATTAATCAAATATTTGGAAAATCCGGCATTTAAAAGGAAAATATTAAAGTATGTTCATTTGTTCAGATGGACAAGCTGAAAAAACGCTTACTTTGCATTGGGTTTTTCACTTTTGGAATACCTTTTTTTTAGACTATCAAAAACTTTAGAATCATGGACGACAACAATCGAACAACAGCAACAATGCAGCCCGTCATGTTCACCGAAGGCGCTGTCAAGGCATTAAAAGGCATCGAAGCAGAGCAGGACATCCCGAAAAATTACGGCCTGCGGGTGGGCGTAAAAGGCGGCGGCTGTTCCGGCTTTTCTTATGTTCTGGGCTTTGACGAGCAAACCGAAAAAGACGACGTTTTTGAAATCGAAGGCATCAGGGTGCTAATTGAAAAAACACATTTTATGTACCTTGCCGGGATGGAAATAGATTGGGTGGACGGGCTGGAAAACCGGGGCTTTTCTTTTAACAACCCGAACGCAAAAAGCACCTGCGGCTGCGGGTCGTCTTTTGAGGTGTAAATTAATTTAAAATTTAAAGTATCTGTTTTGCACCTAAAACATATTTCCCGCAAAGTCACGCAAAGGTTTCGCAAAGTCACGCAAAGTAAGTCGAATCTACGTATAGCTTTGCGTGACTTTGCGGGAAATACGTCTCCACTTGACTGATTAGTTGAAAATTATACTGAACCATAATAGGTTTTGTGCATTTGCCCTCGCCAGCCCCCAGCCCCAAAAGGGGAGCACCTGCCCTCAATGCACAAAACCTATTATGGTTCAGTATATAATAGCTTGTCCCGATTTTCCGGGAATAAATTCAAAATTCAAAAAGGTGCGGTGAGCAGCAAACTTAGAACATATCTCCAAGACCCTTTCCTGAAATTGCTCTGGACTGAAATCCGAAAAGCAGGGTCGCTCAAATCCATATCTTTGGATATTACCCATGCATGCAATTTGCGCTGCACGGGCTGTTATTTTTTTGAGGAAGGCATGGACAAAAAAGAATCGCCAAAAGATGAAACCATATTTGATGATTTTATTAAAAAAGAAAAAGAGCGGGGCACCAATTTCGTGACCATCGTTGGCGGCGAACCGAGTTTGGTAATTAATAGAATCAAAAAAATATACGACAACTTCCATACGAGCGTGGCCACTAACGGCATCCGCAAAATACCTTTTGAGGGTTTGGAAAACCTGCCCATCGGTATTTCTGTTTGGGGAAATGAAAATACGGATAAAATATTGCGCGGCGGAGATAAAATTGATGTTTTTCAAAAAGCATTAAAAAACTATAAGGACGACCCGCGGGCTTTTTGGTATTATACCGTTGCGCCGGGCAATGCCAATGAAGTGGAATGGGTAGTGGAGCGGTGTATCGGAAACGGGAATTATATTTTATTCAATTATTATTCGGATATAAACAATCTCGGTGGAAAATTGGGTTACCGGCAGGGTTTTGACAAAGCGAGACAGGCCATTGATAAAATGATAAAACAATATCCCGATAAAATATTGATGACCTCTTATTTTAATAAAATAATTTCCACGGGGCAATTGTTTGATGAAAAATGGGGATATGATGTTTGCACCAATTTATCCACTAATTATGAACTGAATTTCGAGCGTTTTGAAAATGGCCATCCATATAACCCGCATTTCCGTGCATATCATGCGGACTTTAAAACCACCCGCCGCTGCTGCACCGGTATATTCCGCGATTGCGATTCATGTTTTGATACTTGGGAGCATTTTTCATGGATAATGATTAACCTGAAAAAGCATTTAAAATCAAAACAGGACTTTACCAATTGGCTGACCACGATGTATTTGTTTTATTTGATTACCCGCATTATTGATTTTGAAAAAGGAGTGAAATTGTTGCCGGAAATACACCGCCGGGTTTCCAGCGTTGGCACTCACGTTTACTAAACTTTAAAATTAAACGTCGCTAAAAAACGTCGCTAACAAAAAATCGAATTAATTTTTAACCAGTATTGAGTAGATTTTCCAGATTTCTAAAATCTGGAAAATCTCGCACCCTATTTATTATTTTAAAATGATTATCGAAACAACAGACATCTTAAAAATATTGCAAAAAAATTTCCCGAACATTGCAGAGCGGGCATTGCAAGAAGAAATAGTGGAAGTCGGAAAAGTGATGAGCTTCCGTGCCGGAGAAATCATCATGGATTTTGGGAGCTATATAAAAATGGTGCCGCTCATAATAAGCGGCAGTATTAAAGTAAGCCGGGAGGACGATAACGAAGGAAAGGAAATGCTGCTATATTTCCTCGGTGCGGGGGAGGCCTGTTCCATGTCGTTCACCTGCTGCATGATGAACAAAAAAAGCGAGATACGCACCGAGGCCGTTGAGGACACCACCCTCATCGGCATCCCCATCCGGTATATGGACCAATGGATGTCGAAATACCAAAGTTGGAAAAATTTTGTGATGACCAGTTACGACCATAAAATGATCGAACTGGTAAAAGTCCTCGACAGCGTGGCCTTCGGCGGCATGGATGCCCGCCTGCGCAAATACCTGCAATCGAGGGCGGCTTCTACGAGTTCGCATGTCATCAATGCGACCCACCAGGAAATTGCAAAAGATTTAAATGCTTCACGGGAGGCTATATCGAGGTTATTAAAAAAACTGGAGAATATGGGAGAGGTGAAATTGGGGCGGAACCAGGTGAGGGTGCTGGGGGAAACTTGGTCGGCCAATATTTTATAGGGGGCTTTCTCATAAAAATTTTAAATACTGTTTTGCCCTGTTGCAATCCGTCACCTGCCTACCGACAACTTGTCCCATCCCTTCGGGAGGCAGGTTTATCTTCAGCATTCCAGAGCGGCGGGGTTTTGCAACCCCGCACTTATTCCAATC
>DROJ01000370.1 GCA_011321935.1 Bacteroidota bacterium | reverse complement strand
CATGAAGTGGAAAATTGACGGTGCGCAAAAGACACTGGTTATGAGGGCTTTATATCATACCGATGGCAGGTGGGAGCAATTTTGGACCTTCATTGACAATTTTGGATTTTCTCTAAATTGACTACATCACGCGGCGGTCACACCCAACTAAATGGTTAGCTAATTACGATTTGTACCAGTAGCCCCCTGAGGTGACGCCTATGCGAGGCGCGGTGGCGGGTGGAAAGGCGTTGCCTCAAATATCCGTCGCCGAAGTTTTGAGGCAACACCTTTTTCACACCCACTACACTGCACGCACAAAGGCCTCACCTCATGGGGTGGCTCTTGTTTTGGGTGTTTTCTCTAAGGTCAAAGCTGCATTAATTTCCTTTTTTATTCAGGAAAAATGTACCTTTGCGCCTCCAAATTTCAGACCTGATAAATGAGTCCCATTCTCCTGAAAATTACTCACATATTCAACCATTTAAAAAACTCGGATTATCGAGCGGAACAGATGGACGGGGTCAGTATCCATCCTTCTTTTTCATTGGTAATTTTTCATTAAATCATTAATAATGACAGCAACTGAGACAGCCCTTAAATACAAAGTAAAAGACATTTCGTTGGCCGATTGGGGCCGTAAGGAAATCGAACTGGCAGAGGCCGAAATGCCCGGCCTGATGTCCCTGCGCGAAGAATACGGCAAAGAAAAACCACTGGCCGGCGCCCGCATCGCAGGTTGCCTCCACATGACCATTCAGACTGCCGTCTTGATCGAAACATTGGTCGAACTCGGCGCCGAGGTGACCTGGTCTTCCTGCAATATTTTTTCTACCCAAGACCAAGCGGCGGCTGCCATCGCTGCTGCGGGCATTCCGGTTTACGCGTGGAAAGGCCTGACCGACGAAGAATTTTGGTGGTGCATCGAGCAGACTTTGTTTGCCTTTGAAGGCGGCAAGCCGCTCAACATGATCCTCGACGACGGGGGCGATCTGACGAATGTTGTTTTCGACAAATACCCTGAACTGGCCGCTGGCATCAAAGGCCTGAGCGAGGAGACGACCACGGGTGTCCACCGCCTGTACGACAGGGAAAAGAACGGCACTTTGGTCATGCCTGCCATCAACGTGAACGACAGCGTTACCAAATCAAAATTTGACAATAAATACGGCTGCAAGGAAAGCTTGGTGGATGCCATCCGCCGTGCGACCGACGTGATGATGGCTGGTAAAGTAGCGGTCGTTGCGGGCTATGGCGACGTCGGAAAAGGTTCGGCTGCGTCTTTGGCCGGTGCCGGCTGCCGGGTCATTGTTACCGAAATTGATCCGATCTGCGCATTGCAGGCAGCAATGGACGGCTTCGAAGTGACGAAGATGGACAAAGCGATTCCGCGCGCCGACATCGTGGTGACGGCCACGGGCAACAAGGACATCGTGGGGGCACGGCATTTTGAAATGATGGGCGACAAGACCATCGTTTGCAACATCGGCCACTTCGACAATGAAATTGACGTGGACTGGCTGAAGAAAAACCACGGCCACACGCACGTCAACATCAAGCCGCAGGTGGATAAATATACGGTCAACGGCAAAGACATCATCTTGCTGGCAGAAGGCCGTTTGGTCAACCTCGGCTGCGCTACCGGCCACCCGTCATTTGTTATGTCCAACTCGTTTACCAACCAAACGCTGGCGCAAATGGAACTCTGGAACCACAGCGACCGCTACGAAAACAAGGTCTATATGCTGCCCAAGCACCTCGACGAAAAAGTGGCCCGCCTGCACCTCGCAAAAATCGGCGTCGAACTGGAAGAACTTTCGCAGGAACAGGCCGACTATATCAGCGTGAAAAAAGAAGGCCCTTATAAGCCGGAACACTATCGCTACTAGTCAGTCGGCAGCCTGTCAGTCCACAGTCCACAGTCTAATTGGAGTAAAAACAAAAAGCCGTTGTGATTTTAGCAACGGCTTTTTTCGTGCTTATAAATATCAAAGGGAGCGCATGTTCAAATAAATAAATACTGTGTTAAAGGTATGTCTTCGTGCCCTTCCAAAAGAGTGGGAATTTATTCCCACCCCTGTCAGCCGGCAGTCCGCAGTCTGATCGGAGATATGATGGAAAGCCGTTGTGGTTGAGGGGCGGGAATAAATT
>DROJ01000369.1 GCA_011321935.1 Bacteroidota bacterium | reverse complement strand
TCATCCTTTGGTGGAAGTAGCATAATTTATCTTTTTGGTGAAAGACATATCTATGCTTTCTTCCCCTTTTTTCAATGAAATCTCTTTACTTTTTTTCTAACAAGGTGTTGATGTATAGTAGTATGATATCCTCTGCTGTCGGAATCCTAAACCGCTGGTTTGGAGGCATTTGCAATTTGTTCGACAGAGGAGGATTTATATCCTCCGACCTATTTTGCAAAAATTGTCAAAGAGCCAAACCATTTAGCCATCTAACCATTCATTTTATTCTTCGTCCAGCTTGTATTTCGTCAAGTCCATGCCGAAGGTCAAGCCTTTTTCTTGCAACAGTTCTTCGATCTCCACGAGTGATTTTTTACCGAAGTTCCTGAACTTCAGCAGTTCGTGTGTATCGTATCTTACCAATTCGGCAAGCGAGTTGATTTTGGCCGCTTTGAGGCAATTGTACGCACGTACAGAAAGGTCAAGGTCTTCGAGGGAAGTCTTGAGCAGCTTGCGCATGTGCAGCACATGTTCATCAACCACATCCTCCCGGCGGCTTGCCTCGTCCGGCATGCTGATGTACTCATCGGTAATGAGCATGAGGTGGTGGATCATGATGCGGGATGCTTCTTTGATCGCATCTTCTGGGTGGATGGTACCGTCCGTTTTCACCTCGATAACGAGCTGCTCATAATCGGTACGCTGCCCCACACGGGTATTTTCTACTTTGTAAGCCACATTTTTGATGGGCGTATAAATGGCATCCAAAGGAATAACGCCAATGGGTGCATCTTTCGGCAGGTTCTCGGTTGCAGGCACATAGCCCCGTCCTTTGGTGATGGTCAGTTCCATCTCAAGGTTGACAAATGGCTCCATGCTGCAGATCAACAGTTCAGGGTTCATCACCTTGAACACGTTGGTATGCTCCTCAATATCGCCTGCCCGGAATTCTTCTTTACCGCTAATGGTCAAGTAGATTTTTTCAGACATCAAATCCTCTCCTTGAATCAATTGCTTGATGCGTACCTGTTTTAAGTTGAGCACAATATCCAGAACATCCTGCACCACACCTTTTATCGTGGCAAATTCATGGTCAACCCCTGCGATACGGATGGTAGAAATGGCATAGCCTTCGAGAGAGGATAGCAAAATCCTCCGAAGAGAGTTACCGATGGTCTGGCCAAAGCCTGGTTCTAATGGTCTGAATTCAAAAGTACCCACAAAATCAGTTGCCTTCTGCATGATGATTTTGTTGGGTTTCTGGAAATTTAGAATACTCATATATAATGGAAGCTTTAAGGGGCGAGGACAAAATAAATTGACTGTTTTGGGTGAATAACCTGCCTGCCGGCAGGCAGGTTATTTTCTTCTAACGAGGCGAAAAACGCAGGCATAGTGGGCTACGACGGGTATTTTCAACAAAGTTAGAGGGAAAAAGAATCAGCCAAAATGGTTAATTTATTTTGTCCTCGGCCCTAAGAAAGGATGAAATAGGGATTGTTGTTGGTTGTTAATTGTTGGTTGTTTATAACAACTAACAACCAACAATTAATAACCAGCAATCAAATTATTTCGAGTAAAGTTCAACGATCAATTGCTCGTTGATCTTTTCCGGTATTTGTTCGCGTTCAGGGTAAGCCATGAAAACGCCCCTCATTTTGTCGGGGTTGAA
The DNA here is from genome assembly GCA_011321935.1 of Bacteroidota bacterium. Taxonomy (GTDB): domain Bacteria; phylum Bacteroidota; class Bacteroidia; order Chitinophagales; family Saprospiraceae; genus UBA6168. The sequence continues at coordinate 16,527 of DROJ01000369.1, read as the reverse complement.
TTCGAGCCAACCGAATTTTCTGATGTCTGTTTTTTTGCCGATCTGCTCCACCACAATGTTCAAGTTCCTCGATTGCCCCCTTACTTCGACCACATCGCCGGGGCGCAAGTGGGCAGAAGGGATATTGGTCAGTACGCCGTTCAATACAATGTGGCGGTGGCTTACCAATTGGCGGGCAGCCCTGCGGGTGGGGGCAATCCCCATGCGGAATACCGTATTGTCTAAGCGGGATTCCAACAATTGGAGCAAGTTGGTACCTGTTACGCCGTGCTTCCGGCTTGCTTTTTCAAACATGTTGCGGAACTGCCTTTCCAACACACCATAAGTGTATTTGGCTTTTTGCTTTTCCATCAACTGCAAAGCATAGTCAGATTTTTGCCTGCGGCGGCGTGAATTACCGTGCTGTCCTGGACGGTATTTTTTCTTTTCGAATGCCTTGCTGTAACCGAAGATCGGTTCTCCGAAAGCTCTAGCCTTTTTTTGTTTAGGTCCGGTATATCTTGCCATTATTGATAATTACAATTTTTCAAAAACCATTAAAAATTACACCCTTCTGCGCTTTGGTGGGCGGCATCCATTGTGAGGGATTGGCGTGACATCTTGGATCCTTGTCACTTTAACGCCTGCCTGGTCAATGGAACGAATAGCGGCTTCCCTGCCCGAACCCGGGCCTTTTACCAATACAACCACCGTGCGGAGGCCTGCTTCATATGCAGTTCTGGCAGCATCGGTAGCGGCTACTTGTGCAGCATAAGGAGTATTCTTTTTAGAACCCCTGAAACCTGCTTTGCCTGCTGATCCCCAACTGATTACATCCCCCTTTTTATTGGTAAGGGTAACGATGATGTTGTTGAAAGAAGCCTGAATGTATGCAAAGCCTTCCGGTTCTACTTTTACTTTGCGCTTGGCTTTTACTTTTGATCTAATTTTTGCCATTAATAATTGCTATTGGCTATTGGCCGTTGGCATTTGGCTATAGGCTGAAAGCCAATAGCTGAAGGCCAAAAGCCAAAAGACTATTACTTAGTAACCATTTTCTTGTTTGCGATTGTTTTCTTGCGCCCTTTACGGGTACGTGCGTTGGTCTTGGTGCGCTGCCCCCTCACGGGCAAGCCCCTCCGGTGGCGCAGACCGCGGTAACATGCAATGTCCATGAGGCGCTTGATGCTCATCTGGACTTCCGACCTCAGTTCCCCTTCCACTTTATATTCGTTCTGGATGATCTGGGTAATGGTACGCACGTTGTCGTCCGTCCAATCAACGATTTTGATGTTCTCGTCAATTTCAGCTTTGGAAAGGATTTGCTTGGCCCTAGTCGAACCAATACCAAAGATATAGGTCAATCCGATAACGCCCCTTTTGTTCCGTGGTAAATCAATGCCTGCTATTCGTGCCATAAAATTTTATTGTTTCGCAGCTTCTGCAACATCCCCCATCAAGACAAGGGACGCCCAAATGCCTTATCCTTGACGTTGTTTGAATTTAGGGTTTTTTTTGTTGATGATATAAACCCTTCCTTTCCTCCTCACGATCTTACAGTCCACTGAACGTTTTTTGACTGATGCTCTAACTTTCATGATTTATTAAGTTTTGTTGTTAGCTCTTGGCCAATGGTCATTAGGCAACAGCTATTTATTTGTATCTATAAGTTATCCGTCCCCGGGTCAGGTCATAAGGTGACATTTCTACGGAGACTTTGTCGCCGGGGAGAATGCGGATGTAGTGCATCCTCATCTTGCCGGAAATAGTTGCAACGATCATGTGGTCATTTTCGAGTTTCACCCTGAACATTGCATTCGAAAGTGCTTCACTAATGACCCCGTCTTGCTTGATTAAATTCTTTTTTGCCATGCTTTATTTTTTCGGAGCGCAAAGATACGAAAATCACTTAGAGTAAAAAGTTTTGGAAAAAAAATTTGTGCTCTCATAACTTTCTGTTATAAGCCCCGTCGTTTCAGGCCACCGCCATCAGTTCGTCCACTGATACAACTTCTTTTACGTTCGGGTTTTTTGCTATCGCTTCTTCGACCGGGACGTGGCTCGACAATGTTTGCGCTTTTCCATTTATTACTGCAATGGTATGCTCGTAATGCGCAGATGGCTTTCTGTCTTTGGTGAAAATGGTCCAGCCGTCGTCGCCCTGTTTCACGTCCTTCCTTCCCAGGTTTATCATCGGTTCAATGGCGATCACCAATCCTTCTTTAATTTTCAAACCATTGCCCCTTTTACCAAAATTGGGCACTTCGGGGTCTTCGTGCAGCTCTTTGCCCACGCCGTGGCCAACCAGTTCCCTTACCACCGAATAGCCATGCTCTCTCTCTGTGAAATGTTGAATTGCGTAGCTCACATCGCCCAAGCGTTTCCCTTTTGCCGCTTGCTCTATCCCTCTGTACAAAGAGGCTTTGGTGACCCTGCACAACTGCATTACTTCTTCGCTCACATCTCCAATCGGAAAGGTATAAGCCGCATCTCCATAAAAATCATTGAGGTAGGTACCGCAATCAATGGATACAATGTCCCCGTCCTGAAATTCTTTGTTCGAGGGGATGCCGTGGACAACCATTTCGTTTACCGAAATGCACAGCGAGCCCGGAAATGGGCCATCGGGGCCTTCGTAACCTTTAAAGGCCGGTGTCGCCCCATGGTCCCGGATGATCTGCTCTGCCTCTCTGTCCAACTGCTCGCCAGTCATGCCCGGACGGATTGTTGCCCCAACATGGGCAAGTACCTTGCAAACCAATAAGGACGCAACACGGAGAAGTTCTATTTCTTCTTCCGTTTTATAAATGACATTGTTTGTCTTTGACCTTTGTATTAAGCCTCTAACCATTGGAAATGAAAATGAAAATGAAAAAAACGGCACGTACTGAAATCTTGCATACTGGCCTGTCTTTGGTTAGGCACAAAATTTTGGAAGTCCAGATCGGTTATTTTCAAAAAAAAACGTGCTATGGGGAAACCCGAACCTTAAATCTTATGTCGGTATGTACCCCATAGCACGAAATGCTCTATTCTAAAACCGCAATGCGAACAGCGGTAAGTTTACATGCTTGAGCCAATGCTCTGCATCCTTGAACGGCCTTGCAGTTTTCCCGATTTTACCAAGCCGTCGTAACGGCGCATCAGCAAATGGCTTTCGATCTGTTGCAACGTATCCAAGATCACTGCAACACCGATGAGCAGGGAAGTACCTCCGAAGAACCGGGCAAACGATGGATTGATACCAAACATCTTTGCAAATGTTGGCAATATTGCGATAAGCCCAAGGAAAATAGAACCCGGCAAAGTAATGCGGGTAGTAACCGTATCAATAAAATCAGCCGTCGGCTTACCGGGTTTGATGCCCGGGATAAAAGCGTTTTGCCGTTTCAAATATTCAGCATATTGAGTGGGGTTGACGATCAATGCCGTATAAACGTAGGTAAAGCCGACTACCAGAAGAAACACGATTAAGGCAGAAACCCAAGAAAATGGATCAACCAATAGTTTCATAAACCCAGTTGGTGCGCTTCCGTTTGAAGAAGCGAACTGGGCAATTGTAGCAGGCAGGAACATCAAGGCTTGTGCAAAGATGATCGGCATCACGCCGGCCGCATTGACCTTGATCGGAATGTGGTCACGGGCACCGGCCTGTGGCATTTGGCTTGCACCACGTTGTACCATGTGCTTCGCAAATTGGATGGGTACTCTCCTTACTCCTTGAACGATCAACACTGTTGCCATCATAATAACGAACAACAAGGCAAATTCAAGGATCAATTTAAACAAGCCACCAGCATTGATCTGCAAGGCAATTTCAGCGGCCAAAGCTTGTGGCAGCGAGGCAATGATGCCGATAGTGATCAAAAGGGATGCCCCGTTTCCAATCCCATTGTCAGTGATTTTTTCACCCAACCACATGGCGAAAACAGTACCTGCGGAAAGGATGATAGTGCTGGACAACCAGAAAACACTGGCCGGCACGGAGGGGTCAATAGCACCGGGAATGGAGTTGATATAGGTCAGGTAACCGCCTCCTTGGACCAAGGTGATGGCAACGGTAAGCAAACGGGTAATCTGGGTCAATTTCTTTCTGCCGCTCTCCCCTTCTTTTTGCTGCAAGCGCTGGAAATAAGGCATTGCAAAACCCAACAACTGCACAATGATAGATGCCGTGATATATGGCATGATGCCCAGGGCCATGATGGAGGCATTGCTGAAAGCACCACCTGTGAACATGTTGACCAATCCAAGCAAACTATTGGCGTCTCCACCGGCACCGGCTTTGTCAAGGGCTGCAGGAACAACACCTGGCAGAACGACAAAAGAACCCACCCGGAAGACAAACAGCATGAGCAATGTCCATCCAATTCTTTCTCTCAGTTCTTTTATTTTCCAGATATTCTGGAGAGTCGTAATAAAATTTTTCATCGGAAATTCTTAAAGCTATTACGCTTGCCAGGGAGGTTTCAACCCGACCAAACGTTGATGTCTGATACTCAAATAAAGTGAATGTTGTGTAGTAGCTTTGTTCTTTATGCCAGTTGCCGAGGCAACAATAATTTCATGCTCAAAGTATGGTAATACTTCCGCCCTTTTCCTCGACAGCTTGTTTAGCAGTAGCCGAAGCGGCATGCGATGTAACCTGCACCGAAGCAGTTAGTTCGCCGTTGCCCAATATTTTTATCAAGGCCTTTTTCTTTACAATACCTTTGGCATGCAGCGATTCGGGGGTGATCTCGGTCATGTTGTATTTGTCAACAATTTCTTGCAACCTGCCCAAATTCATTGCAACGTATTCCTTCCTGTTTGGATTGGTAAAGCCCCTTTTTGGCAAGCGGCGCTGCAACGGTGTTTGACCACCTTCAAAGCCACGTTTTTGCTTATAGCCAGAACGGGATTTTGCACCTTTGTGCCCGCGCGTAGCTGTACCTCCGCGGCCAGAACCCTGACCCCTGGCAATCCTTTTACGCTTGTGAGTTGCTCCTTCTGCAGGTTTAAGATTATGAAGTTCCATATCTTTTTATCTATTGGCAATTTGCTGAAAGCTAATGGCTGTTGGCCAGTAGCCATTGAGCAAATGGCATTTTATTCTTCTACCTTTACGAGGTGTTTGATTTTAGCTATCATCCCGAGAATCTGCGGGGTTGCCTCATGCTCCACCGTCTGGTTCATTTTCCTGAAACCCAAAGACTTCATCGTGTCTTTCTGGCGCTTCGGCCGGCCAATGATGCTTCTTACCTGAGTTATCTTTACTTTAGCCATAGTTGCTTTATGATTGCAAAATGATGATTATCCGTTGTAAACTTGTTCGAGGGTAAGGCCCCTTTGATGGGCGATTTCTTTCGCTCCCCTCAATTTCGACAGGGCATCAATGGTTGCTTTCACAACGTTGTGCGGATTTGACGAACCCATTGACTTGGCCAGTACATTGTGGATGCCGGCAATTTCAAGAACGGCCCTCATCGCACCTCCGGCGATCACGCCCGTTCCTTCAGAAGCCGGACGTATCAACACTTTTCCTGCACCGTATTTTCCTTTTTGGGCATGGGGAATAGAGCCTTTGACTATCGGCACCGTGATCATGTTCTTTTTGGCATCGGCAATCCCTTTCGTTATTGCTTCCGACACATCACGCGCTTTTCCAAGCCCTTGCCCGACCCTGCCCTTTCCATCTCCAGCTACTACTACCGCCGCAAAACTGAAAGTACGGCCACCTTTGGTCACCTTGGCCACCCTGTTGAGGCTGACCAGTTTTTCTTTTATCTCTGACTCTACGACTTTAAACTTTTGAACGTTGCTTTTTGCCATTGGTATTTTATTTTATGGTCTCGGCTGTATTGATAAATTAGAATTGCAGTCCGCCTTCCCGGGCTCCTTCTGCCAGTGCTTTCACCCTGCCATGATAAAGGTAGCCTCCCCGGTCAAAAACAGCTTTCTCGATATTGGCAGATTTTGCTTTTTCAGCAAGTGCTTTACCCACCAATTTTGCTTGTTCGGTTTTGTTGATACTGGTATCTGGAACCACTCCGGCATCTAATGACGAAGCAGCCAACAAGGTATGTCCGTTACGGTCGTCAACCAACTGTGCATAAATTTCCTTATTGCTACGGAAAACAGATATGCGCGGACGTTCGGCCGTCCCTTTGATTTTGTTACGTACCCGGTAATGGATGCGTCTTCTGCGATTTTCTTTTTTGAACTTCATTCGTCCGATGACTTTTATATAAATAAAAAATCTTAGTTAAATTACTTAGCAACCGTCTTGCCTGCTTTACGGCGAACCTCTTCCCCTTTATAGCGGATACCTTTTCCTTTGTAGGGTTCAGGTTTACGGAAGGAACGGATTTTTGCTGCAACTTGCCCGATCAATTGCTTGTCAATGCTTTCCAATTTAATTATTGGCGCTTTTCCTTTATCCTGAGAGGCCGTTACTTTCACATCATCGGGGATGTAAAACATGACCGGGTGAGAAAAGCCCAGGGTAAGTTCCAAAAGTTGTCCTGTGCTGGCTGCACGGTAACCAACTCCGATCACTTCCAGTTCTTTCACATATCCTTCTGAAACACCAATGACCATGTTGTTGATAAGGGAACGGTAAAGCCCGTGCATTGAGCGATGACGTTTTTGGTCGGTAGGGCGGGTAACCGTAAGCGTACCGTCCTCCCTCTCGAAACCAAGGTCAGGGTCAACCTGCTGCATCAATTCACCTTTTGGGCCTTTTACGGTCACAAAATTGGTGTCGCTTATTTTAATTTCCACGCCCGCAGGGATGGAGATCGGCATTTTTCCTATCCGAGACATTTTTCTTTGGTTGAAATTTTAAAAATAAAAATCAAGAAATATAGCAAAGCACCTCTCCACCAACATGCTCATCCCTTGCTTGCTTGTCTGTCATGATTCCTTTGGAAGTAGAGATAATGGCTATCCCCAACCCATTTATCACCCTGGGCAGGTCATCGGCTTTGCTGTACTGGCGGAGGCCTGGCCGGCTGACCCTTTTCAGTTCTCTGATAACTGGCACACGGGTTACTTTATCGTATTTCAGGGCAATTTTGATGATACCTGAAATAGTCGCCTCTTCATCAAATTTGTATTTCAATATATACCCACTGTCGTAGAGTATTTTGGTGAGCGCCCTTTTCTCTTTGGAAGAAGGAATCTCCACGATTCTGTGACCGGCCTGCTGTGCATTGCGGATGCGGGTCAAAAAATCTGCAATTGGATCAGTTGTCATCATATCGAATATCAGTTTTCAGCGAGCAGGTGACAGTGAGCGGATCGGACTGAAGACTGCTGACTGTTGGACTGCTGACTGTATTTACCAGCTTGCTTTTGTTATGCCCGGAATCTTTCCTTCCAGTGCCATTTGACGGAATTTCACACGGCAGAGCCCAAATTTGCGCATGTAGCCCTTTGGGCGGCCAGTCAACCTGCAACGGTTGTGCAGGCGGACGGGAGATGCGTTGCGGGGCAACTTGTCCAAGGCTTCGTAGTCCCCTGCTTCTTTGAGTTTTTTACGAAGTGCCGCATACTTGGCGACCATTTTTTCACGCTTGCGGTCTCTTGCTATCAGTGATTTTCTAGCCATTGTATAATTCTTTTAAATAGGCCGATCAAGCCTCTTGTTTAATTTGATTTTTGAAAGGCATCCCCAATGCTTTCAACAAAGCCAGTGCTTCGGCATCCGTTTTGGCCGTTGTCACAAAAGTGACATCCATGCCGGTGATCTTGCTCACTTTGTCGAGGTCTATTTCAGGGAAGATGATATGCTCGGTGATGCCCATTGAATAGTTGCCGCGCCCATCGAAGCTCTTGTCGTTGATCCCTCTAAAGTCGCGCACCCGTGGCAGGGCAACGGTGACGAGACGGTCCATGAACTCCCACATCTTTTCATTGCGCAAGGTAGTGCGCACAGCAATCGGCATGCCTTCCCTCAACTTAAAGTTGGAAACGGAACGCTTCGCCTTGATAATGACTGCTTTTTGGCCAGCGATCAAGGTCATTTCCTTTTGCGCATTATCAACCAATTTTTTGTCTTGGGTAGCTTGGCCAACTCCTTGGTTGAGGCAGATTTTTACCAACCGGGGAATTTCCATTACATTTTTGTACTGGAACTGCTCCTTGAGGGCAGGCACTGCCACTTTATTGTATTTTTCCTGAAGTCTCGGTATTCTTTTCATTGCGATTGCAGGTTGTTCTTTTCAGAAAAATTTTAATTGATCAATTCGCCTGATTTCTTGGCATATCTGACCAATTTGCCATCTACCAACTTGCGCCCTACTCTTGTAGGTTCGCCCGTTTTGGGATCAAGCAGCATCAGGTTGGAAAGGTGGATCGGAGATGGCATGTCAATGATGCCGCCCGGGTTCTCCTGAGTTGGTTTTTGGTGTTTCTTCACCATGTTGAGGTTATCTACGATGGCCCTGTTTTTAGAAGGGAACATCTGAAGTATCTCTCCGGTTTTGCCTTTGTCCTTGCCAGCGATCACCATCACATTGTCGCCTTTTTTGACGTGGAACTTGGGCTGAAACCTTTTCTGTTTTGTATTTTTTGCCATGATAATGTCAGCCAATCAGCTGTTTTTATCTTTTATGAAATTAAATTACTTCGGGTGCCAATGATACAATCCGCATGTAATCCCGCTCCCTCAACTCCCTTGCGACTGGCCCGAAAATACGGGTGCCCCTAGGCTCGTCATTGGGCGTCAACAGCACACAAGCGTTGTCGTCAAAGCGGATATAAGAACCATCCTTGCGGCGGATTTCTTTTTTTGTGCGGACGACAACTGCTTTTGAGACCGTCCCTTTTTTCACACCTCCCGGAGAGGAAGACTTCACTGTAACGACAATCGTATCCCCGATAGAGGCATAACGGCGGCGGGAGCCGCCCAGCACCCGGATGCAAAGGACTTCCTTTGCGCCACTGTTATCTGCTACTTTGAGCCTCGATTCCTGCTGGATCATTTTATATGAATTTGTAGTTGACGAAGATTTATAAACCTAATAAAACGCCCGTCAACCTTTATAAACCTATTCGATTACTTGGCTTTTTCAATAATGCTTACCAACCGCCAGCGCTTGCGCTTGCTCAATGGACGGGTTTCCATGATCTTCACTTTATCCCCAATGGTACACTCGTTCTTCTCGTCGTGAGCCATGAATTTTTTGGAAATCTTTACAGACTTGCCATAGATAGGGTGCGGGATACGGCGCTCTACCATTACATTGATGGTCTTGTCCATTTTGTTGCTGGTAACGATCCCTACTCTTGATTTTCTTATATTTCTAGTCTGTTCCATAAAAGGAATTTAATATGGTTGATAGCTATTTTTTCCAACTGCGCCTCGCCCTGATTTTAGAACGTTTTGCCAGTTGGGCTTCGGTCATGTTATTGATCTGACGGCGGCGGATTTCGGTTTTGATACGGGCCACGTCCTTGCGGAGTTCTTTCATCTCCATTGGGTTGTCGAGGCCAGTGAGCTTATGGTCGTACCGCATTTTAGCGTACTGCGCTTCGGTGTCCTCCAACTGGGCCATCAAATCTTCTTCCGAGAAGTCTTGTAGTTCGAGAAATTTCTTGCTTGCCATTTTACTTCTTTATAATTGTGTAAAAAAGTGATTAAAATTTGACCAAATCCGGCCTGACGGTTACTTTGGTCTGCACTGGCAATTTCTGTGCGGCCAGCCGCAATGCTTCAAAAGCCGTTTCCTGATCCACTCCTTCTATTTCAAACATGATCCTTCCCGGCTGCACCATTGCCACGTAGTGGTCGAGCGAGCCTTTACCTTTCCCCATCCTCACTTCCAATGGTTTGCGGGTCACTGGCCTGTCCGGGAAAATCCGGATCCACACTTGCCCTTCCCTTTTCATGTAACGGGTCATGGCAATACGTGCAGCTTCGATCTGGCGGTTGGTTATGCGGCCAGCATCAAGGCTTTTCAAGCCATAGGCACCAAAGCAAATGACGCTACCTTTGATAGTCATCTTTTTCAATTTGCCTTTGTGCGGCTTCCTGTATTTTATTCTTTTCGGCTGTAACATTTTAACCTGTATTTAACCTGCATTTTTTTATAAAAAACACAGAAAGGAATTTCATTAAAAAATAGCTTCGGGGAAAACGGCTGCAAAAGTACATTGATTTATTTTATTCCCCCACATTTATTTCGAGCTTGAAAATCAACCCCTGCGGCCACCGCCGCCGCCGTCTCTTCTGCCTCCTCCGCGGCCACCACGGCCACGGCCACCATCGCGGCCTCTTCCTCCACCGTCACGACGGCCTCTTCCACCGTCTCTCCTTCCTCCACGTCCGCCGCCACGGCCACCTCTTTCTTTCTTGTCGAAACCAGCGTTCGGGTTCAGGTCAGGCTTTCCGAATATCTCCCCTTTGCAGATCCAAACCTTGATCCCGATTTTTCCATACACCGTTTGTGCTTCTGTCAAAACATAATCAATATTGGAACGGAAAGTATGCAATGGGGTACGCCCTTGTTTGTATTCTTCGGTACGGGCCATTTCAGCGCCTCCGACCCTGCCAGAAATACGTACTTTGATGCCTTCAGCACCTGCGCGCATGGTAGATTGGATGGACATTTTAATGGCCCGGCGGTGGTTGATCCTTGCTTCGATCTGCTTGGCAATGGACTCACCGACAATGGCGGCGTCCATCTCAGGCCTGCGGATTTCAACGATATTGATCTGCACCTCTTTCCCAGTCAACTTCCTCAGCTCTTCCCTGATCTTATCTACCTCTGACCCACCTTTTCCGATCACGATGCCGGGACGTGAAGTATGAATGGTAACGGTGATGCGCTTGAGGGCTCGTTCGATAATGACCCTTGCAATACCGCCTTTTGAAATACGGGCTTTCAAGTAAACGCGGATACGCTCGTCCTCCACTACTTTGTCGGCATAGTCGCGGTCAGCAAACCAGTTGGATTCCCATCCCCTGATGATGCCTAAACGATTGCCAATTGGATTAGTCTTTTGACCCATTTATTATTATTGTTGCTTGTTGATGGTTGATTGCTAATAAAATAACGGTCATCGATCAACAACTAAAAATTCTATTCGGTAGCTATTTCTTCAATTTCCACATCGTCTCCTTCCTGCGAGATATACTCCTCCTCCCCTTTTTCTGTCGTATCCCTATCAAGTAATATCCGGTTTTCGACAATCAAAGTCACATGGTTGCGGCGCTTGCGGATACGCTGTGCCCTGCCCTGTGGGGCCGGACGGAAACGTTTCAACATAGGCCCGCCATCAACGAAGAGCGTCTTGATGTAGAGGTTATAATCGTCGGCGCTTTCCATGCCGTCCAATTTATATTCCCAGTTGGCAATGGCAGAAAGCAACAGCTTTTCCAACCACTCCGCCGCTTCATTTTTGGTGAAACGCAGGATGTTCAATGCCTCGTCAACTTTTTTGCCCCTCACCATATTGGCGATCAACCGCATTTTGCGGGGCGACATGGGGACATTTTTGAGCTTTGCAACAGCTTCCATTATTCTGAATTTGAATCAATTATCAATTTTGTTCAAGCCTAGCTAAAGTCGAGACCGACTTTGGTTTAGCCTTTACGGTGGCCCACGTGGCCCCTATAAGTACGGGTAGGTGAAAATTCACCCAGCTTGTGCCCTACCATGTTTTCAGTAATGAAAACAGGGACAAAGTTTTTCCCGTTGTGCACAGCGATGGTCTGCCCCACCATGTCAGGAATAATCATGGACGAACGCGACCAAGTGCGGATCACTTTTTTACGCTTGCTGCCCTGGGCTTGTTCCAGTTTTTTCATCAACTTGTGATGGATGTACGGCCCTTTTTTTATTGAACGAGGCATGATTTGATTGTTATTTGCGAATTGCTAATTGCCAAATGCTATTAGCCAAATGCCATTAACTTATTTTTTCCTTTTTGAAATAATCAATTTAGTTGAATGCTTCTTCTTGTTCCTTGTCTTCTGGCCTTTTGCAAAGATACCGTTCCTTGAACGTGGATGGCCTCCAGAAGCACGCCCTTCGCCACCGCCCATGGGGTGGTCAACCGGGTTCATCGCTACCCCTCTTACCCGTGGCCTCCTGCCGATCCAACGCCTTGCGCCTGCTTTTCCAAAAACGGTCAGTCCGTGGTCCGGGTTTGAGCAGGTCCCCATTGTCGCTTTACAGGTCACCAATATCCGGCGGGTCTCCCCAGACGGCAATTTTACCACGGCATAGCGGTCTTCGCGTCCCATCAAGGTAGCCGAAGTGCCTGCCGAACGAACCAATACAGCGCCCCTTCCGGGATCCATTTCAATAGCATGGATGGAGGTTCCGAGGGGGATGTCGCGCAGGAAAAGCGCATTGCCTACGTTGGGTTCTGCCTTTTCACCTGACATGACCTTGTCCCCTACTTTCAAACCAAATGGGGCGAGGATGTAGCGCTTTTCCCCGTCAGCATAAAACAGCAATGCGATATATGCAGTACGGTTTGGGTCGTACTCAATGGTTTTCACTGTTGCCGGAATACCGTCTTTGTTCCTTTTGAAATCAATGACGCGGTAGCGGCGCTTGTGCCCCCCACCTATATTCCTCACGGTCATCTTACCGGAATTGTTCCGCCCACCTGATTTTTTCAAGGGGGCAAGTAGGCTCTTTTCTGGCTTTACCTTAGAAAGTTCCGTTCGGATAACCCCTACTTTGAATCTCGTTCCCGGTGTTATCGGGTTGTATTTTTTCAGTGCCATGACTGGTTGTTTGCTGTTGGCTATTAGCTATTGGCTGCAAAAGCCAATGGCCAAATGCTAAATACTCTATTTTAAATATCGCCAAAGAAATTGATGGTCTCGCCTTCGGCCAATGTGACCACCGCTTTTTTATAGCTTGAAGTACGGCCCTTTACCACACCAGTGCGAGTGTTGCGGTTTTTGGCTTTGCCAGGTACGATCATTGTGTTCACTTTGGCAACTTCTACACTGTACAAGTCAGCAACTGCCTTTTTGATCTCGATCTTATTGGCGTTCTTGTTTACCACAAAAGTATATTTGGCCAGCTTCTCTGATAAGAAGTCTGCTTTTTCTGTGATAACAGGTTTTATTAAAATTTGCTTTGCCATTTTCAACGGTTGATCCCGAAGTACTTCGGGAGTGGACGGTAGGCGGTACTATGTGCCGCTACGCATCCGCTGTTCACTGGTTATAAATTTTCAACTATTTTCCCGACTGCTCCTTCCGACAAAATCAATGTGTTTGCATGGAGGATGTCGTAAGTATTCAAGTCCTGTGCCCTTGACACCGCCGCTTTCTGGACATTGCGGCTAGACAAGTAAATATTCTTTTCGTGGTCGGCAGTGACCAGCAAAGTTTTCTGGCCTTGCAAGCTCAAAGAATTGAGAATGTCAATATATGCCTTGGTCTTTGGTGCATCGAAAGAGAAATCTTCCAAGACCATGACTTTCTTGTCCGCTGCTTTTGCCGACAGGGCAGACTTGCGGGCCAATCGCTTTAGTTTTTTGTTCAGCTTCTGGCTGTAATCTCTTGGCTTAGGGCCAAAAATCCTTCCCCCGCCCCTGAACAAAGGGTTTTTGATGTCCCCTTTCCGGGCGCCACCAGTACCTTTCTGACGCACCAGCTTCCGTCTTGACCCCTTTACTTCACTGCGTTCTTTTGTCTTGTGCGTGCCCTGACGCTTGTTGGCCAAATACGCCTTGACGGCCAGCCACACAGCATGTTCGTTCGGTTCGATGCCGAACACATCGTCTGGCAGGTCTATTGATTTGCCGGTTGATGTACCTTGGATATTTAAAACTTCGAGTTTCATTACTTTGAAGTCGTTGTTGTCATTAAAAAATAAGCCTTTCTGAATTACCTACGCCTTTCGATAATAACGTAAGAACCCTTGTGGCCAGGAATCGCTCCTTTTATCAGGATCAGGTTCTTTTCGGGAAAAACCTTCACCACTTTCAAGTTCATCACTTTTACCCTTTCGTTTCCCATTTGGCCTGCCATGCGCATGCCCTTGAAAACCCTTGCAGGGTAAGAGGCCGCACCGATAGAGCCCGGCGCCCTTTGCCTGTTGTGCTGCCCGTGGGTAGCTTGGCCGACCCCCCTAAAGCCGTGGCGTTTTACAACCCCTTGGAAACCTTTGCCTTTTGAAGTGCCCACCGCATTGACGGCGTCGCCTTCGGCAAAAACTTCCTCGACCCTGATAATGTCGCCGAGGGATTTTTCAACTGCGTCGAAGTCCCTGAACTCTACTACTTTCCGTTTCGGGCCGGTTTTGGCTTTTTCAAAATGCCCCAACATGGCATTGGTAGTATTCTTTACTTTGGCATCTCCATAACCGACCTGCAAAGCGTAGTACCCATCTTTCTCCTCATCCAAGACCTGTGTGACTACACATGGCCCTGCTTCTACTACGGTGCAAGCTATGTTTCGACCTTCATCATCGAAGATGCTGGTCATGCCGACTTTCTTTCCGATTATGCCGTTCATCTGGCAGGAATTTTATTCAACAGTTCTGTTTCGCTGCCCATCAAAAAATGGACTCCGGGACAGAACGAATAAGATCGTTAAAAAATAAGATCGCTACTACCTCTATATAACTAAGGTGTAAACACAATCTTTCTAAAACCAACAAAATAGGTTCGTCTATGGAACTTATGTCAACTTCACCTGAATATCCACTCCACTTGGCAGCTCCAACTTGGACAACGCATCGACCGTCTTCTGGGTAGGCGTATAAATTTCGATCAGTCGTTTGTGAGTGCGTAACTGAAACTGCTCCCTGGATTTTTTGTTGACGTGCGGCGAGCGCAGGACGGTAAAAATCTCTTTCTTAGTGGGCAGCGGAATCGGGCCAGTTACAACAGCTCCACTTGCACGGACTGTCTTAACTATTTTCTCTGTGCTTTTATCCACCAAATTGTGGTCGTAAGAACGGAGTTTGATCCTGATTTTCTGATTCATGCCTTTTTGATAAATTATAGGGTTTCGAGCTAAGAGTTTTGAATGTTTTAACCACACAAAACTTTAATTCAGACCCCCTCTTTTCAAAAGCGAGCGCAAAGGTATATTTTTGGTTTGTATTTCCAAATGTGGGTGAAGTTTTTTTTTGAAAAAGATATAGCCTCCGGTTTGCGGTGCTGACCACGGATAGACCCACCCGCCATTTTATGATTCCCAAACCTTCATTTTTATATAGCTATTCAGCTTGCTGTCAAGGTGCCTCAGATTTCAGGGATATTCACGGATTTGTTTTTTTTGGCAACTGTTTAGCCGGGGCTTAGAGGTGATGCCCCGGCTAAACAGTTGCATTTTTATTATTATTTTGGCGCTTAATCCCCTTCGGGGAAAGCAATAAAATGGGAGGTTTTAAAAACCAGAAAAACTTGTTAAAGAATGAATACGACCAAAGAAAAAATACTGGCCGCTGCGCTGAAACTGTTCAACCGCGACGGCATGGTCAATGTGCGGCTGCAGCACATTGCCGACGAGGCTTTTGTCAGCGTGGGAAACCTCGCCTACCACTACAAAAACAAAGAAGCCATTTTATTGGCGCTCTATAAAACCCTGACCAAAAAGCAGCAAGAACTGTTGGCCGAGTACCGGACTGTCCCCCTTTTCGACAACATAGACCGGCTCATCCTCCATACCTTTCAATTGCAACGGGAATACGTTTTCTTTTACCTCGACACCCTCGAAATCGTAAGGGCCTACCCTTCCGTTGGCGAAGCCCACCAACAGCACATCGCATCACAGGTCGGCCAACTGAAGTTCATCCTCGATTTCAATGCTTCCAGGGGCGCCCTGGCCAAAGAACCGATGGACGGCGTTTTTGAAAAAACGGCATTGCAGATATGGATGACCATGGATTTTTGGCTGGCCCAGCAAGCGGTAAGGAAAAACGGAGTGCCCAGCGAACAAGATTATAGGGCAACCGTATGGAACATTTTTATCCCTTACTTTACAGACATGGGAACGAGGGAATACGAGCAAATGCTCAAAATGCCCTACGGCTTTTACTTTTAAAATCCCCCTAAATTGATTAGGTTTGTAGCTCTAAAAATTAGGCGTGTTTTTCTAATAAATTCCTGAATGGATAGTTTCAACCTTGATAGCAGTGCGTACAATGAATTGTTGAACTTGTTGAACAACCAGCATTTCATAGAAAAACCGGGCTGCCGGGAAGACATGGATTTCTTGTCGGACGACTGGTGGCTGCGGGACACGGCCGTGATCGAAAACATCGTAAAAAGAGACGGGATGTGGGAAATCCAGTTGGTCTTTGCCCACTACCAAGAACCACAAAAACTGATCAAAAGGATCATCTCCCGGCACCCCTGCAAAAACAAAGCAAAACTGAATGCCTGGTACATGAAACGCCTCGCAGCAAAAGACCAAAGAGGGACACTAAAAGTCAATCTGGATGATTTCAGGCTTTGTTCAAGCTAGTGCAATGAGAATGAAATAATGACTATGTTCATATAAAGAGAAAATATCAATATTCCCCTGTAAAAGAAGGTTTTTTAGAGAACTCCATAATGGTCAAAACTTTATTCTCATTGCACTAG
>DROJ01000368.1 GCA_011321935.1 Bacteroidota bacterium | reverse complement strand
CATGAAGTGGAAAATTGACGGTGCGCAAAAGACACTGGTTATGAGGGCTTTATATCATACCGATGGCAGGTGGGAGCAATTTTGGACCTTCATTGACAATTTTGGATTTTCTCTAAATTGACTACATCACGCGGCGGTCACACCCCCGTTCAGAGTATATAAGTGACTGGCTGAAGGCCAGTTGTAGAAAGATGGCGTTGGTACTGCTTGTGCCAACGCCATTTGGGTTACTGGCCCGAAAGTTAAGGTATAACTATTTAGCATCCCCTCAAGAATATTGATTTCACTAACCCCCGACTGAAGTCGGGGGTTAGTGAAATCAGCACTTTAATGGAGACTGCTAAGTAGTTACGTTAAGGTTTTACTAATCCCTTCATTCCCTGCAAGAATTGAATGCAAGCGGTTTACTTTTGCAGTTGATATTTATTTTTGCGTAGCGAATTTTATAAAAATGAAAATTAATTTCCACTTACTTTTAGGTTTGTTGGTCTTGGCTGGCTGCTCCGATTTCGATGAGCAAAAACTGGTCGGCAAGTGGGTCGCAACAGAGGTCGTAGAAGGTGGAAGGCCATTGGATATTGACCTTTCGCCCGTTGGATTTGAATTTTCGGCAGATGGCAATTACCATTTTACGAGTACCATCAAATACGAAGAGGCAGGCACTTATTTTGTTGACGGCACCTATCTGTACACCCTTGATACATTGAACGAGGCTTCTTCCGAAAAAGCGGTCGAAATCAATTGTTTGGAAGACAATCAGCTCATCTTGCACATGAAAGCAAACGGCAAGGACAAGGTGATTAAATTGAAAAGGGATGAATGAAAGTGGCTACTGCAGTGATTCGTTATTATTAGTGATTAGTTCGCCAAATCCTTGATAATATGGTATTTACCAAAAAATAAATAGTCCGCTAATTACGAATCGAGCCACTACACTTTTGAGCATCAAAAAAAAGCCCTCATGTCAAAACATGAAGGCTTTTTTTTATCATAAAACCGGAGCCTTATTCTTCCTCCTCGCTCGCAGCTTCTTTGGCTTCTTCTTTCACTTCTACGGTAGGGACAACTTTTTCAGGTTTTGAAAATGCAATGTCCAGACCAGCCACTTTGGCTTGGAAAGCCCGTTTTTCGGCCAGTGCGGCTTCGCGGCGCTTGGCTATTTTGGCTTCTTTGGCCTCTATCCATGCCTTGAGTTTTTCGTCGGCCTGCTCTTGGGTCAGGGCACCTTTGGCAACACCTTTTTGCAAATGCTTGCGGTAAGTAACCCCTTTGAAGCGGAGGATGGAACGGACCGTATCTGTCGGCTGTGCGCCCTTGTTGAGCCAGTCAAAGGCTTTGTCCCTGTCCAGTTCAATGGTTGCCGGAACGGTGAGCGGGTTGTAAGTACCGATTTTTTCGATGAAACGGCCATCGCGCTTGGCACGTGCGTCGGCTATTACGATGTGGTAAAATGGTTTTTTCTTCTTTCCTTTCCTTTGCAATCTGATTTTAACTGCCATTTTTTAAATGTTGTGCCTGTTTTTGTTTTGTTTTTTTACAAAAACAAGCGGGTGAAACATCCCCACGTAACTTGATCAACAAGCGGTGGGATTTAAGCGGGCGCAAAGGTAGATTTTTCAAAATAAATTTAAAATTTAAAATGATAAATTGTAACTATTCGGCAAAGGCAATCGAAGATTGCATATTTGTGCAATTTATAATATTGCTTCGCAATATTTTTTTTGCCGCTAATGCGCCAATAAATATAGTGCAAGATTAGCGTATTAGCGGCTTTTTGTATAGGGAGTCATATACGCTTGCGACAATGCTGGATAGTTACGATAAATTTAAAATTTAAAAGCCTTTGACATCAGTCCCGTTGAAATTACTTTTGCCTTTTCTTTTGCCCACTTCGCACACCAGCACCTTATTTCCTTTTTTCATAAAAAAATCCAACCGATGAAATCCATTTGTTTAGGTGCTTGCCTCCTAATGTTCCAAAACCTGTTTTTTGCCCAAACGCCCCTTTCCAGCGTCATCAATGAATATACAAAAGTGACCAGTATCGAGGCCTGCGAAGGCCGCTTGGGGGTGACTGATGTGTCAGGTTTCCAAGTCGGCGACCATGTTCTGCTCATCCAAATGAAAGGCGCAACGATCAACGAATCCGATTCCAACAACTTTGGGGATGTAACAGATTACGGCGGCGCAGGACTTTTTGAGAGGAACGAAATAGCGGCCATCAACGGCGCTGAAATTTTACTAAAATACACTGTTTCAAATAGTTACGATGTGAACGGGGCAGTGCAATTGGTGAGCATCCCTGTTTTTGAAAATGCAACAGTTACTGAACCCGTCACCGCTTATGAGTGGGACGGGGAGAAGGGCGGAGTGCTCATTTTTCAGGTAAATGCGACCTTGACCTTAGAAGCTTCGATCAATGTGAGCGCACAGGGCTTCCGCGGTGCGCAGACCAATGTGCAGCAAAGCAACTGCAACTTCCTGACCAATGCCAACGGCTATTTTTACAGCCTCAGCAATTGGCGGGGTGCACCAAAAGGAGAGGGCATCGCCGGCATTATTGCTGGAAAAGAGCAGGGCAGGGGAGCGCAGGCCAACGGTGGCGGCGGTGGCAACGACCATAATTCAGGCGGCGGCGGCGGCTCAAATATCTCGGCAGGCGGCAGCGGCGGCAAACAATCTGCTGCCGGCCTGACCTGCAACGGGGAATTTCCCGGCAGGGGAGGAAAGGCATTGGCCAACGAACCCGACCGCTTGTTCATGGGCGGCGGCGGCGGCGCAGGCCACGACAATAATGGTACCGGCACGGCGGGGGGGAGAGGTGGAGGCATTGCCATCATCATCGCTGCGCAAATCGTTGCCAACGGGCAGTCCATTTTTGCCAACGGGCTGTCGGTGAGCTTTCCCAACGCAGGCGGCGACGGGGCAGGCGGCGGTGGCGGCGGCGGCACTATCTTGCTCGATGCCGAGGAAATCGTCGGCGAGTTGGGCATTTCTGCCGAAGGCGGCAGCGGCGGCAATGTGAACAACCCCTCCAACCGCTGCATGGGCGCAGGCGGCGGCGGAGGTGGCGGACGTTTTGTTTCCAATTTGAATGATAATATCAACCTCCATCTGGAAGGCAACTTGCCCGGCGTCAACCTCGTCGCTTCCGGTCAGTGCAGCGACCCGGCCAACGGCGCAACGGCAGGTGCGGATGGCCTGCAGACCCCCTACGACGGCATCCCTGCTTCCGATGTTTTGGCTGGCGGGGCTTCCATTTTGGCGCAGCCAGAAAGCCAGTCGGTTTGTGAAAACAGCGAAGCTGTTTTTGAGGTAGAATTGGCGGGCAGCCAGTTCAGTTTCCAGTGGCAGGCCAATGACGGGACGGGCTGGATGGACTTGCAAAACGGGGCAATTTTTGATGGGGCGAACAGCCCTGTTTTAGAAATAATGAATGCCCTTGCCGGAATGGACGGCTATCAGTTCAGGTTGCTCATTGATGGCCTTTGCGTCAGCGGTCTCCTTTCCGAAGCGGCTGTTTTAAATGTCGAACCTGCCCCTGTCCCCCTTTTTTCGGTCAATGACCTGGGGGCAAATACTTTTCAATTTTCAAATAATTCGCAAAATGCGGTGAGTTATTTTTGGGACTTTGGAGATGGGCTAACGAGCACCGATTTCGGGCCGACCCATACCTACGAGGAACCGGGCATTTACGAAGTGACCCTCACTGCCAGCAACGATTGCGGTGAAATAGCGGCCACCCAAAGCATAGAAATCAACGCTGCCCCGACGGCGGGTTTTTCCGTTTCTGCGGAGTCTGGATGTGCGCCTTTTGAGGTGCAGTTTTTTAATGAATCCACCAATAATGCCGATAATTTGGAATGGCAATTTCCTGGCGGCAGCCCATCTTCTTCTTCCGATGAAAACCCCGTCGTGGTCTATAATCAGGCGGGTGAATACGGAGCGACATTGATCGTCGGGAATGCGCAGGGGAGCGATACTTTGTTCGAGGCCGTAGCGGTGGAAGTGGCGGAACTTCCGAACGTAAATTTCCAAACCGCTGCCACTGGTTTGACTGTCCAATTTTCTAATTTGAGCACCAATGCGACGGGCGGTTTTTTCTGGGATTTTGGGGACAACACGAGCAGCAGTGAACTTGACCCGCAGCATGTTTACGCCATGCCCGGCAGTTACGAAGTCACCCTCACTGCTTTCAATGATTGTGGTGAAATCAGCACCGTGCAGACCCTCAACGTCGGTACTTTGCTTGCCGCTGATTTTGCTGTTGATTTTTTGATTCCCTGCGCGCCAGCCATCGTCCAGTTTTCAGATCAGTCGGCGGGGGCCGGTATCAACTCTTATTTGTGGCTGTTTGACGGCGGGGCGCCCGCTACTTCCAATCAGCAAAACCCGCTCGTAACTTATGAAGAACCAGGCGTTTACGATGTGTCGCTAATTATTGAAAATGATTTTGGGGCAGATACCCTCCTGCTGGAAGACAATATTTTGGTGGAAGCGACGCCTGCCGCAGGTTTCGATTTTACGGTGGATGAGATGAGCGTTTCGTTCACTAACAACTCGGTGGGCGGTACTTTTTGGAACTGGGATTTTGGGGACGGGCAAAGCTCAACGGAGTTTGAACCGACGCATGTTTATGGCAGCGGCGGCACCTTCGAGGTGAGTTTGACGGTAGGCAACCAAAGCTGTGGAAGCGCATTGAGCAGGGATGTTTTTGTTGAAACGCCCAATGCGGCCGGGGAGCAATTTTTGGTTGATGACCTGGTTGTTTACCCCAGCCCGTTTGGAGATTTTTTGAAAATAGAAATGGAAAATGGGACGGGGAAAATTTTTGATGTTTCGCTGTTTGATGCTTTTGGCAGGTTGGTGAAAAGGAAGGAATCGCAGCGCGGGAATGTTGTTTTTGAAACGGCCGATTTGCCGGAAGGGGTGTATTGGGTAACACGGACGGAAGTCCGTGCAAGCGGCAAGGACGAAGTCCGTGCCGTGATGCTTTTGCGCCTTTGACCTCACGGGTTTTTGCCCTTTTTATCACGGACTTGCGTCCGTGGTGCGGTGCGGGGTTTTACTTTTTATCACGGACTTGCGTCCGTGGTGCGGCACGGACTTTTACTTTTTGGCATCACGGACTTGCGTCCGTGGTGCGGCACGGACATTTACTTTTTGGCACCACGGACTTGCGTCCGTGATGCGGCACGGACTTCCGTCCGTGTTACCTGCGCCACCGTGTTCAAAAACAAAATCACCGCCATAAAAAAAGCAAGCCGCCCGATCATGTCCCCCCATTTCACATAAAAAGTAATTTCATCGTTGAATTTGATTTTGCCCCTTACCGCCCCGGCCACGCCATATTCGGTCGGCTGCAAAACATCGCCCCTTTGGTTGATGAACCCGCAAGTACCCAAATTGGCCGAGCGGGCAACACTGCGCCGGGTCTCGATGGCCCGCAAAGAAGCGAATGCCAAGTGCTGCTTGTAGCCCGCCGTTTTGTCCCACCACCCATCGTTGGTGACGATGAAAATAGCCTCCGCCCCCTTCCTGACATAGCCTGCATGGTAGTCGCCAAACACTGATTCGTAACAGATGACGGGCGCAATTTTTCCGCTGTTGCTGTCAAATGTTTTGCGCTCTTTGGACGTGCCAAGCCCTTGCAGGGAGCCGCCCAATTTCTCGGCAAGCGGTTTTAGGAAAAAGAAAAATTTGTTGTACGGGAGTATTTCTGCGCCCGGCACGAGTTTGCCTTTTACATAAAATGCGATGCTGTCGGCCGCTGAAATCTCGATGGCCGCATTATAGGCTTCCCAAAAAGTGGAGCTGCCGTCCTTGTTTTTTTGCTCCCTCGTCGAGTGGGTATGCGGCTCCCCATTTCTGAAAATTTTGTAAGAACTCACGCCCGTCACCAATTTCAGGTTGGGGTATTTTTTTAAAAAATCCTTGAAGCGGCGGATCTGTTTGTTGAGTTGGAGCCTGCTTTTTTCACCGGCATTAAAGCTCGTTTCAGGAAACACCAAGTACTCCGTTTTGTCCGTCAGCGCCCCTTCCGACAGCTCTATAAAACGCTTCATCTGCGCCTCCGGCGAAACGGTGAATTTTTCAAAATGAGGCTCGAAATTGGGCTGTACCACCACTACTTCTACCTCCTTGCCCTTGTCTTTTTGGGTGAAATAAGTGAACAGGGAAAAGGTGATCGGCGCAAGTATAATGACAGCAATTTTAATTACTCCGCCAATGTTTTCCTTCCAATTTATTTTATTGAAACTCTTGAAACCATTCTTTTGCAAGAATTTGAAAATCAGGATGTTAGCCACTAAAATCCACAGCGTTCCGCCAAATGTGCCCGTGTATTCGTACCATTGCACCCAGCTCGGAAATTCGCCAAAAGCGTTGCCCAGGTTTAGCCATGACCAAGAGATTTCCCAGTTCAAATGCAGCAGTTCGAAGGACATCCAATAGGTGGCAAAAGCCACATAAGCAAGGCCCGGAATCGCCTTTTTTGTTTTATGAAAAACCAAAAACGGGACGCACATAAACAGCGCGTTCAGAAAAAAAGCGAAGAAGCCGGCAATGAAAGCAGTGTTGCCGACCCACCAAGTGGTCAGCACGTTCCAGAGCGCAAAAGTGTGGTAGGCGTAGGGGAAAAGTTTGGGCTTTGGATTGCCCTTCCCACCCCCGACCCCTAGAGGGGAGAACCGCCCGGCCTGTTCTTTGGCCACTTCATCTTCCACAATGAGCAGCGGCACCCATGCCACAAACAACAAAAAAACGAGCGGCAAAGGAGGCCAGCCGAGCGAGAGCAAGACCCCGCTCAAAGTAGATAGCCCCAGCCACCGCAGCCCTTTCGGGTGAGCGGTATATTTTTTCCAAAAAACCAAAACAACGGCCAGCCAAACGGAGGTGAAAAAGAACAGCGGCAGGTGTCCCCAAAGTTCCTGCTGTTGGTAGAGGGAATACATGCGCCAGCCAGTCAACGCACTGGTTGCCAGTAGGATACCGAGGAGGAGGTTCTTGTTTTTTTTGGAAAATGTGCTGCTTTTCATGTTTGTTCGTTGGTGGGATGAGGGAAAGGATCAGATGTTAGTGCAGTGATTCGTTATTAGTTGATTAGTGATTAGTTCGCCAAATCTTTGATAATGTGGTATTTACCAAAAAATAAATAGTCCGCTAATTACGAATCGAACCATTAGGAGGCCGTCTCCGTGCCCTTCCGAAAGCGGGGGAATTAATTCCCCCTCTTTCGGAAGGGCACGGAGACGGGGGCTCGGTTTATCGAAAAAGGTCAATAAAAAGTTAGTTTGGAAGCAAGTAGTTTGGAAGCAAGCAATCACCTCACCGTCAACCCGTTGCCCCATTCCCCCAGGCCTCCCCGGCACTTACAAAACCCAATTTATCAGCGGGGGAATTAATTCCCCCGCTATCGGAAGGGCAGGGAGACGGCGGCTCGGTTTATGAAAAAGTTTCAATGAAAATTTTATGTAAAAGCAATCCAATCACCTCACCGTCAGCCCATTCCCCCAGGCCTCGCCGGCACTCACAAAACCCAATTTCCCCTCCGCATCTTCGGCCATCAAGACCATGCCCTGCGATACCACGCCGCGCAGCTTTCGGGGGGCGAGGTTGGCGAGCAGCAGCACCTTTTTCCCGACCACTTCTTCCGGTTTAAAATGCTCCGCAATGCCCGAGACCACCGTCCTCGTTTCGATGCCGATGTCAACGGTCAGTTTGAGCAGTTTTTTGGTTTTGGGTACTGCTTCGGCGGTGAGGACGGTGCCCGTTCGGATGTCCAGTTTGGTGAAATCATCGAAGGTGGTTTCGGGTTTGATGGGCGGTCGCTCGTTGGCCTTTTCAGCAGCGAGTACAGCTTCCAGTTTTGCCTTTTGCCGCTCTATTATTTCCAAGCGGCTCTTGTCCTTGCGGTCGTGGATTTTGGCAAAAAGGATGGCCGGTTTGCCGATTTTATGGCCGACGGGAATTAAGGGCTTTCCAAGTTTTAATTTGGCTTCCACCAATTCCAAAATGCCATTTTTCGCCTTCGGCAAATTCAGCAACTGCCTGATCCTCAGCGAAGTAAACGGGATGAACGGTTCGCAGAGAATACTCAGCGCAGCCACTGTTTGCAGGCTGACAAAAAGGCTTTCTTTGATGATTTCCGCATCGGGGTCGCTTTTACGGGCAGCCCAGGGAGCAGCATCTTGCAGGTATTGGTTGCCCCAGGAAGAGAGTTCCATCAAGGCCGCTGCCGCTGCGCGGAAATTGAATTTTTCGATTTCATCAAT
The DNA here is from genome assembly GCA_011321935.1 of Bacteroidota bacterium. Classification (GTDB taxonomy): domain Bacteria; phylum Bacteroidota; class Bacteroidia; order Chitinophagales; family Saprospiraceae; genus UBA6168. The sequence goes on along the minus strand of DROJ01000368.1, from coordinate 4,657 downwards.
CACCGAATTGGCCAGTTTTTTTACTGGTTTCAGTTTTTCAATGAAAGCCGCTTCATCATCGGCAATGGCTGCGGCGGGTACTTTTCCCTCAAAATAGCTGTTCGTCAGCACCACCACCCGGTTGATGAAATTGCCGAGGTTATCAGCTAAGTCTTTGTCGTAATGATCCACAAATTCATCCCATTTAAAATCGCTGTCGCGGTTCTCCGGCATGTTGCGGATGAGCGCCCAGCGGAGGGCATCCTCCTTGTTCGGGAAGTCCTTGAACTCCTCCAAATATTCATGCTGCTCAATACCCCAGCCCTTGCTTTTTGAAAATTTGCGGCCCTCAAAATTGAGGAACTGATTGGCAGGCACATTCATCGGAAGGGCATACTCGCCGTGCGCCTTGAGCATGGCCGGGAAGATGATGCAGTGGAAAACGATGTTGTCTTTTCCGATAAAATGAACCAGTTCGAGTTTATCGGGGCCTTGCTTCCAATATTCCTCCCAATTTTTCCCGTTCTCCAAAGCCCATTGCCGGGTCGAAGAAATATAGCCGATGGGCGCATCGAACCAGACATAAAGCACCTTGCCGTCCGCCCCTTCAACTGGCACGGAAATGCCCCAATCAAGGTCGCGGGTGACCGAGCGGGGCTGCAGTCCTTCCTTATCGTTGAGCCAAGAAAGGCATTGCCCGACGACGTGTTTTTTCCAAGTTTTGGAGTCGTGGTGTTGCTTGCCGTCGAGCATTCCGTTTTTTATCCAATCCCGCAGCCAGTCGGCGTGTTTGTCCAATCGGAAGTACCAATGTTTGGTCTTTTTAAGGATGGGCGTATTGCCGCTTAAAGTTGATTTTGGATTTACGAGTTCGGTGGGAGAGAGGGTAGAACCGCATTTTTCGCACTGGTCGCCGTATGCTTCGGAGTGGCCGCATTTAGGGCATTCGCCCGTGATATAGCGGTCGGCAAGGAACTGCTTGAACTCCTCATCGTAATATTGTTCGGTGGTTTTTTCTTCCAGTTCGCCCCCTTTTTCGAGCAGTTTTTTGAAAATGCCCTGCGCCGTTTCGTGGTGCAGTTTTTCGCTGGTGCGGTGGTAATAATCGAAGGAAATACCCAGTTTTTCAAAAGTGCTTTTATTGAGCGAATGGTATTTGTCAATGATGTCTTTTGGCGAAATGCCTTCCTTTTTTGCCCGGATGGTGATGGCCGCCCCATGCTCGTCGGAGCCGCAGATAAAGGCAACATCCCGCCCCTGCAACCGTAAATAACGGACGTAAATGTCGGCAGGCAAATAGGCGCCGGAAAGGTGGCCCAAATGCAAAGCGCCGTTGGCGTAGGGCAGGGCAGAGGTGATGAGGTATTTCTTGTTTTTATCCATTTGAATGACTTGTTTTTTCAGAATGGGCGAAGATAATTGAATTTGAGTAACACGGACGGAAGTCCGTGTAAAATACTTGCACTTTGCACGGACTTCGTCCGTGGGACTCGCACGGACTTCCGTCCGTGTTACGAAACTTGGTACAATATTTCCGGCAAGGAAATAACTTTGCACTAACTATCAAACACACCCTAGATGAAAAGAACGATACTGATCTCATTGAGCACCCTCCTTCCATTGCTGCTTTTTTCCCAAAAAGAGGAAAAAGAAGCCCTTTATATTATCCCGCAACAATATACGAAAATACACCATGCAGGCGAGCAGGCTTTGTTGATGAAAAAATACAACGAGGCGCTCCGGCAGTTCAAAAAGGTGTTGAAAAAATACCCGGATTTCCCGCCTGCTTTGCGGAGTGCGGGGGCTTGTTACGAGCTGATGGGCGAGTTCGAGAAGGCTTTGGGATTTTACGAAAGTGCGATTGAATCGAACCCTTCTTTTTCGCGGGCGATGTATTATGAAGTGGGCAACATCAGCTATAAATGCGGCCGCTACGAGGCGGCAATGGACTACTTCCACCAGTTCGATTCTTTGCTGCAAGTTGATGCCAAACAGTTCACTTACAACGGCATCGAAGAGCGGCAGGTCGAGGTGAAATATGCGGGGAAACTGGAGGCCAGCAAGCGGGCATGCAGCGTGGCCATGGACAGTGTGCAGTACTGGAACATCAGCGAAGTGACCAACCTCGGCGGTGGTATCAACACCAAAGCAGACGAGTATTTCCCCTTTCTCACCAACGATGGGAATACCCTTTTTTACACTACCCGCAAAAATGGCTTTGCCGACGAAAACCTTTTTGTCAGCCAGTTTAACGGGCAAGGCTGGCATTCGGGAAGCAGGGTCACGGGCTTTAATTCCAAACAAAACGAGGGCATGACGACGCTCGTCCGGGATGGCCGGAACGTGTTTTTTACGGCCTGTCAACGGGAGTCCGTTCTGGGTACTTGCGACATCTGGAAGGGGAAAGTCGTGGGGACGGAAATTTACGACATCGAGTCGGCAGAAGGACTGGAAAACACGGAGGCATGGGAGTCGCAGGCGTCCATAAGCTGCGACGGCAGCGTGCTTTATTTTGCCAGCAACCGGGAAGGGGGCTTTGGCGGAACGGACATTTGGCGGAGCCTCCGCATGGCCGACGGCACTTGGGGCGAGGCCGTCAATTTGGGCAAAACAATCAATACGCTGGGCGACGAGGAAGCACCTTTTATTTCCAACGACGGCAGGGTGCTTTACTTCTCCTCGACCGGCCACATGGGCCTCGGCGAGCAGGACATTTTTATGAGCCGCCTTTCGGCAAATGACTTTTGGAGCATCCCCGTCAACCTGGGAATGCCCGTCAATTCCTCTTACCGAGAACTCGGTTTTTTCCTCAGCGCCGATGGCAAAACGGGCTACTTCGCCAGTGACCGGAAGGGCGGGGAAGGGGGCATGGACATCTACCGGTTCGAACTCCCGGACGTGCTTTCCTGCGAACCGATTACTTATGTGGAGGGCTATGTGCTGGATTCCATCACCAAAATGCCCGTGCAGGCCACTGTCAATATTGTAAACCGACAGCAATTACAGACAGACGACGAAGGCCGTTTTTTCCTCTGCGTGGAAGCGGACGGGATTTTGGAAATCGAGGTACAGCACAAAGATTACTACCCGTACAAAGAGTATTTCATCGTTCCCGAATGGGACAACAGCGAGTTTTTTACCCTCGATATTATGCTCAACCCCTTGTTCCGGCTGCCCGTTTATACAGGCAACCTCGACCCGCCGGACGCGACTTTGGTTTCGCTGAAATCGCCTTTCGGCAAAGAGCTGAAACACAACGTTTTATTTGATTTCGATAAATCATCGCTCAAAGTGCAGTCCATCAAGGATTTGGAGGCTTTCATGGCAGAAGTCAATGCAGAATTTCAGGTTGCAAGCGTGGAAGTGGTGGGCTATGCCGATGATCTCGGCGACGATAATTACAACTATATTTTGTCGGAAAAACGGGCAAAATCGGTCGGTGTGTTCTTAAAAGAAAAAGGCATCGAGGTCAACAAGGTTTATATCGAAGGAAAAGGCGAAACCGTCAACGCCTTGCCAAATTGGAAAAATAGGAGGGTGGAAGTGGTCGTACACCTCGTCAATTAGTGATTTTTACAAAACCAAGTTGGGTCTGTTGCGTTAATTTTTGCGTCGGTAGCACAGCCTTCAGGCTGTCCCGTTGCCCGGCGTTTACGCCGGGCAAAACGCTTAGGTTTACCATCGGCTGCAACGGCGTAAACGCCATTGGCCGGGACAGCCTGAAGGCCGTGCTACCGATAAGTTCACAAAATCCATTATCATGAAAAATACCAGTTTATTGTTTGTCCTTTTATTGTTTGCATCTTGCAATCAGGCGCAAAATGCCAAGTCAACAACTGCGGGTTCTGATACTTCGGAAAGCAGCAGGAATTTCCAAAAAATAACAAAGTCCGATGCCGAGTGGAAAGCGCAACTGACTGCCGAGGAGTACCATGTGCTGCGTGAAGCCGGAACGGAAAGGGCATTTACGGGCGAATATTGGGACAATAAAAAAGAAGGCAAATATGTCTGCCGTGCCTGCGGTTTTGAACTCTTCGATTCAAAAACAAAATTCAAAAGCGGCACCGGTTGGCCAAGTTTTTATGAGCCGGCAAATGAGTATTGTGTGGGTGAAATAAAAGACACTAAATATGGATGGAACAGGACGGAAGTGGTCTGCGCAAGGTGCGGGGGGCATTTGGGGCATGTGTTCAAGGATGGCCCGAAGCCGACGGGGCTGCGCTATTGTATCAATTCTATTTCTTTGAAATTTGTGGAGTAGTTTTGTTTCCCGCAAGGTTTTTGTTTCCCCGATTTCTCGGAGAAATAAAAACCTTGCGGGAAACAAATGGATAGGCGCATATTAAAAGAATAAGCAAAGAAATTAATTGGAAATATATTCTCCAATTTGAATTTACGATTACTTGTCCTTTTCTTTTTTCGATAGAATTGCTCCATGCAATAAAGGCGTCGGCCATTGGCAGTTTTCCAAAAATATATTTTTTCTGTGAATTAGAAGTATATGCCGTTCCAAAACCTTCGATGCTGTTTCTTAGGCTTTCATATATTTCCCAGTTTTTATATTCGCCCATTGTCCGTTGGCCTGCCAAAGATGCCGCAGCGCCGATATTTAAAATAATAGGGCCGGAATCAATGTCTCCTGCCCCGCTGTTTCCTTTTGGGTATTCTCTTATTCCAT
>DROJ01000367.1 GCA_011321935.1 Bacteroidota bacterium | reverse complement strand
TTCTTTAAAAAAGGCACAACATAAGCCGGACGATTTACCTAAAAGAGGAACAATCATGGGATATGCAGGGGGGGTAAATGAGAAGCTTGATCTCAACTGTATAGATTTTTTAGCAAACTATAATCCAACGTGGCAGATAGTACTAATTGGAAAAAATTTTTTTAAAGGACGATTAGCAGAAAAATTTGAACATCTATTAAAAAAAAAGAATATTCATTATTTAGGACCAAAGCCTTGGGATCAATTACCATGTTATGTCAAATGGTTTAATGTAGGTATATTACCATATTTTCCGACAAATGTAGCGAAGTGGTGTGACACACCAGCAAAACTTTTTGAATACTTGGCAGCTGAATTGCCAATTGTTGAAATTGGGCTACCTAATCCAAATACGGTTGATGGCTTAGTGGAGGTAGCTAGAACACCTGAAGAGTTTGCTCAAAAAGTAGAAAATAGTCTTAAAGAGGACAACTCCGAAAAACGACAAATAAGAAAAAAAATTGCCTTAGAAAATACTTGGGAAAGCAGGGCAAAATATATAATTGATGTTATACAAAATAGGTTGACAGGGCCCTCACATGGACATTGAAAAAACCACAATCGCCTTAGACGCTCGCACAATATTCTCGAAGCACCGTAGGGGCACTGGTAAAAATCTCATTGACCTCTACAAAAAGATTATGGCAATTAAGCCTAAGTGGAATTTGATTTTCTGTGGTACAAGGGAGATCTATTTCAACCCCTTTGCTGATGATAACCAAGTAGAGGTCATACGATTGACCTCTAAGGGGCACAGGTTTCAAATATGGCGTGATTATCTTTTTCCTTTAACAGCGTTTTACAAAAGAGCAAACGTCCTTCATGCACCTGCAAACATAGGGCCCAGGTGGCCGCTTGTTCCCATGGTTGCAACAATTCATGACCTTATTCCCCTACAACAAAATCTTCGTACTCCTGCATCGGAAAAATGGGGGGCACTTGTAAAGAGAACGGCACAAAGGGCAAGGAAAATTTTAACTCCAAGTCGATACAGCAAAAATGAAATCATCAAATTTTGTAATGTCCCCGAAGAAAAGATAACCGTCAATCCTTGGGCACCTGACTCAAAGTGCAAATACATTAGTGACCCTAACCTCATTGAACACACATTGAAGAAATATAACATTTCAGGTGACACACCATATGTCTTTGGTTTTGGAGCCGAAGATCCAAGAAAAAATACAGAAAGGATATTAAAGGCGTGGTCACTTCTGCCGAAATCAATACAGAAAGAGAATGCACTTCTACTGGTTGGGATACAAGATGAGGCATTAAAAAAATTCAGGACATTAACCAAGGAGTTGGACATTGATCGCTCGTGCCACCTCCACGGGTTTGCCCCTGAGGAAGACATACCTCCATTGCTGAGTGGAGCAAAGGTGCTAGTCTTTCCATCGTTAAGCGAAGGCTTTGGTTTGCCCATATTGGATGCATTCACGTGTCACGCTGCAGTTTTAACCAGCAATGTGACCAGCCTTCCAGAAGTGGCAGGAGATGCAGCGATATTAGTAGACCCGTTTAAAGAAGGAGAAATTAGGGATGGCTTAGTACACTTGCTCTCAAACGAGAGGGCCAGGATGGGGTTGGTTGAAAAAGGCCTTGAGCGAGTAAAGATGTATACTTGGGACGCATGCGCCAACAGGGTGATTAAGGTTTTTGAAGAGGTGGCAAGTACTTGAATAGAGAGGAAACTTATGGGGTTAAAAATAGCTCTTGATTGCAGACACTTTATAGGAGATCGGCCGTGCACATTCAAAATGAAATGTATATGCGAAAATTATTCACCCATGGGCAAACGCATACTCATCATTAAACTAGGTGCCCTTGGTGACGTGGTACGAACCTTGAGCCTCCTTCCAAGCCTGAAAAAGGTATATCCGAAATCCCATATATCCTGGGTGAGCCTTCCAAATGGAGTGCGTATCCTAAAGGGCCATCCACTTATAGACCAACTTTTCGCCTATGACTCACCTGGAATCACTGCACTCCAGGCCCAAGAGTTTGACTTGATAATCTCTTTAGACAAGGAGCCAGAGCCTGCAGGTTTATGTAATATTTTAAAGGCCAAGGAGAAAAAAGGAATTTGCCTTTCAAAATGGGGCACCCCGCAACCAACAGATCCAAAGGTGGAACCGTATTTCGAGTTGGGGCTAGACGATGATCTAAAATTTTTCAAAAATAAAAAGACCTACCCTGAACTAATCCACGAAGCACTTGACGTTCCATATAGGCGTGAGCCTTATAGATTGTACCCGGACAAACAGGCAAAAGAGAAGGCACAGAGGATTTTTTCTTCATTCACGCAGTCAAAGAGGGCTGTGGTGGGGTTAAATACTGGGGCAGGCAACGTATTTGCCTGCAAGGCACCCAGTAAGGAAAAATGGGTTGAGATAGCAAAAGAGTTATTAAATTTAGGCTATTTGGTGGCCCTTTATGGCGGGCCATATGAAAAAGAATTGAATCAGTGGATAAACAAGGCGTGTGATAATCAGTTACTTGATACGGGTACAGACAACACAGAGATGGAATTTGTTGCATTGGTGGGCCTTAGCGATGTCTTTGTCACTGGCGACACCTTGGGGCTTCATGTCGCCATATCTCAGGGAGTGCCAACCGTTGCCCTGTTTGGCCCCACATGTGCCCAGGAGATAGACTTATTTGACAATGGAGTAAAACTAGTAACCCCTGCCGAATGTGCCCCATGCTATAAAAGAAGCTGCCAGAAGAATCCCAATTGCATGGATATTATCTCCAGTAGGGAAATCGTACAAGCTGTTGTCAATTTGTTACCTAAATCCTGCACGGTATAAGGGGGCAAAAAGGATTTTTCAAAAGAGTGAGAGTCAGATTAGATGTTTCATGTTTTCAAAATTCACTGTTCAAGTGAAAATATATTATGGTCTCTTTTGCCCCCTTTTGCCGCCCTTTGGGATTGGCGATTTTGCCCAATCTTCTTTGTTGCTCGGGGCTTGGAATACCAAAGTATGCCTTCACCCCTCGCGCCTTGAATCTTGGGCAAACTTGCCAATTGCAGGATTTAGGTGTTAGAAAAACATTAATTCAGTGAATGTCCTATTTGTAGCCAAATATCCCTTGCCGCTCCGTCATGGTACAGCCCTTAGAGTTTACCACCTGGCCAGGATATTGAGTGAAAAAAAGCACAAAATTTCTCTTCTAACCGATTATGACGAAGATGACACAAAAAAATATGAGGCACTTGGAGTCGAAGTCCACCATGTTTCAAAACGAGAAAATGGACATGGTAAGCCCTACCCACACAACAGGGAACTTTCTTTAGAACTGTCCGGCCTTTGCAAGGGAAAGGACGCAGCCGTTCTTTTTGGTGCTGAAATGTTACAATATAGTAGTGCACTTCAATCTTCAAAATCAACTGTAATTGCCGACATCATTGACGACCCCATCCTTGCAGCCTGGCGCAGGCTAAAGAAGGCCTCTACACTGAGGCATTTAGTATGGAATATCATGCTACTATTTGAACTTAGGAAATACGAAAAGAGATATTTACCTTTTGTGGATGCCTGCACTTTTGTCACAGAAGTTGATGCAAATAATTTTTACCGACGAAATAAAAATACATATATAAAAACAATACCAAATGGGGTGGACCTAGATGCGTGGAACATCCCCTTTAAAAGGCCTTACAACTTTGATTATTGCATCTTCGCAGGAAATCTAAGCTTCGTTCCCAACCACACTGCTGCAAAGTTCTTGGTAAAAAAAATAGCCCCAGCAGTATGGAGAGAACGGCCAGAAATAAGGTTTGTTATAGTAGGATCAAATCCACCGAAATGGCTCAAGAATTATACAGACAAGAGGGTCATTGCCACCGGATTTGTAGAAGATGTCAGGCCCTATGTATTGGGGGCAAGGCTAGTAATAATTCCAATGGTTACAGGTACAGGGATCAAAAATAAATTGCTTGAGGCATGGGCTGCCCAAAAACCTGTAGTCGCTACCCCTCTTGCCCGTCAAGGATTACCTGCCAAAGACGGACAAAATATCCTTATTAGGAAGAGTGAGTTGGAAATTAGTCAAGCAATATGTAAGGCATGGACAGACGATGATCTTAGAAAGAAATTGGGTGAGATGGGGCGGATTACGGTTGAAACACAATTTTCCTGGGAAGAAGTCTCTAAAAAACTTGAAGGCTTAATCCACGGGCTTTAAGGATGCCACTACGAGGAATCGCCTTTTTAGCCTTTTATTTTTTTTGCCTTTTCGGGGCCTTAGTCGCACCTCACCTTGGTATCTATGGATATGTAACAGTATACTGCATCGGCCCTGAACATCAATGGTGGTCTGTGCCATTTAGACATTGGGGCATACGGTTTTCCTATTTCATTGCCGTTTCTACAGCAATCGGCTTTTTTCTAAATAAATCTAAAATAAATTGGGGACAAAAGCTTTTTTTGAAGCAAGAGATCCTATTCTGGATCTTTGTTGGCCTGATATGGTTTTCACGGATAATAAGTGAACCTACCATTGGCCGATATACGACTGTTGATCATCCATCAATCAAGTTACTAAAAATTGGTATTTTTTTATTCTTGCTTACACATACTATAACGGATCTGAAAAAGATCGATCAACTTTTCTGGATATTTGTATTTTCCTCCTTTTTTCTGGGCATAGTGGCATGGGAAACGCCTTGGAGGGCCTTCCAGGCGGGTAGACTTGAAGGTGTAGGTGGTGCTGATTTTGCCGAAGCAAATTTTTTCGGTGCCTTTATGGGGGCCATGTTGCCTATCATAGGGGTCCAGTTTTTAAGAAGTGACTGGAAGGGAAAGATTATAACATTGCTGGCTGGGGCCTTTACTGCAAATGCTGTCATCTTATGCAGAAGTAGGGGCGCCTTTTTGGGGATATTGTTTGGCATCATAGCAGCTCTTTTATATGCTCCCAAAAAACATAGAAAGAAAATATATGTCGTTATGTTAATAGGTATAATTGGAGGTATAAGACTGACTGATCCCCAATTCATCCACAGGATCTCCACGATCGTTCGCCCGGTTGAAGGACAAAAGATGGATGAATCTGCAGCCAGCAGGCCTAGGCTCTGGAAGGCGGGGTTCCACATGCTGCTTGACAATCCCTTAGGGATTGGTGCAGGAAACTGGTACCAGACCATTGGCCATTATATTCCAGAGTATGAGGGGAAGGATTCTCACAGCACTTTTGTAAAGGCCTTTGCCGAACTCGGCATTCAAGGAGGGATTGTCTTTTTATTACTTATCGCTTCGGCATATCACAATTTATTTAGAGTCCAAAAGGTAATAAAAGACTTCAAAGGACAAGCAGTAGAAGACATGGTACACTTTTCTTTCGGAATAACCGTTGCACTAATAATTTTTCTTGCATCAAGTATTACTATCACTACAATCTATACCGAAGCCCTTTGGATAATAATGATGCTCCCAGTCTGTCTATTGAGGGCCGTCCAAAATGAGCCATCCTCATCGTAATCATAAAGACCTACGTGTGCTAATAGCACTTTCAGAGTTGAGGCCAGGAGGTATGGAAAAGGTAGCAGCCCTTTTGGCTGAAGGCTTAAATAAAAGAAAAGTGCCTGTAAAAGTGGTTTGTATTCAACGAGATGGTGCGCTAGCAGCATCATTAAAAAAAAAGAAAATTGATGTAACTGCGCTAAACAGCCTTAAAGGGAGAGATATTAAAGCGATATTGCGCCTATATTCATTATTAAAGCAGTTT